>NZ_JALQDP010000030.1:0-535224 GCF_023631165.1 Caballeronia sp. AZ1_KS37 | reverse complement strand
GCCGCCCAGCGATCCAACGCGCACATCAAGGCGTTTTGCGACCGCCTGCGCGCCAGAGGCAAAAAGACCAAAGTCGCATTCGTCGCAGCAATGCGCAAGATGCTCACCCAGCTCAACGCCATGATGCGCGACGGCACAACTTGGAATCCCCCAAACCCATGATCCTTACCAACTCAACCCTTGACGCTCAATACAGTTGCTTTCTTTGCAGCAGCAAAGAAAGTGACTGCCGCCCCGCACAGGGGCAGTGCTAATAGACCGACACGAAAGCGGGATCCGGCGAAACCCCGAGCCGCCACGAAAGCGGGATCCGGCGAAACCCCGAGCCGCCACGAACACGCAATCCAGCAAAAAAAACAAAAACCATGACACGCATCGAACGCACCGATGAATCGCCGATCGACGCTGCGCGTCTGGAAGACGAATGGCTCGAACCCGATGCTTACGGCGGTTTCGCCTCCGGCACGGTCGGCACGATGCGCACACGTCGCTACCAAGCGCTGCTGCTGACGGCGACTCAACCGCCCGCTGGCCGTGTCGTGCTCATCAACGGCATGGAAGCATGGCTCGAAACGGGCAACGCGCGTATCCCTCTGACGATGCAGCGCTACGCCCCCGACATCCTCTATCCCGACACGACCGCAAGCCTCCTTTCATTCGATACAGATCCGTGGCCCACATGGCGCTACCGCATCGGAAACGACGACGCAACGATCATCGTCGCAGAAGCGTTCGTTGCAAAGGAAGCCCGCCAAACCGTCCTGCGCTGGCGTCTCGAGGGCGCATCGAAAGCGGCCAAGTTGGAAGTCCGCCCGCTGCTCTCAGGCCGCGACTACCACGCGCTGTACCACGAAAACGCGGCATTTTCCTTCGATGCCACACTGGAAGGCGAGCGCGTGCAATGGCAGCCGTATGGCGATTTGCCGACGATTTGCGTCACGTCGAACGGCGCTTACGATCACGCCCCCGACTGGTATCGCAACTTCTGCTACGTGCGCGAACGCGAGCGCGGACTCGATTTCACCGAAGACCTCGCGACGCCCGGCATCTTCAGCTTCGATCTCGCGCGCGGCGAAGCCGTGATGATCCTCCACGCGCACGCCGGCCACGACAAGCCGTTCGAAGACAGCGCGCTCGCGCACGCATCGCATCTCGCCTCGCGGGAAAAGGAACGGCGCGCGGCGTTCGGCTCGCGGCTCGCGCGCAGCGCCGATGCGTACGTCGTCACGCGCAATGTCGGCAAAACGATCATCGCGGGCTTTCCGTGGTTCACCGACTGGGGCCGCGACACCTTCATCTCGATGCGCGGCCTCCTGCTCGCGTCCGGCCGGCATCAGGAAGCGGAATCGATCCTGCTCGAATGGGCCGATACGATTTCCGAAGGCATGGTGCCGAACCGCTTTCCGGACAGCGGCGGCCTGCCCGAATACAACTCCGTCGATGCCTCGCTGTGGTTCGTCGTCGCCGCGCACGATTATCTGGCGACGGGGCACGCGCACGCGGCGACGACGAGCCGCCTGCAAAGCGCCGTCGATGCGATTCTCGACGGCTATTCGCGCGGCACGCGCTTTCGCATCGCCGCCGATGTGCACGGTCTGCTGCGCGCGGGCGTGCCCGGCGTCCAGCTCACATGGATGGACGCGAAGGCAGGCGACTGGGTCGTGACGCCGCGTATCGGCAAGCCGGTAGAGGTGCAGGCGCTGTGGATCAACGCGCTCACGATCGCGAGCGCGTGGAATCCGCGCTGGCAGGCGTTGCGCGATCAGGCGCAGTTGTCGTTCGCCGCGCGTTTCGTCGATCCGGACACGCATACGCTCTTCGATGTCGTCGACGTCGATCACGAACCCGGTCGCGTCGATCGATCGATTCGCCCGAATCAGATCTTCGCGGTCGGCGGCTTGCCGTTTCCGCTCGTCGATGGCGATATCGCGCGCGCGGTCGTCGATCAGGTCGAAACGCAACTTCTCACGCCGCCCGGTTTGCGCACGCTCGCGCCGTCCGATCCGGCCTACAGGGCGAACTACGCGGGCGGCGTGCTGGATCGCGATGGCGCGTATCACCAGGGCACCGTCTGGCCGTGGCTGATCGGCCCGTTCGTCGAGGCGTGGGTGCGCGTGCACGGCGCGGCGGGCGCGCGCGAGCGTTTTCTGACGCCGCTCTACGCGCATCTCGATCGCTACGGTCTCGATCACGTCAGCGAAGTCGCCGATGCCGATGCGCCGCACACGCCCGGCGGGACGCCGTTTCAGGCGTGGTCGCTCGCGGAGCTCCTGCGCATCGAAAAGCTGCTCGGCGCAACCTAGCGCGGCGCGCGCGGGCCGGCGTCAAAACGCGCTAAATTACGAGACTTGCCCGTCGTTCAGCACGCCGCCATCGAGGAGTCGCCCATGTCGAAATCGCGCCCCGTCAACCAGCTCGAAACCGTCGAGGGCCTGAGGCTCCATTCGAAGGACTGCCCACGCTGGCAGCGCTGGGGACCGTATCTGAGCGAACGCCAATGGGGCACCGTGCGCGAGGACTACAGCGAATTCGGCACCGCGTGGGAATACTTTCCGCACGATCATGCGCGCAGCCGCGCGTATCGCTGGGGCGAGGACGGTATCGCCGGTTTCGGCGACGACAAACTCAACTGGTGCATCTCGCTCGCGCTCTGGAACGGCTGCGATCCGATCATCAAGGAGCGGCTCTTCGGTCTGACGAACCAGGAAGGCAATCACGGCGAGGACGTGAAGGAACTGTACTTCTACATCGACGGCACGCCGACGCATTCCTACATGCGCATGCTCTACAAGTATCCGCATGCGGCGTATCCGTATGCCGATCTCGTCGATGAAAACGCGCGGCGCGGCGCCGACATGCCCGAATACGAAGTGCTCGACACGGGCGTGTTCGACGACGCGCGTTACTTCGACGTGCAGGTCGAATACGCGAAGCACACGCCGGACGACATCGTGATGCGCGTGACGATCGAGAATCGCAGCGAGGTGCGGGCCGCGCTCGACGTGCTGCCGCAAATCTGGGCGCGCAATACGTGGTCGTGGAAGCCGACGCCGATCAAGCCCTCGCTGAAGGTGGAAACGGTGCAGGGCGAAGGCACCTACGTGCTCGCCGAACAGGGCGCGCACGAACCGATGGTCGTCACCGCGTGGTCGCCGGACGCGAGCGCGATGGAATGGCTCTTCTGCGAGAACGAGACCAACGTCAGGCGTCTCTTCCACATGGAAGGCACGGGACCGTTCAAGGACGGCTTCAACGATTACATCCTGCAAGGCGACGAAGACGCGATTCGCCGCGACAAGGGCACGCGCGCGGCCGCGCACGCGCATCTCGAACTGGAGCCGCTCGGCAAGGCGGTCGTGTATCTGCGCTGGCGGCCCGAGTCCGCGCCGGACGCCGTGCCGCTCGACGTCGATGGTCTCTTCGCGCGACGCATCGCGGAAGCCGACGAGTTTTACGGCGCGCTGCAGCACGATATCGCCGATGCCGATCAGCGGCTCGTGCAACGCCAGGCACTCGCCGGCATGCTGTGGTCGAAGCAGTACTATCAGTTCGATGTGACGCGCTGGCTCGACGGCGATCCGCTTCAGCCGAAGCCGCCGAAGCAGCGGCGCACCGGACGCGATTCGGACTGGCGGCATCTGTGCAACGCGGACATCGTGTCGATGCCGGACAAGTGGGAATATCCGTGGTACGCGTCGTGGGACCTCGCGTTTCATGCGGCGGCGTTCGCGCTCATCGATCCGGAGTTCGCGAAACGTCAGTTGCTATTGCTCGTGAAGGACCGCTATCAGCATCCGAACGGTCAATTGCCCGCGTACGAATGGGCTTTCGGCGATGCCAATCCGCCCGTGCACGCGTGGGCGACGTGGCGCGTCTACGAGATCGACCGCGCGATCACCGGCAAGGGCGATCGCGATTTTTTGGAACTCGTGTTCCACAAGCTGCTGCTCAACTTCTCATGGTGGGTGAATCGCAAGGATGCCGACGGCAAGAACATTTTCCAGGGCGGCTTTCTCGGCCTGGACAACGTGGGCATCTTCGATCGCTCGTCGCCGCTGCCGACGGGCGGCCACATCGATCAGGCCGACGGCACCGCATGGATGGCCGCGTACGCGCTCGATCTGATGCGTATCGCGCTCGAGCTCGCATACGCGAACAAGGTGTTCGTCGATATCGCCGTGAAGTTCTTCGAGCACTTCCTGTATATCGCGGAAGCGGTGAGCTGCGAGGACGATTGCGACACCGGTCTCTGGGACAGCGAGGACGAGTTCTTCTACGACAAGCTGCGCCTGCCCGACGGAACCAATGTGCCGATGCGCGTGCGGTCCATCGTCGGGCTGATTCCGCTTTTCGCCGTGCATGTGCTGGAGCCGAAGGTGTATCGCTCGCTGCCGGAATTGCGCGAACGGCTGCACTGGTTTCTCGAACATCGAACGGATCTTTCGAGGCTCGTGTCGCGCTGGAACGTGGCGGGTCAGGGCAACAGCGTGCTGCTGTCGCTGTTGCGCGGGCATCGCATGAAGGCGCTGCTCAGGCGCATGCTCGACGAAACCGAATTCCTTTCCGATCACGGCGTGCGCGCGCTGTCACGCGTGCATCTCGATAACCCGTTCGTCTTCTATCACAACAGCGAAAGCTTCGGCATCCAGTATCTTCCGGCGGAATCCGACTCGCGCGTGTTCGGCGGCAATTCGAACTGGCGCGGTCCGGTGTGGATGCCGGTCAACTATCTGCTGATCGAATCAATCCACGAGTTTCATCGCTATTACGGCGATGATTTTCGCGTCGAATATCCGACGGGCTCGGGACAGAAGTTTTCGCTCGCGCAAATCGCCGACGAACTCGCGCGCCGCGTGACCACGCTCTTTCTGCTCGACAAGAACGGCGAGCGTCCGGTGATGGCTGCCTATCCGCTGCTACAGGCCGATCCGCGTTCGCGCGATCTCGTGCTCTTTCACGAGTATTTTCATGGCGACAACGGGCGCGGCGTGGGCGCGTCGCATCAGACGGGCTGGAGCGGGCTCGTCGCGCTGTTGCTGCATCCGCATGCGACGGGGCCGTCCGGCGTCGTGCCGCTCGCCGGCGAAGCCGATGCCGATGTTCAGGAGTTCGCAGGAGCGAAATGAGGCGTGAATCGCGGTGGCATCGCGTTTTGCGGGGTTCGGCGAAAGTCAAGCGCCACAGGTCGAAAGCGTTGTTAGGAATTGTCTGGTATTACTGATCGCTCCAACTGCGTAAGTTTGTGGAAACACAAATTGATAACAGTCTGGAGGACAAAATGGCGCAGTCCATTAGCGCATATTCTCTCAGCGGCTACCAAATGGGCTTGGGCGCTGGCGGCCGCGCTCATATCGAACACGAACATTGCCCCCCGTTCGCCATCGTCATGCTGGTGTTCGCGGCCGCAATGCTCGGCGGCGTCTGGTTCAGCGGCGAATTCAACAGCTTCGCCGCCGGGTTGATCGCGTGGGCCGGCATCCTCGCCATGCTGGGCGCATGCGCCGATCGCTGGTTCAGCGGCGCCGCCGCGCTCGAACGCCGTATCCGTCAGCGCGAGAGAGCGCGATGCCGCGTGCTTGGCGGCATCGCGTCGCGCAGCGGTTTCAGGCAGCAATGGCCTGACTGGACGACGTCAGCAGCACGGGAATGGACTTCGACGTCGGCGTACCGGCGCCATCCGCAACCGATGACAGCGGCACGAGCGGGTTGGTCTCCGGATAATACGCACCGAGACAGCCACGCGGAATGTCGTATTCGACGAGCTTGAAACCGTCTACGCGACGCTCGATGCCGTCGTCCCACACGCTCGTGATATCCACCAGTTCGCCCGGCTCGAACCCGAGCATGTCGATGTCCTCGCGGTTCGCGAACAGCACGCGCCGCTGTCCGTACACGCCGCGGTAGCGATCGTCGAGACCGTAGATCGTCGTGTTGTACTGATCGTGCGAACGCGTCGTCATCAGCGTCATGAGACGGTCGCCGTACAGCGCACGGGCGCGGTGGATCGGCGTATCGACCGCGATCCTGTGCACGATGAACTGCGCCTTGCCGCTCGGCGTCTTCCAGACGCGATCGCGCGAGGCCACGCCGAGATGAAAACCGCCCGGCTGCTTCAGGCGTTCGTTGTAGCGCTCGAAACCGTCGAGCACTTTTTCGATGCCATCGCGGATCAGCGCGTAGTCGCCCTCATGTGCGCGCCAGTCGACCTTGGCCGAGCCGAGCGTCGCGTGCGCCATGCGTGCGACGATCGCGACTTCGGAAAGCAGATTCGCCGAGGCCGGCTTGTTCATGCCGTACGAAATGTGCACCATGCTCATCGAATCCTCGACGGACACGCCTTGCGGCACGCCGTTCTGAACGTCGATCTCGGTGCGGCCGAGCGTCGGCAGAATGAGCGCGTCGCGGCCGTGTACGAGATGGCTGCGGTTGAGCTTCGTCGTGATGTGCACCGTGAGATCGCACGAGCGCATCGCTTCCCAGGTGCGCGGCGTGTCGGGCGTCGCGATCGAAAAGTTTCCGCCCAGGCCGATAAACACCTTCACCTTGCCTTCGAGCATCGCGTGAATCGTTTCGACGACGTCGTAGCCATGCTCGCGCGGGGGCTCGAAATCGTAGGCCGCGCCGAGCCGGTCGAGAAACGCCTGCGTCGGTTTTTCCTCGATGCCGACCGTGCGGTCGCCCTGCACGTTCGAATGGCCGCGCACCGGACATAAGCCCGCGCCGCGCCGTCCGATATTCCCGCGCATCATCATCAGGTTCGAAAGCAGTTGAATGGTCGGCACGGAGTTCTTGTGCTGCGTGAGGCCCATGCCCCACGTCGAGATGACGGCGCGGCCTTTCGCGTAGATGTCGGCGAGATTCAGCAGATCGTCCATCTCGACGCCCGATTCCGCGATGATCGCGTCCCAGCTTTCGGCGCGCAGGTCGTCGGCGAAGGCGTCGAAGCCGACCGTGTGCTCCGCGATGAAATCGACGTCGAGCACGCGCTCGCCACCGTTCGCGCGCGCGGCGTCGTCGAGTTCGATCACGCGCTTCGCCACGCCTTTGATCAGCGCGAAGTCGCCGCCGACTTTCGGGCGGATGAACACCGAACTGATCTTCACGCCCTTCGGCGAGAGCATGTCGAGCGTGTGCTGCGGGCTCGCGAAACGTTCGAGGCCGCGCTCCTTCAGCGGATTGATCGACACGATGGTCGCGCCGCGTTTCGCGCACTCGCGCAACTCGCCGAGCATGCGCGGATGGTTCGTCGCCGGATTCTGGCCGAAGAGCAGCAGCGTGTCGGCGTGTTCGAAGTCGTCGAGCGTGACGGTGCCCTTGCCGATGCCGACGGTATGCGGCAAGCCGCGGCTCGTCGCTTCGTGGCACATGTTCGAGCAATCGGGGAAATTGTTCGTGCCGTACATCCGCACAAACAATTGATACAGAAAAGCGGCTTCGTTGCTCGCACGGCCGGACGTGTAGAACGCGGCGCGATCGGGATCGTCGAGTTTCTTCAGATGCGAGGCGATGAGTTCGAACGCATCGTCCCAATCGATCGGCACATAGCGGTCGCGCTTTGCGTCGTAGACGAGCGGATCGGTCAGCCTGCCGTGCTGCTCCAGTTCGTAATCGTTCTGCTTCATCAGCGACGAAACCGTGTGCTCCTCGAAGAACGCGGGCGTCACGCGCTTGCTCGTCGCTTCGGCGGCGACGGCCTTGACGCCGTTCTCGCAGAATTCGAAGGTCGAGCCGTGCTCGCGGTCGGGCCACGCGCAGCCGGGGCAATCGAAGCCGTCCGGCTGATTCTGCTTGAAGAGCGTCTTGTAGTTGCCGCCCGCCACCTTCTCCTTGACGAGATTGATGGCGACCTGCTTCAGCGCGCCCCAGCCGGCGGCGGGATGCGTATAGGGTTCGATGCGTTCTTCGGGCTTCTTGAACATGGCTTGGCGGATGATGCTTTTTTTTGGCTTGCGATGTCCGAAGCGTACTGTGTTCCGAATCGCGCGCGGCGCACAGAAAATGCGAAATATAAGGAGTACAGTTGCGTCGATTTGCCCTAGACTTGACGCATTGCCACTTCAGAACGAAATCCAGTTGAAACTCTACGAAAAGCTCGCCGATGAAATCGAGGAAGCCGTGCGGCGCGGCGTGTTCACGCCCGGCGAGAAGATCGCGTCGGTGCGGCAGGCGAGCCAGCAGCACGGCGTGAGCATCAAGACGGTGCTGCATGCGTACGCGATCCTGGAAAGCCGCGGGATTCTGGAGACGCGTCCGCAGTCCGGCTATTTCGTGCGCGCAAAACCGCAGGCGGGCGCGGCGCACAGTCAGCCGACGCGCGTGATCGCGACGGCATCGGAAGTCGATGTGAGCCGGCTCGTGCTTTCGACGTTGCGCAGCATCCGCGCTCACGACGCCGTGCCGTTCGGCTCGCCGTATCCCGATCCCGAGCCGTTTCCGTGGCGGCGCATCAACCAGTACGCGAACGCGATCGCGCGGCGGCAGGCGAGTTGGAATCTCATCGACGATCTGCCGCCCGGCAATCCCGAGCTGATTCGCCAGATCGCGCGGCGTTATGCCGAAAACGGCGTGCCGGTCGATCCGGAGGAGATCGTCATCACGGTCGGTGCGACTGAGGCGATCAACCTGAGCCTGCAGGCCGTCGCGCAGCCCGGCGACACGGTGGCCGTCGAATCGCCGACTTACTACGCGATGCTGCACGCGATCGAGCGTCTCGGGATGCGCGCGATCGAAGTGCCGACGCATCCGGCGGAAGGCATCGACATCGACGCTCTGGCGCGGATCATCGGACGAAGAAAGATCGCCGCGTGCATGGTGATGCCGAACTTCCAGAATCCGCTCGGCTTCCAGATGCCGGACGAGCGCAAGCGCCGGCTCGTCGAATTGCTGTCCGCGCACGATATTCCGGTCATCGAAAACGATGTCTATCACGAGCTTTATTACGGCGATGCGCGCCCGTCGACGCTCAAGAACTTCGATACAAAAGGGCTCGTGCTGCATTGCGCGTCGTTTTCGAAGAGTCTGACGGCGTCGTACCGGATCGGCTGGGCGATGCCGGGACGGTATCGGGCGCAGGTCGAGAAGCTCAAGTTTCTGAACACGTTGACGACGCCATCGGTGCCGCAGGTCGCGATCGCGGATTATCTGCGGCAGGACGGCTACGACCGGCATCTGCGGCGCGTGCGCAAGCTGTATCGGCAGCAGTCGCGCATCATGAGCGCGATGGTCGAGCGCTTCTTTCCGGCGGGCACGCGCACATCGGCGCCGCAGGGCGGCTATGTGCTATGGGTGGAATTGCCGGAGCGCGTCGATTCGATGCGGCTCTATCGCGCCGCGCTCGACAGCGGCATCACGGTCGGACCGGGCTACATGTTCTCCACGCGCAACGCCTTCAGCCATTTCATCCGGCTGAACTACAGTTATCCGTGGACCGCGCAGAGCGAGGCCGCGTTGCGGCGGCTCGGCGAACTCGCGGGCAGGGAGATAACTTTGGGGATTCGCGCATGAACGATGACATCGATCCGGCGCTCGTCGCCGTGCTGACACAGCTTTGGCGCGCACAGACGGAAACGCCGGAACGCGCGTGGTCGCTCGCGAAATTGGCGAAGCAGTCCGGTTTGCCGATGAGCGCGTTGCGTCGGCAATTGACCGGGCTCGAGGAAGCGGGATTCGTCGAGGTGCGGATGAACGAGGATGGGACGGGCAGCGCGGGGTTGAGCGAGCAAGGCGTGACTTTGTGTCAGTCGATTTTCAGCGCAGGTGAATAAATGGGCTATGGTGATATACCATATGTATATCGTATAGCGAGGTATCTATGGGAAGGATCTTGATCGATTTGCCCGACGAACAGATAGACGAACTCGCCGCGATCGGCGAAGAGCAGCAGCGCCCGCGAGCCGCGGTCATTCGGGACGCGATCAGCGCGTACGTCGCGAGCAACAAGCGCCGTCCTGCCGTCGATGTGTTCGGCTTATGGCAAGAGCGAAAGATCGATGGATTGCAGTATCAGCGGGAGCTGCGCGAAGAATGGTAAGAGCGCTTTTCGACACGAACATCCTGATCGATTACCTGTTGGGAATCGATGCGGCACGCAAGGAGATCGAGCGTTACGAAGAGCGGTCGATCAGCATCATCACGCTCATGGAAGTTCTAGAGGGCGCCAATCCCGACAGTGAAGCGTCGCTGCGCGCCTGGCTGTCCACCTTCGATCTCGTGCCGCTCGATTCGGCCGTCGCGAACCTCGCAATCGGAATTCGCAGGAAATCGCGCATCAAGTTGCCGGATGCGATCGTGTGGGCGTCGGCGCAATCGGTGAATGCGCTGCTCGTTTCGCGAAACTCGAAGGACTTCCCGCCCGACGATCCGGGCGTGCGGATGCCCTATCAACTGTAGCCGCGTCGGTCGCCAGCACCCTTGGACATCCACATCACCCTGCACGGCCGCCGCGACCTGACCGGCCAGATCTACGGCCAGCTACGCGCGGGCATCATCGAAGGGCGGCTCGCCGCGAACGCGCGCCTGCCGTCCACGCGCGATCTCGCCGCGCAGCTCGGCGTCTCGCGCAAGACCACGCTCGATGTCTTCGAGCGGCTGATCGCGGAAGGCTTCTTGCGCACGCGCGCCGGCGACGGCACGTTCGTCGCTGAAGGGCTCACGCGCCTGCCGACCGCGCGCACCGAACCCGTATCGGCCCGCGCTCGCGCCACCGGCATCTGGCGCAAGATGCCCGAGCGCATGACGATGCCGATGCCGATGCCGCCCGCCGACGAAACGCTCGACTGCGATTTCAAGGGCGGCGTAACCGACAAATCGCTCTTTCCCTACGACGCCTGGCGACGCTGCCTGAATCAGGCACTGCGCACGCAGGCGCGCGCGGGCGGCGGCGTCGCGGGTTATCGCGATCCGGGCGGCGAGCAGGCGTTGCGGCTCGGCATCGCGCGTTATCTCGCGTTCAGCCGCGCGGTCGTCTGCAACTGGCAGGACGTGATCGTCACGCAGGGCGCGCAACAGGCGCTCGATCTGCTCGCGCGCGTGACGATCCAGCCGGGCGATGTCGTCGCGGTCGAAGAGCCGGGTTATCCGCCGGCGCGGGCGCTCTTCGCGGCGCTCGGCGCGCGCATCGCGCATGTGCCGGTCGATGGCGAGGGCATCGTCGTGAGAAAGCTGCCGCGCAACGCGCGGCTCGTCTACGTGACGCCGTCGCATCAGTTTCCGCTCGGCATGCCGATGAGCCTCGAGCGGCGCGTCGAGTTGCTCGAATGGGCGGGCAAGCGCGGCGCGGTGATCGTCGAGGACGACTACGACGGCGAATTCCGCTTCGAAGGGCGGCCGGTGGAATCGCTGAAGAGTCTCGATCGCGCGGGACTCGTCGCGTATGTCGGCACGTTTTCGAAGACGCTCTTTCCCGATCTGCGGCTCGGCTACGTCGTGCCGCCCGCGACACTCTCCGAACCGCTCTGGAACGCAAAGCAGATTTGCGACTGGCACAGCGGCATGCTGACGCAAACCGCGCTCGGCGCGTTCATGCTCGATGGCGAATACGCGAAGCATCTGCGCCGCATGCACAAGGCTTACGCGGAACGCCGCGCGCTGTTGATCGAACGTCTGCAAGGCGAGCTCGCGCCTTGGTTCGAGCCGCTGCCCGCGACGGCGGGCATCCATCTCGTCGCGCGGCTCGCCGGTTCGGTGCGGGAAGACGAGGTCGTCGCGGCGGCGCGCGCCGTATCGGTCGGGCTGTACGGCATACGCGCGTTCTACGCGGGCGAGCCGGCGCAGCAAGGCGTGCTGCTCGGCTACGGCGGGACGCACGTCACGGCGATCGAGCGCGGCGCGACGCGCCTCGCCGCGCTCATGCCGACGCTCGTCCGCTAGCTTCGCGGCGTCACTGATCGCACAACAACAGCAGCTTTTCCTGCGCGGAACACGCCGCTTTTTTCGGCTTTTGCGCGGCCGCGTCGGCGTCGCGCGTCGCGACCTTGCGCGTCGGATTCTGCGCTTGCTCGGCGGCCGCCGTGCGCTGCGCGATGCACGCGCGCAAGTGCTTTTCCATCGGCGGATAGTATTTCCAGCCCTTCGTGAGCGGCGGCAGTTCGAGATGCACCTGCTTCCACTTCGGATGGCCGTTCGCCTGCAGCGTGTCGAAGTTCGAGCACAGCGAATCGGCGAATTTCGACAGCGCGCCGACCGTGCCGCGCAAACCGTAATCGTAGGTCACGAGAAACGCCTTCACGGTGAGCGTCGGCGTGTCTTCCTGAATCCAGTTCGGATAACTCGTCGTGCGGATCGTCGCCGGGAAATAGGTCTGCTTCGCGCGCGCGGTTTCCTGCGCGTTCGGATCGAGGCGCAGCAGCCTGATCTGCTTGAGCAGCTCCGGATTCATGTCCTGAAAGAGCTTCGCCGGCTGCCCCGCGACGATCACCGCCACGTCGATCTTCCCGACGATCAGCCGCGCGAGCGAATCCTCGTTGTTGAGATGCTGCTCGTTGGCTTCGGCGATCGGTTCGCCGAACATCAGCCGATACAGCGTCTCCGCCGATTGCGCCGTGCCGCTGCCGATCGGCCCGACGCTGATGTTCTTGCCCTTGATCTCGTGGATGTACTTCATCGGCGAGTCCGCGCGCGTGACGAAGTAAATCTCTTCGTCGTAGAGCGGCATGATGAGCCGCAGCGGCTTGATGATCTTGCCCGCGTCCGCATTGCCCGAGGTCGCCATGTCCATGTACGCCTGATACACGTCCGACTGCACCAGCGCGAACTTCACGCCGGGCTCGTAGCGCATGCGCTGCACGTTCTCCGCCGACCCTTTCGACGGCAGCACTTCCAGTTCGATGCCGGCCGGCTCGGCGACGTACTTCGACAAGTCCTGTCCGATCTGGATATACGTGCCGCGTTCCTGGCCCGTCGTGATCTTGTAGGGAATCCGATCGGCGGCGAAGCTCGATCCCGCGCCGATCATCCCGGCGATGGCGAGAAGCGTCAGCGCGCCCCGTGCGGCGTTGCGCATGTATTTCGTGGTGAACATGATTGACCCTTAGTCGGAGTTGGACGGGTGCTTTTTGAAACTCGCACGATGCGGGAATCGTCCGCGTCGCGCGCAATCTGCTCATGCGCGGGCACTCGCATGCGGCCCGGCGCGAAGATGCGCGGCGCGTGCTTGCGGTGCGTCGGTGTTGTCTCTGCGTGTTCTTGTAGTTGCGTCGTTCTTGCGTCGTTCTTGTGCGTTTTTTTGCGTTTTTTTGCCGTTTTCAGCGCGACGGCGGCTTCGAGGCCGAATCGCCGCCGCTCCAGCCGTATTGCTTGATGGCGCGTTCGAGTTCCTCGGACTTGTCGGAGTCGACATGCGAGCCGGCCGGCATCGTGGCGAACTGCGGCGACGCGCCGGTCGTGGCCGCGGCCTGCGTGCTGCGCGTCGCGACGTTCGTCTGCACGACGGGCTGGGCGACGGCTTGTGCGACGGCCGCGGGCGGACGGGGCACGGCTGCCTGCATCGTCGCCGTCGATGGCGGGAGCGCGCTGCTCTGATTGCCCGATTGCGGTGGATGCGGCACGGCGGTGCGCGTCGGGGGCGCCGACGGCTGCGGCGGATCTTCGCCGAGGTAATACGCGCCGCGCGGATTGGCCGGACGAGCGGCTTGCTGCTGCGGCTCGTCGCCGATGTAATAGGGCGCGCGCGGGTTCGCGGCACGCGAATTCGCGGCGGAAGGCTGGGCGCTTTCTTCACCGAGATAATAGGGCGCGCGCGCCGCTTGCGTGACGGGCGGCGGAGCGGCCTTCGCAGCGGCCGGTTGCGACGGCGCGGGCACGGCGGCTTGTGTCGTGGCCGGTTGTGGCGTCGCCAGGGGCGTCGGTTGGGGCGTCGGTTGCGTGGCCGCTTGCGGCGCGGGCGTGGGCATCGTCATCGTCGTGGCGACGGTCGGCGCGGGCGGCGGATTGATCGTCGTCGCGGTGATCGCGGCGGTCGCCGCCTGGCCACGCGCGATTTTCTCCGCGCGCGATTCGTAGGCAGCGTCGTCGTCGGCCCAGCGCGCGGCGGTGCTGCGTTGCACCGTGCGCCTGTCCGGCGTGGGCTTCTGAGTAAACCCGTTCGTCTTCGCGGCCTGCGCGGCCGCCGCTGCAACGTTTGCCTGCGCGGGAAGCTGAGCGGGCGCGGCAGCCGCCGTGTTCGCGGCATCCGCGGCGGGCGCCGTGCCCGGCACGCGTTTGGCGAGCGCGGCCACTGCCGTCGGCGCGAGCCAGCCCGCGTGCGAAATCACGCGTTCGAGCATGGCTTGCGATTCGATGTTGCTGCCGTCGAGGGCGAGTGCCTCGCCCGCGTTCTGCTGCACGCACGCCCACGCGGACGTGCGCTCGCAGGCGCGCGCGAGTTGCAGCGCGGCGTCGCGCTGCGCTTCGCGCTTGACGAGCTCGTCCTTCAGCGATTCGTAGTCGGCGCGCGCCTGTTGCTGCGGCGGAAGCATTTTGAGCCGCGCGCGGGCCGTGGCGAGATCGTGCTGATCCAGCGCGACGCGCACATCCTGCAGCGCATTGCCGGACGGAGCGGCGGCCAACGGGCGCCGGTCCGCCGCGGCCGGTGCGGCAGGCGTGCCGGGCGCGTCGGTTGCGCCGCGCATCAGCGAACCGACCTTGGAATCGATCACGCCCGAAACGCTGTGATCCGCGGACGGCGTGCTCGAACCGCCGTCCGAATCGCCAAGCTGGTAATAGAACGTCGCGCCGAGCAGCAACACGAGACCGCATGCACCGGCGATGACTGTCTTCTTCGTGTTCCACCGCTCGGAACCGGGCAGGGCGTCGGGATCGTTGCTGGAATCGGCGAAGGCGTTGCGTGCGGATTCCTCGGCGCGGCGCGCGCGATATTCCGCCGCCTTTTGCGCGATGCGCTCACTCGCGCGCTCCGTCCAGCGCGAGCGCATGCCCGGCTCGACGCGCCCGGCGCCATCCGAGTCGAGGGAAGCGGAAGAACCCGATGCGGACGCACCCGCCGATGCGAGCGGCGCCGATGCCTCTTCGAAAACGTTCTTGCGCGATTTGCCCGAGGCGGCCTCGCGCGTCTGGCCGAATGCGGCGCTTCGGTCTGCGCCGCAATTGGGGCAACTGTCGGCGTTCTTGCGCACCGTGCTGCCGCACCGCTGGCAGACGACGGAGAACATGGATGCGGGAAACGTCAGTCGCGTGGTCATGCTAAAGCCCTCGAAGGACGTGTGCGTGAGGTTGCCAAAATCGCGTGGCCGCCAATGCGCGCCGAGCCGTCGCGCCTGTACGCGGGAACGGCGTCCCGCGGCAGCAATCCTTCGTATTCTTTGTCCGCGGCGCGCGCGCCAGCGGGAAACGACTATCCGACTATGGTTCAACCACTATCGGACGTCAATTGCCTTTCGCCCCTACTCCGGGCGGTGCTCTCGCTCACGATATTTCTGACATTTTGGGATCGCGGCGGCGGTTTTGAATCGCCAATCCTTAGCCGAAAAAAGACAACGGGGCGCGATCGCCGGATAACCCACTGATGTGAAAGCGATTCGAGCGCGTGATGAAACGTTGTAGCGAGCCCACGCCGAGTATGTCAACGCGGATCGCCCGAAGCGGCGGACGTTGCCGGGAGATTGGTAAGGCTTCCGAATCATCGTTCGAAAGGTTTGCCTTTCGTGCTCCGGCGTTGCGCAGAAGCGAAAAAGCCGCGGCGCGAATGACGCGCCGCGGCTTTAATCAGACCGACCCGAAGCGTTATTCCGCCAGTTGCAGCTTGCCGTCGATGCGGCGGTTCAGGCCGAGCGGATTCGCCGTCTTCAGCGCGTCGGGCAGAAGCGCGTCAGGCAGATCCTGATAGCTGACCGGGCGCAGGAAACGGTTGATCGCGAGACTGCCGACCGAAGTCGAGCGGCCATCCGCCGTCGACGGGAACGGGCCGCCGTGCACCATCGCGTGGCCGACTTCCACGCCTGTGCCGAAGCCGTTCACCAGCAGGCGGCCGGTGCGGCGCTCGAGCGCGGGCAGGACGCGCTTCGCATCGGCGTAATCGGCCTCGTCGATATGCAGCGCCGAGGTCAACTGGCCTTCCAGCGATTCGATCAGATCGATCATCGCGTCGAGGCTCGGGCAACGCACGACCAGCGACGATGCACCGAAGATTTCCTCTTGCAGATCGTGATTCTTGCGGAACGCTTCGGCGGTGGTGACGAACAGCGCCGACTGGCCCTGATTGTCGCCCTTCGCTTCGAGGCCGCGCGCGGCGGTGGTCACGTCGGCGTTATCGGCGGTCTTCGCGACCGAGTTCGCGTACGTCTTGCAGATGCCCGGCGTAAGCATCGTCTGCGCGGCGGTTTCCTTGAGCGCAGCGGAAGCCGCTTCGATGAACTTGTCGAGATCCGGGCCGTCGACGGCCAGAATCAGGCCCGGATTCGTGCAGAACTGGCCCGCGCCGAGCACGAGCGACGAGACGAACGCCTTGCCGATGGCTTCGCCGCGATTCTTGAGCGCGTTCGGGAACAGCAGTACCGGGTTGATGCTGCTCATTTCCGCGTAGACGGGGATGGGTTCCTTGCGCGCCGCCGCGATCTTCATCAGCGCGACGCCGCCGCCGCGCGAGCCAGTGAAGCCCGCCGCCTTGATGCGGTTGTCGGCGACGAGGCCCTGACCGATGTCGCGGCCGCTGTCGAAGAGGAGCGAGAACGTGCCTTCGGGCATGCCGCAGTCCTTCACGGCCTTCTGCACCGCGCGGCCGACGAGCTCCGCCGTGCCGGGATGCGCCGAGTGCGCCTTGACGATGACCGGGCAACCGGCGGCGAGCGCCGACGCCGTGTCGCCGCCGGCGACGGAGAACGCGAGCGGGAAGTTGCTCGCGCCGAACACGGCGACCGGGCCGACGCCGATATGACGCAGACGCAGATCGACGCGCGGCAGCGGCTTGCGCTCGGGTTGCGCCGGATCGATCCGCACGCCGAGAAAATCGCCATTGCGGACGACATCGGCGAACATGCGCAACTGGCCGACCGTGCGGCCGCGCTCGCCTTCGAGACGCGCGCGCGGCAGGCCGCTTTCGATCATGCAGCGCTCGATCAGGTCGTCGCCGATATCGAGGATGTTCTGCGCGATCGTTTCCAGGAACTTCGCGCGCGCTTCGGGCGCGGTTTCGCGGTAGACGTCGAACGCGGCCCAGGCGAGGGCGCACGCGCGGTCGAGGTCCGCGAGCGTCGCGCCGCCGAAAGCCGGTTCGATGGCCGCGCCGGTCGACGCGTTGACGGCCTTGATCGAGCCATTCGAGCCGAAGACCGATTCCTGACCGATGAGCAGGTTGCCAGTGAGTTGCATGATGTCTCGTCCTTGCTTGGAGTGATTCGCGGCAGCCGCATGTACCGGTTGTACGATGACTGCACCTTGCCCGACTATACGGCTTCGCGCGTGCGCCTGTATAGTGAAACCTTTCCATCGCTTGATCGCTTTTTGGAATCATCCCGCGCTTTCCCGCACGCCGAAAGATGAAGAACACGCTCGATGTATTGATGTCGCGGCTGCGCATGAAGCAGCTTCAACTGCTGATCGCGCTCGACGACCACAAATCGCTGCACAAGGCGTCGAGCGCCATGGCGATGACGCAATCCGCCGCGAGCAAGGCGCTCGCCGAACTCGAATCCATGCTGGAAGCGCCGCTATTCGAGCGTGCGAAGAGCGGGCTGATCCCGAATCCGTTCGGCCGCTGCGTGGTGCGCTACGCACGCGTGCTGGCCGCCGATCTCAACGCGCTCTGCCAGGAAGTCGCGCAGATTCGCGCGGGCACGGGCGGGCGGCTGACCGTCGGCACGATCATGGGCGCGGTGCCGGGCGTGGTCGCGCCGATCGTCAACGAGATGCACGCGAAGCATCCGGATCTGGCGATCGAAATCGTCGAGGATACGAGCGCGCGCATGCTGCCGATGCTCGACGACGGCCGCGTCGATCTCGTCATCGGGCGCTCGAGCGTGTCGGATCAGCCGTCGAAGTATCAGTATCAGCCGCTGGCGGACGAGCCGCTTTGCATCGTCGTCGGTCAGGGTCACGAGCGCACGGGCGAGCCGGAAGTCGGTTTCGCCGATCTCGCGCGCTATCGCTGGGTCACGTATCCGAGCTATATGCCGATGAGCGCATTGCTGGAACGCGAACTCGATCTCGCCGGCCTGCCGATGCCCGCCAATCCGATTTCCACCGCCTCGCCGCTGATGACCGTGACGCTGCTGCAGGAGAGCGCGGAACTCGTGTCGATTCTGCCGGCGAGCGTCGCGAAAGTGTTCGAGCGCCACGGCATGCTGCGCATTCTGCCCGTTCGCATGAAGTCGAAATCGCAGACCTACGGCATCGTCACGCGCAGGGGCGGCGAGCTTTCGCCGGCGGCGCGGCAGTTCGTGCAGATGTTGCGCGAGCAGCGCCGGCCGAACTGACACTCAGCGCGTCGCGACGATGAACAGGCGCGGGAAGGGCAGGAGCACGCTGCCGTCGTCGAAAACGGTATATGCGGTTTTCAGGCCGGCGCGATAGCGGTCGAGGAACGCGGCCGCTTCCTTCTCGTCGAGCTTCGCGAGGAACGGCCGCAGCGCCGAGCCCTTGAACCATTCGATGATGGCATCGACGCCGCCGTCCAGCGGATGATGGTACGTCGTGCGCCACACGTCGACGCGCGCGCACAGCGGCTTGAGCAACGCGTAATACCAGTCCGCCCGGAAGCGCGCGGTGCGCTCCACGCCCTTCAGCTTGTCGCGCCAAGGGCCATCGGCGGCGGCTTCGCGCATCAGGCGGTGCGCGGGTTCGTCGAGATTGTCGGGCATCTGCACGGCGAGCTGCCCGCCCTTCGCGAGCTTGCCGGCGAGCGACGGAAACAGCGTCTCGTGATCGGGCACCCACTGCAGCGCCGCGTTCGCGAGAATCAGATCGAACGGTCCTTCTGCCTGCCACGCGGAAATGTCGGCGAGCGCGAATTCGACTTGGGGCAGGCGCTTTTTCGCCGCGTCGATCATGTCGCCCGAATTGTCGACGCCGATCACGCGCGCGTTCGGCGCATGCGCGATGAGCGTTTCGGTTGAATTGCCGGGGCCGCAGCCGAGATCGACCGCCGTGCGCGCGGCTCGCGCATGAGTCGCGTTCAGCAGATCGCGGACGGGGCGCGTGCGCTCTTCCTCGAACAGCGAATATTGGCGAGCTTGCCATTCGGGCGATGATGTCGTCATTGAAGGCTCCAGTCGATGTTCGTCGTGATATCACACGCGATTCTAGATGCGCGGGCCGCGCCGATCCAAAGCCGCGCGACGGCCTTTGAATGGAACGCTGAATCCGATGTGCACGCGAGTCATTGAAAAAACTCGGATATGTCCCTTTCGCGCGGGCATCGCGCCTATACTGGCGAAGCATTCGCGGGCGGTTCCAGGCAATATCGGAACTTGCTTTCGCATGCATATCACGAACATCATTCGCGCCGCCCTCCGGCGCCTTAAGCACTCGGGGACTCGCAGATGAGCGACACGTCAGTCGGCGGCTTGAAGGGTCTCGTGGACGCGCTGCGCGCGCAGCAAGACGCGCTCACCGAACGCTGGATGAAGCTCGTGTTCGGCGATCAGGAAGTCGAACATTCGGATCAGCTCACGTATCGGCAGCTTGCGGATCATCTGCCGAGCATCTTCGATGAAATCTGCATCGTGCTGGAATCGCGCAATCTGCGCGACCAGGAAGGCGCGATCGAGCGCGACGCGCGCCAACACGGGCAATGGCGCTGGCAGCAAGGCTACCGTATCGATGAACTCGTGCGCGAACTCGATCTTTTTCGTCAGGTGTTGCTGCTCGCGATCGGCGAATACGCGGGCGCCCATGACGATCTTTCGCGCGCCGACGAAGAGCACGCGCGCCTCATGACCGATGAAGTCGTGAGCTTCGTCACGCTGGCGTCGATTCGCGAGGCGATCGGCGAGCGCGATCGCAAGATCGACGAATACACCGGCATGCTGGAGCGCGCCAACTACGAGCTGACGCTGCGGCAAAAGCTCATCGGCGATTTGTACGAGACGCGCATGCAGGTCACGCGGCGCGTCGCGCACGATCTGCGCAATTTCCTCAACGTGTTCTCGACGGCGCTGCAACTGGCCGCGCGCTCGGCCGCGAAGCGCGAGACGGCGCTCGGACTGGCGAACCGGCAAGTCGCCGACATGGCGTCGCTCGTCGACGAGATGGTCGAATATTCGAAAGTGCTGGGCGACGATTCGGTGCTGACGGTCGAGCCGTTCGATCTCGTCGGTCTCTTCGACGAGCTGATGCAGGCCTGCCGCGTCGCGACCGAATCGAAGGGATTGAAGCTGATCGGCCATCTCGATCCGGCGCTCGGTGAGGTGACGTCGAACCGGCTGAAGGTGAAGCAGGTCGCGCTGAATCTGCTGTCGAATGCGATCAAGTACACGTCGTCGGGCGAGATCGCACTGTCGATCGCCGCCGCGCCCGATCAGCGCTGGAAATTGCGCGTCGCCGATACGGGCGTCGGCATCAGCGTGGCGGATCAGGAGCGCGTGTTCGAGGAATTCGAGCGCGCCGCCGATGACGACATTCCCGGCGCCGGGCTCGGCCTTGCGATCGTCAAGGAGTTGTCGCGCACGCTGGAAGGGGAACTGCGCTTCCAGTCGTCGAAAGGGCGCGGAAGCGTGTTCGAAGTGACGTTCCCGATGGTGCTGGAACCGAAGGCTTCCGACGCTCAATAAGCGAAAAAAGGCGGACGGGTCGCCCCGTCCGCCTTCCGGTCACCACGACGCCTGAACGATGCTCAGGCCGCCGCTTCTTCTTCGACCACTGCTTCGTCTTCCACCGACGCGCGGATCAGATGGTCGAACGCCGAGAGCGCCGCCTTCGCGCCTTCGCCGACCGCGATCACGATCTGCTTGTACGGCACCGTCGTCACGTCGCCCGCGGCGAACACGCCCGGCAGCGAGGTCGCGCCCTTCGCATCGACGACGATCTCGCCGTGCTTCGACAACTCGACTACGCCCTTCAGCCATTCGGTGTTCGGCACGAGGCCGATCTGCACGAACACGCCTTCGAGCTCGACGTGATGGCTCGCGCCCGTCGCGCGGTCCGTGTACGTGATGCCGTTGACCTTCTTGCCGTCGCCGGTGACTTCGGTCGTCTGCGCCTCGGTGACGATCGTCACGTTCGGCAGGCTGCGCAGCTTCTTCTGCAGGACCGCGTCGGCGCGCAGCTCGTTGCCGAATTCGATCAGCGTCACCGCCGACACGATGCCCGCGAGGTCGATCGCCGCTTCCACGCCCGAATTGCCGCCGCCGATCACGGCGACGCGCTTGCCCTTGAAGAGCGGGCCGTCGCAGTGCGGGCAGTACGCCACGCCGCGTCCGCGATACTCGCGCTCGCCCGGCACGTTGATTTCACGCCAGCGCGCGCCGGTCGACAGAATCACGGTCTTCGCCTTCAGCACCGCGCCGCTCGCGAGATGGATTTCATTGATGCGGCCCGGCACCAGCTTCTCGGCGCGTTGCACGTCCATGATATCGACTTCGTAGCTCTTGACGTGCTGCTCCAGCGCCGTGGCGAACTTCGGCCCTTCGGTTTCCTTGACGGAGACGAAGTTTTCGATGGCCATCGTATCGAGCACCTGACCGCCGAAGCGCTCGGCGACGACGCCCGTCGCGATGCCCTTGCGCGCCGAATAGATCGCCGCCGCCGCGCCGGCAGGACCGCCGCCGACGATCAGCGTGTCGAACACCGGCTTGTTCTCGAGTTCCTTCGCCGCGCGCGCCGATGCGCCCGTGTCCAGCTTCGCGAGGATTTCCTTCACGCCCATGCGGCCCGAGCCGAAGCTCTCGCCGTTGACGAACATCATCGGCACGGACATGACCTGGCGTTCCTCGACTTCCTGCTGGAACAGCGCGCCGTCGATCGCGACATGCTTGATGCGCGGGTTGATGATCGCCATCACGTTCAGCGCCTGCACGACTTCCGGGCAGTTCTGGCACGACAGCGAGAAATACGTCTCGAACGCGAAGTCGCCGTCGAGATTCTTGATCTGCTCGATGATGGCGTCGTCGAGCTTGATCGGATGGCCGCCGGCTTGCAACAGCGCGAGCACGAGCGACGTGAATTCGTGGCCCATCGGGATGCCGGCGAAGTGGATGCCCGCAGCCTTGCCCGCCTCGCCGATGGTGAAGGACGGACGACGCACGCTGGCGTCCTCTTTCTCGACGACGCTGATCCGCGCAGACAGCGTAGCGATCTCGTCGAGCAGGCTTTTCAGCTCACGCGACTTGTCGCTGTCGTCGAGGAAGGCGACGAGTTCGATCGGCCGGGTGACTTTTTCCAGATACGCTTTTAATTGATTCTTGAGATTGGCGTCGAGCATGGCGATGTCCGTTCCTTGACTTGGGATATTGCAGACGTGTTCCGCCGCGGCGCTGCGAAATTCGCAGCGCCGGACGAACACGTTTTTTGGGGTGAACCTGCCGCAGAACCGCGGCAAGTTCGATACAGCGCTCGTGAAGTACGAGACTTAGATCTTGCCGATCAGGTCGAGCGACGGGGTCAGCGTTTCAGCGCCCGGCGTCCACTTGGCGGGGCACACTTGACCCGGATTCTTCGCGATGTACTGAGCAGCCTGAACCTTGCGGAGCAGTTCGCCAGCGTCGCGGCCGATGCCGTTGTCGTGCACTTCGCACAGCTTGATCTCGCCTTCCGGGTTGATCACGAACGTGCCGCGCAGCGCCAGGCCTTCTTCTTCGATCAGAACGTCGAAGTTGCGCGAGATCGCGAGCGTCGGGTCGGCGATCATCGGATAGTTGATCTTCTGGATCGTGTCCGACGTGTCGTGCCATGCCTTGTGCGTGAAGTGCGTGTCGGTCGAAACCGAGTAGATTTCCACGCCGAGCTTCTTGAATTCTTCGTAGCGGTCAGCCAGGTCGCCCAGTTCGGTCGGGCAGACGAACGTGAAATCGGCCGGGTAGAACACAAACACCGACCACTTGCCCTTCAGGCTTTCATCGGTGACGGTCACGAACTCGCCATTGTGATAGGCGGTTGCTTTGAACGGCTTGACTTGACTGTTGATGATGGGCATTACCAGTTTCCTTTTGGAGTGGTGTTGAAGAAGTAAGTGAACTATACAGGAAAGCTATCGTACTTGCGAAGTGGATTGATTTTATTGTCGGGATAGCGCCGGGCTATCGACGCGATATTTTGGCGTTTTCCCGCACAAGGCATTCTGATTGCATGCGCCTTCGCAGGTTCCTTAAACAGACTTGGTCGCTTTCACTTTCATTTCAAGGAGGCAGTATGAAAATAGGAATCATCGGAGCGGGCAATATCGGTTCGGTGCTGGCACTGCGCTTCACCGAGAAAGGGCATGACGTGCGTATCGCGAACTCGCGCGGCCCGGCGTCGCTCGCGGATATCGAGCGCGAGACCGGCGCGAAGGCCGTCCAAGCGCGGGACGCGGTGAAGGACGCCGAAGTCGTCGTCGTCACGATTCCCGAAGCCAAGGTGCCGAACCTGCCGAAGGATCTGTTTGCGGGCGTGCCGGCGAGCGTCGTCGTGATCGACACCGGTAACTACTATCCGCAGCAGCGCGACGGGCGGATCGAAGGCATCGAAAAGGGCACGCCCGAGAGCCGCTGGGTCGAGCAGCAGATCGGTCGGCCGGTCGTGAAAGCGTTCAACAATATCTATGCGGATCACCTGAAGAACCGCGGCAAGCCGCCGGGAACGCCGGGCCGCATCGCGCTGCCGGTCGCGGGCGATGACGCGAAGGCAAAGGCCGTCGTGATGAAGCTCGTCGATGAGATCGGCTTCGATCCGGTCGATGCCGGCCAGATCGACGATTCCTGGCGTCAGCAGCCCGCGACGCCCGTCTACACCGCCGATCTCGACGCCGCCGGCCTGCGCGCGGCGCTTCAGAAGGCCGATCCGGTGCGCAAGCCCGAATGGCGCGCGACGGACAAGAGTCCCGGCACCTTCGACCAACCCGCGTAGAAGCGAAAGACCGTACGGTAAAGCGCGGGAACGCGCGCGCGCCGTGAGACAATCTGCAAACTTTCCCGATGGGCTTTAACATGACGAACCGGGCTGGCGCAAAAATGCAGCCGCCGTCCGGCGTCGTGGACTCGCAGATTGACTATGAAAACCGCTTCTCCTACGCAGGACGTGCAGAACCCGCAACACCGCTTCGGCGAGTGCGACGAGTGCGCGGACGTCGAACTCGTGGCGACCGCCACCATTCCGACCCGCTACGGCACTTTCGCTTCGTACGTCTATCGCGTGAAGCACACGGATGTGGAGCACATCGCGTTCGTGATGGGCGACGTGAGCAGCGGCGAACCCGTGCTGACGCGCCTGCACTCCGAATGCGTGACCGGCGATGTCTTCGGCTCGTACCGCTGTGACTGCGGCGAGCAGCTCGATCTGGCATTGCGCTATATCGCCGCGGAGGCTCGCGGGATTCTGCTGTATCTGCGCGGCCATGAAGGGCGCGGCATCGGCCTCGCGAACAAGATCCGTGCATACGCGCTGCAGGAACAGGGGCTCGATACCGTCGATGCGAACCTGCATCTCGGCCTGCCCGACGACGCCCGCGAATACGATTCCGCCGCCGCGATCCTGCGTTCCATGAACGTGAAGTCGGTGCGATTGATGAGCAACAATCCGTCGAAGTTCGACACGCTGCTCAGGCACGATATTCCCGTATGCGAACGCGTCGCGCTCGCCATCCCGATGCGCGAGGAAAACGAGCGCTACATCAAGACGAAGCAGGCGCGCTTCGGGCATTACTTCGACGAGAACGAGTAAGCCCGACAGTGCGCGCGCTCACTGCGCGTCGTGAAAAATTACCCCGAGCATATGCCTGCGTCCCGAGCGCAGGCGGCTCACGCCGTGCTTCATGTTCACGCGATACGGCCCGCGCGTGCCCTGCACCGGCCGATGATGCACCGCGAAGAACACCGCATCGCCTTGCAAAAGCGGCACGACTTCCGCACGCGACTGCATGCGCGGACGCTGCTCCGTCATCACGAATTCGCCGCCGGTGAAATCGTGGCCGGGCGCGGAAAGCAGGATCGCCATCTGAATCGGAAAGACGTGCTCGCCGTAGAGATCCTGATGCAGACAGTTGAAATCGCCGGGCACGTAACGTAGCAAGAGCGGCGTCGGCCGTGTCTGCCCCGCGCGATGACAGCGCTCGATGAACGCCGCATGCTCGCGCGGATAGCGCGTCTCGATGCCCATCACCTCGTTCCAGCGATTCGCGACCGGCGCGAGATGCGGATACACCGCGCGCCGCACGCGTTCGAGCGCGCCCGGCAACGGATACGCGAAGTATTTGTATTCGCCGCGCCCGAAGCCGTGGCGCTCCATCACGACGCGGCTGCGAAAAATGCCGTCGCGATCGTAAAGCGCCGCGAGCGCCTCGCATTCGTCGCGCGAAAAAAGCGCCGACGCCGTCGCGCAGCCGAAGCTATCGAGTTGCGCTTCGAGATCGGCCCAGTCGAGCGCGTCGATGCGATCGCCGATATCGTCTGCCGTCGCGCGTTCGAGCACCTTCATGTCGTTCCTCCGGATGTGCGTGAATTCGAATGAAGTGTGCGCCCGCGACGCGACGCACGCACTCCGGCTCTTGCTGTGCAATTCAGTGCGCGGCCGCAGTCTCCGCGATGCGTTCGTACAGCGCGGCCTTGCGCGCGGCCATCTTCGCGCCGATCGCGACGAGATCCATCTGCGTCTTGCGCACGGCCGCGAAGAGTACGGTTTCCTCTTCCTCGATGTGATGCACCGCGTTTTCCTTCAGCACCTTGAACGTCGCGTCAAAACCGTCTTCGCCGGGGCGCAGGTTCGCGAATCGTTCGATCAGCGTCTTCACCAGAAAATGCTCGACGTAGGCTTCGTCCACGTCGATGCGCCGGTCCGCTTCGAGCGCGTTCTGCGCGCCCGGATACAACAATTCTTCCTCGACGATCGTATGGATCGTCAACAGTTCGCACGCGCGCTGTACGAGCGAGTTCTTGCGCTCGAAATCGTCGTGGTCCGCGCGTTCGAAGGCATCGAACAATTGTTCGATGGCGCGGTGATCGGCTTCGAGCATGTCGAGCGCATCGATGGGTCGCGGGGTTTGAGCGGTGGACATGGGGTTCTCCAATAGTGGGCTCTGTCGGCCCGGTAGCGACATCTGCGTGTCCCCAAGGTGCCGTAAAAAAGCAAGACGAATGCCCGCGATGGATCAGTTAACGGCGGCGGTGCGCGCGTCTAGATAGTGGTATTTCTCGATTCGCTCAAGTCGCGTTGGCGCAGCACTTTCACCTGCCACCACGCGGGCAGCAGCCGCCGCACTTCGGCGCGCGCGAAGCGGTCGTCGATCAGATAAAGCACGCCGCGATCGAGCGGTCCGCGAATCACGCGTCCCGCCGCCTGCACCACTTTCTGCAAGCCGGGAAAAAGATACGTGTACGCATAGCCCTCGCCGAACGCCTCGTGCATGCGCGCTTTCATTTGCTGATTGACGGGATTGAGTTGCGGCAGCCCGAGCGTCGCGACGAACGCACCGATGAGACGCGTGCCCGGCAGATCGATCGCCTCGCCGAACGCGCCGCCCAGCACCGCGAATCCGATACCGCGTCCATCGGCGACGAAGCGCGCGAGAAACTCGCGTTGCGCCGCCTCGCTCATCGCGCGGGACTGCTGCCAGCAGGGAATCGACGGATGACGCGCCGCCAGCGCCGCCGCCACTTGCGTCAGATAGTCGAAGCTGCTGAAGAAGCTCAGATAGTTGCCCTCGGCGCGGAAGTATTGCGCGGCGATGAGATCGGCAATGCGATCCACCGAGCGCTCGCGATCCCGATAGCGCGTCGAAAGATCGGCGATCGCGCGCACGTCGAGCTGATCGGCGGAGAAGGGCGATTCGACGTCGATCCGCACGCTCGATGCCGGCAAGCCGAGCGTATCGGCGTAAAAGTGCGCGGGCGTGAGCGTCGCCGAAAAGAGCGCGACGCTGTGCGCGCGCGCCAATCGCGGCGCGAGATGCGGCGCGGGAATCACGTTGCGCAGGCAGAGCGTGGCATTGCGCTTCTTCGCGTTTGCGCTCGCGTTTGCGTTCGCGCCGGAAAGCGTGATGTCGAAGATCGAATGCGACCCGAAACGCTCCGCGATGCGCGTGAAATGCACGGCATCGAAATAGAAGCGCAGCGTGTCGGGCGTGAAGGCGTCGGGCTGTTCGCCGAGCGTTTCTGTCATCAGCGAAACGGCTTGCCCGAGCGCGGTCAAAAAGCGCGCGGGCGGCTCCGTATGCGCCGCGTACTCGATGCCCGACGCTTGCTGCTCGCTCGCCGTCTCGTTCCAGCTTCGCGCGACGCGCCCGAGCGCCTTCTTGAGCACGCCCGGCGCGCCGCGGCGCATCGCGTTGAAGGCGGACTGATCGAGTGTCGCGGAATACATGCCGCGCGCGCGTTCGACGAGGTTGTGCGCTTCGTCGACGAGCACCGCCACGCGCCAGCGATTCGCCTCCGCGAGCGCGAAGAGCATCGCGCTCGTGTCGAAGTAGTAGTTGTAGTCGCCGACGATCACATCGCTCCAGCGCGACAATTCCTGGCTCAGATAGTACGGACAGATGTCATGCCGGCGCGCGACCTCGGCGACCGACGCCCGATCGAGCTGCGTGCATTGGAGCGCGGCGGCGCGCGCATCGGCGAGGCGATCGTAGAAGCCGCGCGCGAGCGGACACGATTCGCCGTGACACGCGCGATCGGGATATTCGCAAGCCTTGTCGCGCGCGACGAGTTCGACGACGCGCAACGGCTTCGCGGCGAGCGTCGTGAGCGCGTCGAGCGCGAGTTGCCGTCCCGCGCTTTTCGCGGTGAGAAAGTAGATCTTGTCGAGCTGCTGGCCGGGCCACGCCTTCAGGAGCGGAAAGAGCGTGCCGACCGTTTTGCCGATGCCCGTCGGCGCTTGCGCGGCGAGACAGCGCTTCGACACCGCCGAGCGATACACCGCTTCCGCGAGCGCGCGCTGGCCGGGGCGGAAATCGGCGTGAGGGAACGCGAGCGTCTTCAGCGCTTCGTCGCGTGCCGCCCCGTGCGCCAGTTCCTGCCGCGCCCACGCGATGAAGCGTTCGCACTGCGCCTCGAAATGCACGGCGAGCGCTGCGGCCGTTTGCGTCTCGACGAGCACGCTTTCGGTTTCATCGACGATATCGAAATAGACGAGCGCGATGTCGATGGCTTCCAGCCCGAGCTTTCGGCACATCAGATGTCCGTAGACGCGCGCCTGCGCCCAATGCAGATGCCGATGATTCTCCGGCATCGATTCGAGCTTGCCGCGATGCGTCTTGATTTCCTCGAGCCGGTTGAGCGCGGGATCGTAGCCATCGGCGCGGCCGCGCACGAGTAGCGGGCCGTAGGTTTCCGAAAGCGAAATTTCCTTTTGATATCCGTCCGGCCGACGGTTCGTCACCGTGACATGGCCGGCGACGCCTTCCTGCGCGCTCGGCGTCGGCGTAAAGCGTAGATCGAGATCGCCCTGTTTCGCCGTGAACTCGCACAGCGCGCGCACGGCGACGGTGTAGGCGGGCTCGGATACTGTATGCATGTACAGGAGTCTAGCACGCGCCTTTCACGAAGCCGCGCGCAGCAGTTCTCCGAGCGTTTTCATCGCGTTGTCGATTTGCGGCGACCATGGATGACCGAAATTGACGCGCACATGATTCCCGAAATCGTGACGCGCGGAGAAGATCGGCCCCGGCGTCACGTTGATGCCGTGTTCGAGTCCCCGCCGATGCAACTGCATCGCGTCGACGTGATCGGCCAGTTGCAGCCACAGGAAATAGCCGCCGTCCGGCCGCCGATATGCGACGTCGGACGGCAGCCAGCGCGCGATGGCGTGCTCCATCGCATCGCGTTGCGCGAGAAGCGCGCCGCGCAGCTTGCGTAAATGCTTGTCGAAGCCGCCGTGCTGCAAATAATCGGCGATGCCCGCCTGAATCGGGACGCTGGTGGAAATGCTCGTCATCAGCTTGAGACGCCGGATCGCATCGGCGAAACGGCCCGCCGCGACCCAGCCGAGCCGATACCCCGGCGCAAGCGTCTTCGACAGCGATGCGCAATGCATCACGAGCCCGTTCGTATCGAAAGCTTTCGCAGGCGGCGGACGATCCTGCGCGAAATGCAGTTCGCCGTAGACATCGTCTTCGATCAGCGGAACCTCGTGCTTCGCGAGCAATGCGACGAGCGCGCGCTTTTTCTCGACGGAAAGCGTCGCGCCGGTCGGATTCTGAAAGTTCGTCATGAACCAGCACGCGCGCACCGGATGCTTGTCGAGCGCTTCGGCGAGCACGTCGAGATCGAGACCGTCTTGCGGATCGACCGGAATCTCCACCGCGCGCAAGCCGAGATGCTCGATAGCCTGCAACGCGGCATAGAAGCACGGCGATTCGATCGCGACGACATCGCCCGGCTGCGTGACGGCCATGAGGCAAAGCGTGAGCGCTTCCATCGCGCCGTTCGTGACGATGAGTTCGTCCATCGGCTGCGCGATTCCCATGCCGATATAACGCAGCGCGATCTGTCCGCGCAACGCCTCGTTGCCCGGCGGCATGTCGACGACGGTGCTCCACGGATCGAGCATCCGCGCCGCGTGCGCGAGCGACTTCGCAAGACGCTGCAACGGAAAGAGCGCCGGCGATGGAAACGCGGAGCCGAGCGGCACGACGTCCGGGCGCTTCACGGCGTCGAGCACGGAGAACACGAGGCTGCTTACGTCGATTGGCGCGGGTTCTTTCAGCGTCGCGCTCTCTTTCGGCGCGAGTGCGGCGCCCGGCGCGACGTAATAGCCGGAACGTTCGCGCGCGCGAATCAAGCCCCATTCTTCGAGCAGGTAGTACGCGCGAAAGACCGTCGACTGGCCGACGCCGTATTGCGTCGTCAAATGCCGCACCGAAGGCAGCCGTGCACCGACAGGCAGGCGGCCCGCGCGTATCTCGGCGGCCATCGTGTCGGCAAGGGCTTGGTAGCGCTTCATCGCGGGTATCGGTGAAAGGGCGCGAAATTGTCTCACGCTTTATCGACGGAATATCGACGCCCCGCCGCGCGTTTAATGAATAAGCGGCTTAATCGCCGTGCCCGCTTTTCAATCTTTCGGAGGTGGTTCCATGAAGCTCGCCAGAATCGCAACAGTCATGCTCGCGCTGCTCGCCGGCCTGCTCGCAGGATGTCAGACCGATGGCAGCTCGGGCGCGTCGGGCACGACATCGAACAGCGGCAGCAGCGGCGGATATTGATGCCGTATTTGCCCGCGGCGCTCGCGGCGTTCAAGTCGGCGCTCGGCAACGATGCGGTGCTCGCGGACGATATCGCTTCGTATCTCGATCCGTTCGCGCCCGGCGATGCATCCGCACACGCGCCATCTGCTGTCGTGTTGCCGAAGGACGTCGAAGGCGTGCGTGCGGCATTGGCGGTCGCGAATCGATATCGCGTGCCGCTCTGGACCGTATCGACGGGGCGCAACTTCGCTTACGGCGGCGCCGCGCCGCGTATGCCTGGTTGCGTCGTGCTCGATTTGCGGAGGATGAATCGCATCGTCGAGATCGATGAAACGCTGGCTTATGCGCTCGTCGAACCGGGCGTGACGTATTACGACCTGTATCGCGCGCTCGGCACGCCGCGGCGCTTCTGGCTCGATCCGCCCGCGGCCGGATGGGGCAGCGTGATCGGCAACACGCTCGAACGCGGTTACGGCACGACGCCATACGGCGACCATGCGGCGAATCAGTGCGGCATGGAAGTCGTGCTCGCGAACGGCGATGTCGTACGCACCGGCATGGGCGCGATGTCGTCGAGCCGCGACTGGCAGGTATTCAAGAGCGGCTTCGGGCCTTCGTACGACGGCATGTTCATGCAATCGAACTTCGGCGTTGTCACGAAGCTCGGCGTCTGGCTCATGCCCGCGCCCGAGGGCTACATGATCTGCCGCTACGCATTCGCGCGCGAGGACGATCTCGAACGCGTCGTCGATACGCTGCGCCCGCTGAAGATGGACGGCACCATCCAGAGCAACGCGGTCATCGAAAGCGCGGTGCGCTGGGCGGCAGGCGTGTCGACGCGCAAGCAATGGTTCGACGGCGACGGCGCGATGCCCGACGACGCCATCGACGCCATGGCGCGCAAGATCGGCATCGGGCGCTGGAACCTGCGCTTCTGCCTGTATGGGCCGAGAGCGCTCGTCGAGGCGCGGCGCGATATCGTGCATGCGCGCTACAGGCCGATCGCGGGCGCGACGCTCTTCGAGATGCCGTATCGCGATGCATCGGTCGAGCCGGAAGGCGGCGGCGATCGCGCGCAAGTCGGCATTCCGGGACTCGAAGCGTTCAATCTGCTCAACTGGCGCGGCGGCTCGGGCGCGCACATCGATTTCTCGCCGATCTGTCCGCCCATCGGACGCGATGCCGTGAAGCAGGTCCGCATGGTGCGCGAGCGCGCCGCGCAATTCGGCTTCGATTATTACGGCGGATTCACGGCCGGCGAGCGCGCGATGCATCACATCTTCGCGGCGATTTTCGATCGCGACGATCCGAAACAATCGCGCGATGCCGGCGCGCTCGTCGAAACGCTGATCCGCGATGCGGGCGCGGCGGGCTACGGGCAATATCGCACGCATCTGTCGTACATGGACCTCGCCGCCGCGCAATACGATTTCAACGATCACGCGCTGATGCGGCTTTCGAAGACGATCAAGGCGTCGCTCGATCCGAACGGGATTCTGTCGCCCGGCAAGCAGGGCATCTGGCGATGACGACACGGCGCGCGTTTCTTATCGCGATGGGCGTCGTGCCGTGGATGCCGTTCGGCGGCGCGACGCGGCCATCGGCGCGCACGTGGGTCGTCGACGGGGACTTGCCGCAAGGCGGCATCATCGTGCGGCGCGCGCGTCTGACGGGCGCGCAGATCGCATCTCTGTCGGGCGATGCGGGCTGGCTGTGGATCGAACGCCTGTCGTCGTCGCATGCGATCGGCGGCATCACGCGCTACGCCGATGCGTTCGTGTTGTCTCAACTCGGCGCAGGCGTCGGCATGCGCGCGACGCATCATCGAACGTTCGGTGACGGCGCCGTGCTCTGGACGCTCGAACGTTGCTGAACGCGGTTCGCTAAAATGACACGCATCTCAATATTGCCGCGCACGGACGAAACGATGAACGCCACGGACACACGCACGATCGCCGACTGGCACGCGCATGTCTATTTCGATGCCGCGAGCCGCGACGCCGCGTGGCAGCTTCGGCTCGTGATCGAACAGCGGTTTGCGACCGAATTGCAGGATGGCGCGCTGCGTCTGGGCCGCTTTCACGAGCGCCCGGTCGGACCGCATCCGATGTGGTCGTTCCAGTTGGGATTCGGCGATGCGCTGCTCGCGCCGATGCTCGCGTGGCTCACGCTGAATCACGGCGCGCTCGATGTCTTCATGCATCCGAATACGGGCGACGCGCTCGTCGATCATCGCGACTCGGCGGTGTGGATCGGCCGGTCGCACGAACTCTCGCTGAAGAGTCTGGGCGGTTGAGACGTAAAAAAGGCGGACCGCGTCCGCCTTTTGCTGGATCGCCGGCGAGTTACTTCTTCGCGCTTGCCGTCTTCGACGACACCACGCGCACGGCCGTCTGGCCAGCCACCGAGGCGTCGTTTTGCGCGGCCTCCACCACTTGCTGCGCGGCCTTCTTCGCCGCTTCGTAAGCGGAATTCGCCGATTCCGTCGCGGCATCGATCGCCGTGCGCCACGCCGTCACGACGGCTTCGCTGCCGACCGGCGCATTGCTCGCGAGACTCTCGACGAACGCTTGCACATTGCGCTGAGACTTCGCGATCTGGTCCTGCGCGGCTTCCAGATAGCCGCCGCGCACGCCCGACGCGATCTCATAGACGCCGAGCCAATAGGCCTGAACGCGCTGGGCGCTGTCTTGCAGGTGCTGGTTCTGAAGCGCGAAGAACGCCTGCGGATCGCGCACGGAGAGCGTTCTGGCGATGAGCGCCTGATGCTCGTCGAGCGCCGTCCTGACCGTACGCACGTTCAGATCGATCAGCTTTTCGAAGCCTTCGACGGCTTGTGCGGCGACACCGAACGTGGTGTCGACCCCCGCCTTTTGTGACGCGATTACATTTTCGGGCGCAAGACTGCTCATGCTCGACTCCATATGGAAATTGCCAATTGATTGCCGATGTATTTGTGCAATGCAGCGAACGACTTATTTTAAGGCAAGCGTGTGGTGTGTCAATTACGTTTTCCCGGCTTGACTTTAAACCACTCAGCCGTTTATTCAAAAATAACAGTGAGCGCAAAGTAAATAAGCGGAGCGATTAAGGACTCATCACACATCACACGAATGCAGGTAGAAAAGAAATAATCCCGACCAGTCGGCCTGCGAACGTGCGTTCATTAAACGCTTGCTGCAGGCGTCCAGGCGCGGCCTGTCGTAAACCCCTAAGACAAAAGTTCCCGAATGCGTTGTTTCCCCACTTGACGCATTGATGCGTTAATTGGAAGAATCTCGCACTGCAACATGCGCGACGGGCTTTCGGTAGGACGGACGATATTTCGGTATTTCTGTCACTGCCGCGTCATCGTGAATCAGTAGGATTCACCTCGCGCTAATGAGCCGGCGCTGAACGGCATAAAGATATAAATCGAGAGACTTGAAGAAAATGGGGCGACATTCCCAAACCCTTGGCCACCTTGAACGCAGTCACGAAGACAACGCCTTGCGGCGCGCCATGGCCGCACGACTCGACCGGGCCTTGCAGAAGGCAAACATCAGTTCCGCAAAAGCCGCTGGCTGGCTCGACGTGAGCGAGCACGACGTGCAATTCTGGCGGCGCGGCATCACGGTTCCGCCGTTCGCGGCATTCAATCGCATCGCGAAGGCGCTGGACATCGATCCGCATTGGCTCTGCACGGGCCAGGCCGAGCGCGCGCACGCCGCCAACTGAGCGTTTCGTTATCGTCAGACATCCGCCGATACGGCCGGCGCCGCCTTGCGTCCATGCAGGAGCACGGTGCCGATGCCGCTCGCCGCGATCACGCACATGCCGATCGCCATCCAGAAGTCGGGCACTTGTCCGAACAGCAACCAGCTGAAAAGGGCGGCGAACGCGAGCTGACCGTAGCCGAGCGGCGTCAGCACGGAGAGCGGCGCGCGCTTTAGCGCCTGAAGCATGAGTCCGTGGCCGGTGGTCGCCATCGTCGCCATGAAGACGACGAGCAGCCAGCTTTCGAATCGTACCTGCGCGAGCGCGGGCAGCATTTCGGCTTGATCCATCCACACGAGCACGCACAGCATGAGCGTCGCGACGAGCGCCGTGAGGAAGTTGGTCGTGATCGCGTCGTCGACGCGCGAAAGATGGCTCGACACCACCTGGAAACACGCGAACGTCGTCGCCGCGCCTATCGGATAGATCACCGTCCAGCTAAACGAGCTGCCGCCCGGCCGCACCACCAGCAGCATGCCGACGAAACCGATCGCGACCAGCGCCCACTTGCTGCGCGGCACGTCGTCTTTCAGCACGAGCGCGGCGAGCAGTGTGGAGATGAGTGGCGCGAGCATCGCGAGGGACGTGCTGACGGGCAACGGAAGATGCCGCAGCCCTGCGAACGTGCACGCGGAATTGGTCAGCAGCAGCACCGCGCGCACGATCTGCAGCTTGACGCTGCCCGTGCGAAAGAGGCCGAACGCGCGGCGGCGTATCTGCCACGCGCCCATGACGATCATCTGGAAAAGATAGCGAACCCAGAGCAAAGCCAGCAGAGGGACGGCGGTGCCGATCAGCTTGACGGTGGAATCGCTTGCCGCGAAGGTCGCGGTCGTCAGGATCATGATGGCGATACCGGCTGCCGTGTTATCGGTATCAATGCGGTATTGCGCCTTGCCCTCTAAGGTTGCCATCGAACTCTCGTGGTAGTGAAGGAACGGTTTTTAGGCCGTTGCTTCAATTCTCCCGGCATCGCAGGACGCTGGCAAGGCAACAGTAAAGTTCTTTTCCGCCGTGTTGCGCACAGGGCACGACGCGGGAAATGTACTAGACGGTTCGAACAATCGCATGCTGCGCTCATGCCGATTGCTGGCGGTCGTGCTTTTCGCTCCTAGTTTTTTGTGCCTTGAATTAAGACGCGGATTAGCGCTTTCCTATCTTCGACGCTCTACTATTCGTTGCACGCCAAACGAGAGAACGAATAGCAGCCATGCAAAAGAAGCGCATCATCCTTGCGGCCGCCATGATGTCGATGAGCCTTATCGCATTCATGTCGATGAGTAACAGTTACAGCGCCGCCGATACGTTCCCGATCGCTCGTGCGGCCCCGGAGCAGGTACAGGTGTTTCAGCAGTGAAGCAGTAGAAGCAGTAGAAGCAAGGCAGTATCCGCAGCAGCAGTAAAACGTGACGTGAAAGTGAGAAAAGAGCCGGACGTGTGCGCAAGCATCCGTCCGGCTTTTTCATGCGCGTCCGAAACGCATGCAACGCGCATGCGCCGACGCACATTATTTCGATGGAACGCCTTGCGCCTGAGCATTTGCCGCCTACACTTAAAGTAGTTTCTCAACTGCTTCGAAGGAGGCAACAATGAGAACGAGAACACGCGAAGTCGTTCGCCTGCTCGCGACGTTCCGCCACTCGGCGCGCTGTCGGACGTTGCGTGCGGCGGCGGCGGCGCAGGAAGCGCGCGATCTCGCCAACGAGCCTTCGTCCGACGACCCATCGGAAGACGATGAGCGCGCCGAGTCCGAAGCGCCCTCCGTCGTTCGCAAGCCTCATCCGGGCATGCACTGAAAACGCTGCGCTCAGACGCCCGCCGGATTCCTGAACGGGGAGAAGCGCCAGTGGCCGCTCGCGTCCTTGACCGCGATCGCGCCGTGCTCGTGCAGCATTTCGCCGATCGCGCCCGGCTTGATGTCATCGTTGATGCGGATGACGAGCAGCGTGCGCTGTGGCGTGGCGTCGTCGGCGGCATGAGACGCGGGCGGGCGCGGCGAGACCGGCTCGTGCGGCACGAACCGATTGCGCGCGCAGATCACGCCTTGGTGCTCGCCATGAGCGACGTACTCCGCATCGTCCTCGTCGTGCGCGGGCGGCAGCAGAGCATCGATATCGCTCTCGCCACGTCCTGCCCGATAAAGATGCGCGTCGTCGCGTCGCAAACCCGCGAGCTGCAATGCGCGAAGCGCGTCGTGTCCGTCCCGATAGGATCCGAACACACCAACTATGACCTGATTCATCGTCGCCCCCTCTGTCAGTCCGAATGAGTCGCGGACCGGCAATGTCTTCATGCGCGGCCTTTCGCAGTCATGATCCGCGCTCTTTCGATTCGTCAGATGAAGTGCAGCAACACGCGTTCCCGAATGAAGGTTTTGAAAGGAGCGCCGAGGATGACCATTCGTCCGCAGGTTGCGACCCCAACGCCGATCACCTAAAGTAACTGAGCTTCTTTCCCGGATCCGCGCGTCACGCGACGCGCTCTTCGCGAGGTTCGAATGATTGCGAAAGCCTGTGCTTGGGTGCTCGTGCTGATGGCAGGCTCCGCAGCGGCGGCGCCTTGCTATAACGATGGCGATGTCGTCACGCTCGAAGGCACGGCGACGCGCCAGGCCGCACGCGAAGGCGATGCGTCCCCCAAGCCCGCGTGGGTGCTATCGCTGTCGCGTCCGGTGTGCGTGATGAGCGCGAGCACAGGACAAGGCGGTCGCCAGCAGACGAATGTGTCGGCGGTGCAGATCATCGATGCGACGCCCACGGAGAACGCACGCATTCAACTGACGGGCAAGCTCGTCACGGGCAATGTCAGCGCTTACTACGCAGTGCCCACGGCAATCTGGGTGCTGAAGCAGCGGGTGCTGTCGGGACAATAGCGGGTACATAGCGCCGCGCGGCCCGCAGGGCGATGCTTCGAAACCGGCGAGAAGTACGAACGATCAGGCGGCTTTCGCGTGCGCCTGATAGCGCCAGTATTCAGCGACGACGATATGCAACGGCTGATTCTCCAGCTTGCGTTCCTCGCCGAATCGCAGGATGGCGTCGAGTTGTGCGCCAGTGCAACGGAACGCTTCGCGGCGCATCGCCGTCTGGTTTTTCTTGTGCGTGGTCATGGCAATCCTTTTTCTAGGACCTTCCCCGACAGGGCAGGCTCGTTCGAACGGGGCGGCCCGTGCGCGCGAACACTGTCTGCTGCTTCCACATTAGGCCGGAGCCGCGCACGCGCGACCGGTCGTTAGCGCACATAGCCGTCGAGACATTGCAAACAGCGCAAAGCGCGGGCCAGGGTGCGGAATCGCTTCGTTTCCTTGCGCCGGTGGAATAAAGCCTTCGGTTGCGACGTTTAGCATTCATGGAACCGCGCTCCATGACAGACGCGGAACGAGGAGGAGCCTGTGAGCGTCGATCAGCTCGCGCAGGAGGAACTCGCGCACATCGGCCGGATGATCGCGGAGCTTGAGCGCGTGGCGGCGAAAGCACGCGGGGAGCCGATGCGGCATGCCGTCATGCAGCAGGCGTACTGGCAACGGCGTATCGATGCGTTGATCGATGCGTCGGCGAACGCGCCGTTGCGCCGCGACGCCGACGCGCTGCGCGAGCGTCTGGCCGATGTTTTCGCCGATGCGCGCGCACGAAACACGGGGTACGCGGGACAAGCGGCGCGAGAGACCGGCAGCAGGAAGTGAAGCGAAGCGTTGGGAGGCGGCGCGTGTGCATCGAGGCACGCGCCGCCGCCGCGTCAGCCCGTCTGCTCGACGGGCGTCACGTCTATATCGAGCTTCTGCGTGCCGCGCAGCACCGCGATCTTCACCGGCCTGTCGATGCGCGATGCGTCCAGCGTGCGCTGCAAACTGTCGACGCTATCGATGGCGACGTCATCCACCGCGACGATCCGATCGCCTGTGCGCAGGCCGCCGAGCGCGGCCGGACTGCCTTTGACGATCTCCATCACATGCACGCCGCTTGCCGACGGAAGCGCGAAAAAGCGCTGCACGCGCCGCGAGATCGGCGTCGTCGTACCCGCCACGCCGATATACGCGCGCCGCACGCGCCCGTACGCGAAGATCTGCATGATGACCCACTTCGCCGTATCGATCGCGGTCGCGAACGAGATGGCCTGCGCGCCGGCGATGATCGCGGTGTTCACGCCGATCACCTGGCCTGCCGAATTGATGAGCGGCCCGCCCGAGTTGCCGGGATTGAGCGCGGCATCGGTCTGGATGACGTCATAGATCATGCGGCCCGAAGTCGAGCGCAGCGTTCGGCCGAGCGCGGAGACGACGCCCGTCGTGACGGTCTGCGCGAGCCCGAGCGGATTGCCTACCGCGATCGCGATCTGTCCTACGCGAAGGCGGCCCGAGTCGCCCAGTTCGACATGCGCCAGCGGCTCCGGCGAGCCGATGCGCAGCACCGCGAGATCGCTTGCGGGATCGTCGCCGACGAGATCGGCGTCGAAGCGCGTGCCATCGGCGAGCGTGACGACGATATGCGTCGCGCCGTGCACGACGTGACTATTGGTCAGCAGATAGCCGTCGGGCGTGAAGATGAATCCCGAGCCCGTGCCGCCGACACTGCGTCGCGCGCCGCGCGCGTCGGCCAGTTGACGTTCGACGGAAATGAACACGACTGCTTGCTGCACGCGCTCCAGCGCGCCGATGACGGTGCGCGAATAGGCGTCGAGCAGGGCCCCATCGTCGATAGCGTCGATGGGGTCGAGCGGGGTGGAGGGCGCGGCGTCCTGCGCCCCGCGCGCAAGATCGTCGATGAATTGAGGCCGGCTTCCCATGTTCCTTGAACTCCCGATGTCTGGATGCGGACATGCGGGTCGCCGGAGCCGATTTCAAGAGATAGTTGCGTTTGCAAGTAGTTTCATCGGACCCAGCGTTTCGACGACCTCGCGCTGTGCGTCGTCGCGAACGAAGAGCGAGCCGGCGAATCCGAGCGCATTCACCGCGACGCCCTCGACATGCGATACGCTGCGCGGCACCGCGAGCATCCATCGACGCGTGACGAGCAGGTTATAAGGCGCGCTTTGATGTTCGACGCCCATGACATCGAGCGGTTGCACGCCGATCGCGTTCAGCAGTTGCAGATAGGTTGCGTGCACGTTGGCGATGCTGTCATCGTCGAGCCATGCGGCTGCGTGCGCGAACGCGAGTTGCGGCACGCGAAAGATGCCGCTCGTGCGCGCCGCTTCGATGGCCGCTTCGATCGGCAATGCCTGACCATCGAGCGGCAGCGGCACCATCTGCAGATGCTTGTGCGGCTGGCTCGATCCGGCGATGCTGCCGCCGTTATAGAAGCCGAGTGCATCGAAACGATCGAGGCAGGCAAAGAGCGCGGCGAAGTCGTCCTCGCTGATGAGCGTCTCTTGCGGCTCGAAGTCCGTCGTCACGATCAGCAGATGATGCGCGAGCACGTTGAACTTGTTGAGCAACAGAAAATGCCGCTCGCCGATATCGCCGACACGCAGCGCTTCCTCGCATGGCGAGAATGGATCGCGCCATGCGCTCGCGGCATCGGCGGCGGACTTTGCCGCGAGTTTCGATGCCTGCTCCTTGCGCGCGATATTAGCGGCCTGTCGTACGAGAAAGCGCACGCCGCCATCTTCGATCATGCTTTGCGCGGTATCGAACGAACGCAGTGCGCCGCATGCGAGTGCGCGTTCGGTTTGCATGATTACGTCCTGCCACGAAGGGGTGTTCATGTGCGTCATGCTGCTCCTTTTCCGAATGCGAATCGTTCGAACGAATCCGGAGATACTCGCATAAGCGTGCGCTGCCTGCATGGTGATACCCAAGCACGGTGAATTGCCTCGTGCGTGTTGAAAAGCGTTCCTGTGCGCGTCGTCTATATTGGATTCATGACGCTCCGATATGGAGGTGCGAGATGAGGCGCATCTATTTTCTGCTGCCGAGTGTGGCGAGCGCGAAGGGGATCATCGACGAATTGCTGCTGAAGCGAATCGAATGGCGGCATATCCATGTGCTTGCGCGGCCTCATGAACCGCTGGAGGATTTGCCTCAAGCGACACTCGTTCAACGCACCGATCTCTTGCCTGCGCTTGCTCGCGGAACGGCTGCAGGAGGCGTGACGGGCGCGCTCGCCGGACTTGTTGCGATGGCATTTCCGCCTGCGGGTTTGACGATTGCCGGCGGCGCGGTCGTTTGCATGACGCTCGCGAGCATGGGCTTCGGCGCATGGGCCGCGACGATGATCGGCGTGGGCATTCCCAATACGCGCTTGCGGCGGTTCGAGCAGGCGATCGACGATGGCGAATTGCTGATGATGGTCGATGTGCCGAAGGATCGTGTCGAGGAGATCGAGGCGCTGGTGAAGAGTCATCATCCGGAGGCCGATGTCGAAGGGGCCGATCCTACGATTCCGGCTTTTCCTTGATTTTTTCGCTTTCGCCGGATCCCGTTTTATTAGTGGTCTATTAGCACGGGGGCAGTGCTAATAGACCGACACGAAGACGGGATCCAGCGACACCTCCCGAACAAACGAACAAAAACCCAAAGCCAAAAACCGCAACCATATTGATGCGATAAGATCACATCCCTGGAACCGCTCAACCCCAGCCAGAACGCACAAAGAAACGAGCGTTCACAAACCCAGGAAGAAAAACCCGATGCGCCGTGTGGTCTTCAATCAAAAGGGTGGCGTAGGCAAGTCCACCATCGTCTGCAATCTCGCCGCGATCAGCGCTTCCCGGGGCCTGCGCACACTCGTCATCGACCTCGATCCGCAGGGCAATGCAAGCCAGTACCTGCTAGGCGAACAAGCCCGCGATGCACAGCCGAATCTCGCAAGCTTCTTCGAATCCGCATTGAGCTATAGCTTTCGCGAACCGGCGTTCGAGTCCTTCATTCATACAACGCCATTCGAGAATCTCGACATCGTGCCGTCGCATCCGAATCTCGAAGCGCTGCAAAGCAAGCTCGAATCGCGCTACAAGATCTATAAGCTGCGCGACGCATTGAAGGGACTGCAACACTACGACGCCGTCTATATCGACACGCCGCCCGCGCTCAACTTCTTCACGCGCTCCGCATTGATCGCCGTGGAGCGCTGTCTGATTCCATTCGATTGCGACGACTTCTCGCGCCGCGCGCTCTATTCGGTGCTCGATAACGTGCAGGAGATCCGCCACGATCACAATCCGGATCTGAGCGTCGAAGGCATCGTCATCAATCAGTTCCAGCCGCGCGCAAGCCTGCCCCAGCAACTCGTCGACGAACTACGCGGCGAAGATTTGCCTGTGCTCAATTCGCATCTGTCGCTCTCCGTGAAAATCCGCGAGAGCCATCAGCACGCGCGGCCGATGATCTATCTCGAACCGCGTCACAAGCTCGCGCAGGAATACGTCGCGCTGCACGAGGAACTGAACGGCTGACGCGCCGCACTACACGAGAGCGCGGGTAAGTCGGGAATAAATCGGCATCACGCACGTTCTTGCAGAAGACAGGCGCAATCCGTCGCGCTTCTTTTTCGCCAGAACATGAATATGACCACCGTTCCATCGCAGGCTTCGCACGGGTCTCTCACGGCGACTTCGTCCGGGGCGCCTCCATCGACAGAAAGTCTTTCCGGCATGGTCGCGTTCGTGCGCGCCGCCGAGTCGGGCAGCTTCGTCGCGGCAGGGCGCGCGCTCGGATTGTCGGCTTCGGCAGTAGGCAAGAGCGTGATGCGGCTCGAAGCGAAGCTCGGCGTGCAACTGCTCAATCGCACGACGCGCAGGATCGGCCTCACGCACGAAGGCGCACGTTTCTTCGCGCGCTGCAAACGCATGCTCGCCGATCTCGAAGAAGCAGAGAACGAGCTGTTCCATTCGACGTCGTCGCCGCGCGGACGCCTGCGCATCAGCGCGCCGTCGCTCGGCACGCGGCTATTGATGCCGCTCGTGCCGGACTTCAGGCGGCGCTATCCGGACATCGAACTGGATATCGAATTCAGCGATCGCGTAGTCGATGTCACGCAGGAAGGGTATGACGCGGTGATCCGCACAGGGCGTCTCGCCGATTCGCAATTGCTCGCGCGCCCGCTCACGCAATACGGTCCGGTCGTGATTGGCTCGCCCGCATACTTCGCGGGTCATGGCGAGCCCGCGACGCCCGGCGATCTCGATGGCCATGCGTGCATCCGCTTCCGTTCTCCGGCGAGCGGCCGTCCCGAGCCCTGGCGTTTCGCGCGTGAAGATCACACGTTCGCAATCGATCCGCACGCGACGCTCACGTTCAACGACATGGAAGCCGTGCTCGCAGCCTGCATCTCCGGATTGGGGCTCGCGTGCGTGCCGGATTTCGTCGCGAAGAGCGCGATGGACGGCGGCATGCTGCGCGCGGTGCTCGGCGCACACATGCGTACGGAAGGCGTGTTTCAGATTCTATGGCCGCCGAGCCGTCACGAAGCGCCGCGCTTGCGCGCGTTCATCGATCACGTCGCGCAACGTCTGGGCGGCCTGCCGTCGCACGAAGTGCGGTTTCGCGCGGCTTGAAGTTCAGCTTTTCTTCGTGGTCTTCGCGACGAACGGCGCCGGTGCGTGCGCGACTTTCTCGCTGCCGCACTTCGGGCATTTGAGTTGCACCGTTGCATGCTCGACGATGTGCTCCGCGTGCTCGAAGGTCTCACCGCAATCCTGACAACGGTATTGATAAGTCGGCATGGCATCCTCCCGCGCGCGACCGGTGATCCGGCGCAAGGCACGCCGGTTCCACTCATTCTAGTTAAGCATTCGCGCGTGAAAATCAGTTGACGACGCGGCGCACGAGCGGCGTTTCCGGCGTCGGAAAGCCGGCTTGCCTGAACGTTTCGATGATCGCGCGATTGGTGTCGAAATAGACCTGCCAATAGTCGTTGGTATTGGTGTAAGGCCGCACGCACAGAAGCGGTCCTTCCGGCGTGAACGACAGCACTTCGACATCGGGCGGCGGCGTGGTCGCCACGTTCGGTATCTTCGCGACGGCTTCCTTCAGACGCGCGATGGCATCGAGCGGATCGACGCCATTCGCGATCTTCGCGCTCAGTTCGACGCGCCGATGCGGCAGCAAGCTGAAATTCCAGATCGTGTCGGAGAAGATCTTGTTGTTGCCGATGATGGCCGCGACGTTGTCGGGCGTCGTGATGGTCGTGCCGAAAAGACCAAGCTCAGTGACGGTGCCGGTCACGCCGCCCGCGGTCACGAAATCGCCCACTTTGAAGGGCCGCAACACCTGCATGAACACGCCTGCCGCGAAGTGCGCGAGCAGCCCGCCCCATGCCGTGCCGATAGCGAGACCGAGACCCGCGAGCAGCGCCGCGAAAGACGTCGTCTGCACGCCAAAAATCTGCAGAATCGCGAGTACGAGCAGCAGATTGAGAATGACGCCGACGATGGAGCCGAGATAATGCGCGAGCGTGGGATCGACGCGGCCGTTGCGCGAAAGAAGCTTGCGCATCGTGCTCGTGACGAGACCGATCAGCCAGCGCCCGATGATCCACAGCGCGATCGCGCCGATCACCATGATCGCGAAATCGACGCCGCGCGTCATGATGAATACACGTACGGTTTCGATGTTCATGTCTTTCTGGCGTGCGTGGTAATTCGTCAGAGAACACGTCAAGCCGGGAAAACATGCCGCACAGGCCACACGAGTTATAGGCGATGCACCGCGTCATCGCAAGAATTACAGGAATGTTTAGTGCTGTCGGAAGGATCGACCGCTCGTTGCACTATCCCTCAGGTCCATTCTGCCTCGTCGGCATTCTGATCGGGCAGGGTCAATCCCGACGCGGGCAACGGCAGCGCGGTTTTATAGCGCACCTGTTTGAGCGCAAAGCTCGAACGAATGTTGGAAACGCCTGGCATCTTCGTGAGCCGTTCCAGGATGAAGCGCTCCAGCGCGGCGACGTCGGGCAATACGACGCGCAACAGGTAATCGGCATCGCCCGTCATCAGATAACACTCCATCACTTCGGGCCGCTCGCTGATCGCTTGCTCGAAACGGGCAAGCGCATCCTTGATCTGCTTTTCCAGACTGACCTGAATGAAGACGTTGATGGAAAGCCCGAGCGCTTCCGGATTCAGCAAGGTGACGTGCTGCTTGAAAAGGCCCGCCTTCTCCAGCGCGCGCACGCGGTTGAAGCAGGGCGTCGGCGAAAGATTGACGGCGCGGGCGAGTTCCGAATTGGTGATGCGCGCGTTTTGCTGTAGCTCATTCAATATGCCAATGTCGATGCGGTCGAGGCGCTGCTTCGAGTGTGCTGTCATAGTCGAAAGATTCCGGTTTTTGGCGTTTCCGAAGAATAAACACACTACAGCAAAGCGAGAAGGCAGCCAAATGAGACGCACATTCTGCGCATAAATGGATATGCTTGAGCGTATTCTCTAGCCAACGCGGAGTCGCGCCATGACGGACTTGTCGAGCGGTACCACCCAGCTTCTTTCCATTGCCAAGGGACGCGAGGACATCGATCCCGGCGAGACCGCCGAATGGCTGGAGGCGCTCGATGCGGTCGTCGAACACGTAGGCAAGGATCGCGCGCAGTATCTTTTCGACCGGCTCGCGGAGCACGCGCTGTCGGTGGGCGTCGAATCGGCGCGGGCGCGCGCGACGCCTTATGCGAATACGATTCCCGTGGCGCAGCAACAGCCTTATCCCGGCAATCTCGACATCGAGGAAAAGCTCGCCGCGGTGTTGCGCTGGAATGCACTCGCGATGGTCGTGCGCGCGAATCGGGCTTATGGCGAACTCGGCGGCCATATCGCAAGTTATGCATCGGCGGCAGATCTTTTCGAGGTCGGCTTCAATCACTTCTTTAAAGCCGCGAATGAAACGCATGGCGGCGATATCGTCTACTTTCAGCCGCATTCGTCGCCGGGCGTCTATGCGCGCGCGTTCCTCGAAGGCTTTCTCGGCGAAGAACATCTGAAGCATTATCGGCGCGAGATCGCGGGACCGGGCTTGTGCTCTTATCCGCATCCCTGGCTGATGCCGGATTTCTGGCAGTTCCCCACTGGGTCGATGGGCATCGGTCCTATCAATTCCATTTATCAAGCGCGCTTCATGCGCTATTTGCAGAACCGCAATCTCAAGAACACGGAAGGCCGCAAGGTCTGGGGCTTCTTCGGCGATGGCGAAATGGACGAGCCGGAATCGATCGGCGCGCTGTCGCTCGCAGCGCGCGAGCAGCTCGATAACCTCGTGTTCGTCATCAACTGCAATCTGCAGCGGCTCGATGGCCCTGTGCGCAGCAACGGGCGCATCGTCGATGAACTCGAAGCGCAATTCACCGGCGCGGGCTGGAACGTCATCAAGGTCTTGTGGGGCTCGGACTGGGACGCGCTGTTCGCGCGCGATCGCTCCAATGCATTGCTGCGCGCATTTGCGCATACCGTCGACGGCCAATTCCAGACTTTCTCGGCGAATGACGGCCGCTATAACCGCGAGCGCTTCTTCGGGCAGAATCCGGAACTCGCGGCGCTCGTCGCGCATATGTCGGATGAAGATATCGACCGTTTGCGCCGTGGCGGTCACGACGTGCGCAAGCTCCACGCCGCTTATGCGAAGGCGCTTTCGCACAAGGGCCAGCCGACGGTGATTCTCGCGAAGACGATGAAGGGCTTCGGCATGGGCGCGGTGGGGCAGGGCCGCATGACGACGCATCAACAGAAGAAGCTCGATCTCGACGATCTCAAGCAGTTCCGCGATCGTTTCCGCCTGCCGCTCTCCGATAACGATGTCGAGCAGCTCAAGTTCTACAAGCCCGCGGATGACGCGCCCGAAATGCGCTATCTGCACGAGCGTCGTGCGGCGTTGGGCGGTTATCTGCCGCGACGTCGCGCGAAGGCTTCGCTTGGCATCACGCCGCCCGCGCTCGCTACGTGGGGCCAGTTCGCGCTCGACACATCAGCGAAGGAAATGTCCACGACGATGGCTTTCGTCCGCATGCTCGGCAGCTTGCTGAAGGACAAGACCCTCGGACCGCGCGTCGTCCCTGTGGTCGCGGACGAGGCGCGCACGTTCGGCATGGCGAATCTCTTCAGGCAAGTGGGCATCTATTCGCCGCTCGGCCAGTTATACGAGCCGGAAGACATGGGCTCGATGCTCTATTACCGCGAGGACACGCGCGGGCAGATTCTCGAAGAAGGCATTTCGGAGGCGGGCGCGGTGTCGTCGTGGATCGCGGCGGCGACTTCATACAGCGTGCACGATCTGCCGATGCTGCCGTTCTACATCTATTACTCGATGTTCGGTTTTCAGCGCATCGGCGATCTGATTTTCGCGGCCGCGGATCAGCGTTCGCGTGGTTTTCTCATCGGCGCGACGGCGGGCCGCACGACGCTCGGCGGCGAAGGCTTGCAGCATCAGGACGGCACGAGCCATCTCTCTGCATCGACGGTTCCGAACTGCCGCGCTTACGATCCCGCGTTCGCGTACGAAGTCGCGGCTATCGTCGATGAAGGCATGCAGGAGATGATGGAACGCCAGAACGACGTGTTCTATTACATCACGGTGACGAATGAAAACTACGCGCAGCCTTCCGCGCCCGGCAGTGCGCTGAATGCGTCCACGCGCGAAGGCATTTTGCGCGGCATCTATCGCATCGGCGGCGATGCCAATGCGCAAGTGCAATTGCTCGGCTCGGGCGCGATCCTCAACGAAGCGATCGCCGCGCGCATGATGCTCAAAGACGACTGGAACATCGACGCCGCCGTGTGGAGCGTGACGAGCTTCACGGAGCTTCATCGCGATGGCGCGTCATGCGAGCGCGCGGCGCGCCTCTCCGACGACGATGCGAGCGTGCCCTTCGTCACGCGCGCGCTCGAATCATCGCGCGGGCCGGTGATCGCGGCGACGGACTATGTGCGCGCGGTGCCCGAACTGATTCGCGCGTATGTGCCGCGCCGTTACGTCACGCTCGGCACCGATGGCTTCGGCCGCAGCGATACGCGTCAATCGTTGCGTGAGTTCTTCGAAGTGGATCGCGTATCGATCGTCATCGCCGCGCTGAAATCGCTCGTGGACGAAGGCGTCATCGAGAAGCAGTCGTTGAAGGCCGCGCGTGAAAAATACGGCAAGACGCAGGAATCGCGCGACGCGCCCTGGCTGCGCTAAACATCCTTGCGGGCCGCATCGAGCAACTCGCGCACTTCGTCGTCGCTCGTCTGATCGAAGTCGATGTAGAACTGCCCGACGCCGAAGTATCGATGCGGCCGCATCACGCAGACGAATTCATCGACGATATCTTCCACGCGCGCTTCCGAATCGAGCGGCGCAACGGGCAGCGCCGCGACGATCTTCGACGGGCGCGCATGACGCAAGGACATCGCCGCGGCCTTCATCGTTGCGCCGGTCGCCATGCCGTCATCGACGACGATCGCCACGCGTCCGTTCATATCGAGCGGCGGCATGTCGCCGCGATACAGCGCCTCGCGCCGCTCGAGCTCGGCGCGCTCCATCGCGATCACGCGATCGAGTTCGTCTTTCCCGACGCCTGCATATTCCACGATGCGCTCGTCGAGAAAGAACGCATCGCCGGATGCGATCGCGCCCATCGCGAGTTCCGGCTGCACCGGCACGCCGAGCTTGCGCACGACGAGCACATCGAGCCGTGCGCGCAATGCACGTGCGACTTCGTATGCCACGGGCACGCCGCCGCGCGGCAATGCGAGCACGGTGACGTCGTCACGGTCCGCATACGCGCCGAGATGCTGCGCGAGCTCGCGGCCCGCTTCCCTACGGTTCTCGAACACTGAGTTCATGTCGCTCGTCCTTTCAGTCCCGATGTCTTGCGATGAAACGCGTCGCGCCTTCGAGACCTTCATCGAACACCGCGCGATATCCGCTCGCGCCTTCGCGCTGCAAGGCGCGGCCCAGGTCGGCATCGAATGCGTTGTCGTGCGCGGAGCATAAGTCGGCGCGCAACGCGGCCTGCGGCAGCGCGGCCAGTTCGCATGCGAGCGCTTCGGCGACATTGCGCGCTTCGCCCGCCGGCGCAATGCGATTCGCAAGGCCGATAGCGAGCGCTTCGTCAGAATCGACGGCGCGGCCAGTGAGGATCAGATCGAGCGCGCGCGACATGCCGATGAGACGCGGCAGCCGTATCGTGCCGCCATCGATGAGCGGCACGCCGACGCGTCTGCAGAACACGCCCAGCACCGCGTGTTCCTCGACGACGCGCAGGTCGCACCACGCGGCAAGCTCGAGTCCGCCCGCGACCGCATGACCGGCGATGGCGGCGATCACGGGTTTGTGCAGCGTGAGCCGCGTCGGTCCCATCGGGCCGGGGCCGCTGCCGTCGGCATGGATCTCGTTGCGGCGCGCGTCATCGTTGAGTGCGGACAGATCAGCGCCCGCGCAGAACGTGCCGCCCGCGCCCCATAGCACGGCGACGGATAACGCATCGTCGGCATCGAAGCGCTCGAACGCCTCTCGCAATGCGTCGGCCATGGAACGATCGACGGCATTGCGACGCGCGGGCCGATCGAGCACGACCGTGGCGACACGCGCATCGCGCTCATGCAATTCCATGCGTACGTGCTCGCCCAATCGTTCGATGCGTGAGGTCATGGCCACTCCGTTTTGCACGCGACCAGTCTTCAGAATACTCGCCGCGCAACGCGAACGTGCATCGCATCGCATGCTTGCGATAAGCCTACGACGTCCCTTCGCATCGAAATATTTGGCTCTTGCTCGGTGCATTCAATGCCATGCAACGGGGCACTGCACCAAGATCGGGCGCACCGAAAAAGTTAGCGTCGCGGCCCGTTGCACCATGCCAATCCGCGCTGCGCAAAGCGTCTGCACCGTTTGGATGCCGTCTGCGCCAAGTTGGCCCGGAACTTGCAAAAACGTGCGCCTCTTCCAGACCAATCGCTCGAATCATGCAGGCACTCCAATCCGGAACCGACACTCTTTTTTTGCTGTTAGGCGCCGCGATGGTGCTTGCGATGCACGCAGGTTTCGCCTTTCTCGAACTCGGCACCGTGCGCCGCGAGAATCAAGTGAATGCGCTCGTGAAGATCCTCGTGGACTTCGCCGTGTCGACGCTTGCGTACTTCTTCATCGGCTACAACATCGCGTACGGCGTGCAGTTCATGCACAGCGCCGATATCCTCGCGCAGCACAACGGCTATGCGCTCGTGCGCTTCTTCTTTCTGCTGACCTTCGCCGCGGCGATTCCGGCGATCGTGTCGGGCGGCATTGCGGAGCGCTCCAAGTTCAATCCGCAACTGTTCGCGACCTGCGTGATCGTCGGCTTCATTTATCCCTTACTGGAAGGCGTCGCGTGGAACGAGCGTTTCGGCATTCAGGCGTGGCTCACGCACACGTTCGGCGCGCCGTTTCATGATTTCGCCGGCTCGGTCGTCGTGCATGCGTTCGGCGGCTGGGTCGCGTTGCCCGCCGTGCTGCTGCTCGGGCCGCGTCACGGGCGTTATCACAAGGACGGGCGCATCGCCGCGCATCCGCCGTCGAGCATTCCGTTTCTCGCGCTCGGCGCGTGGGTGCTGGCGGTCGGCTGGTTCGGCTTCAATGTGATGAGCGCGCAGACCGTCGACAAGATCAGCGGCCTCGTCGCCGTCAACTCGCTGATGGCGATGGTCGGCGGCACGCTCGCCGCATGGTTCGCGGGCCGCAACGATCCGGGCTTCACGTATAACGGGCCGCTCGCGGGTCTCGTCGCGGTATGCGCGGGCTCGGACCTCATGCATCCGCTCGGCGCGCTGATCGTCGGCGCGGTCGCGGGCGTGCTTTTCGTACAGATGTTCACCTGCGTGCAGAACCGCTGGCGCATCGACGACGTGCTCGGCGTGTGGCCGCTGCACGGCATGTGCGGCGCGTGGGGTGGCATCGCGGCGGGCGTGTTCGGGCAGAAGGCGTTCGGCGGCATCGGCGGTGTATCGATCGGGTCGCAGCTCATCGGCACGGCGGGCGCCGTCGTGCTCGCGCTCGCGGGCGGTGCGCTCGTGTATGGCGCCATCAAGATGACAGTGGGCCTGCGGCTCGATCGCGAAGAAGAGTTCAATGGCGCCGATCTCGCGATTCATCGCATATCCGCGACGCCCGATCGCGAATTGGCCGGCTGAAGCCGACGCTCGCGCCGGGTCCACAAGCCCTGCGACGAGTGGCCAGGCATGCGCCTGGCTAAATGAGAAGAAAGGCCGCCGGCGACCGATGCGCTCGCCGCGTTTAAAGAGAATGCCGGCGTTTTCTTCATTCTTCATACCGCTCCGACTCCTCGCCGGTTACGATATGCCGGTCGACTTCCTCGGAGACGCAACGCTTGGACTCCACAGAGACCGCGACATTCGATCTGCCGCTGCCTGCCCGCCATTTCGCATCGATGCGCAAGGTGCTGCTGCTCGTATTGGGCGCATCCATCGTCATTCCGGTCGCGTGCCTTTGCATCTACGGCTACTACGATCATCAGCGCCGCTTCGCCGATGCGCGGGAACTCACGGAACGCCTCACGCGCGTCGCCGACGAGCACGCGCTGAAAGTGATCGACCTCAATCAGCAACTGGAGACGCGCATCGTCGATCTGCTCGGCGATAGCGACGACGCGCTCATCAAGAGCCGCGAAGCGGAGCTGCATCGCACGCTCGACGACATGAGCGGCACGCTCGCGCAAATCGCGGCGATCTCCGTGTTCGGCGAGAAAGGCGCGCTGCTCGCCAATAGCCGGTGGTATCCCGCGCCCGCGATATCGATCGAGGATCGCGACGATTTTCAGTCCGCGCGTGCGGTGGCGCCCGTCACGTACTTTTCGTTGCCCTTGCGCGGCAAGGTGGCGCGCTCGGATGTCTTCACGACGACGATGGGACGCATCGGCCGAAACGGGAAGTTTCTGGGCGTCGTGTCGATTGCGTTGAAGCGCGACTACCTCACCGATTTTTATCGCGAACTCGCGGCGGGCGACAAGGCGGTCGTCATCGGGCTTTATCGGCGCGACGGCAATATCCTCGCGCGCTTTCCGGCCGCCATGGAGAGCAGGCAACCCGCGACCAATACGCCCTTTACCGCCGCGTTTCGCAACAACGAGCTTTACGGCAGCATGCGTCTTCGTTCGACCGTCGATCACGTCGATCGCTTGCTCGCGTTCAGACGCGTGGGCGACTATCCGCTCTATGTGTCGACGGGCTATGCGGCCTCCGCTGTTCTCGCTCGCTGGCGCAATCACCTTGCGCTCGTCGCGACGATCGCGCTCGTGCCGTGCATCGCGGTGTGGCTGCTGATCCTGTTCTCGATCCGCCGGCTCAATGCCGAGCAGGCCGCATGGGAACGCTGGCAGGCCGAAGTCGCGACGCGCCTTTCCGTCGAGGCGTCGAGCCGGCAATTGCGGCGCATGGGCGCGCTCGGCAATCTCGTCGCGAACGTCGCGCACGACTTCAACAATCTGCTGATGGTCGTCGGCTCGAACATGGAGCTTGCCCGACACAAGCGCTTCAACGACGTCGAAAGCGAAGTGCTCGCGGTGGAACGTGCCACGGCCGGGGCCGAATCGCTCGCGCGGCGGCTGATGAGCGTCGCGCGCAAGCAGCCGCTGAAACGCGAGCTCGTCGATCCCGCCGACTGGCTGCGAAGCGTGCTCGATCTCGTGAAGAAATCGGTGCATCCGTCCGTCGCGGTGACGCTGGAGTTATCGCCCGATCTGTGGCGCGTCATGGCCGATCGGGTCGAACTGGAGATCGCGCTCGTGAACGTCGCGGTGAATGCGAGCGATGCGATGCCGCACGGCGGGCGTGTGCTGATCCGTTGCCAGAACGCGCGCGTGCGCGGCGCGGAAACGGATATTCCCGATGGCGAATACGTGCTCGTCTCGATCACCGACAACGGCGAAGGCATGACCGAGCAAGTGCAGCGCCGCGCGTTCGAGCCGCTCTTCACGACGAAGCAGCGCGGCGCGGGCACGGGCCTCGGCCTCACGCAGGTGCTCGCCGCGTGCGAGCAGGCGGGCGGCACGGCGCGCATCACGAGCGTGGCGGGATCGGGCACGACCGTGCGCCTCTATTTGCCGCGCCATCATGGTCCGGCACCGAAGGAATCGAAGGCCTATGTGCCGCCCGATGTCGAGACGCCGCCGATCGTGCCCGTATCAGATGAAGAAGACGAGCCGTTGCGCGGCACGTCGGTGCTGCTCGTGGAAGACAACGCGGATGTCGCGGCGGGCGTGACGGCGGTGCTCGAAGTGCTCGGCTGCGCGGTGCATCACGAAGAAAGCGCCGATGCCGCGTTCGCGCTATTGGGCGAAGGTTATGGATTCGATCTCGTGTTGTCGGATGTGCAGATGCCGGGCCGCATGAACGGCATCGATCTGGCCGAGCAGATCATGTCGCGTTTGCCATCGCAGAAGCTCGTGCTGATGACGGGTTATGCCGATGAACTCGAACGCGCGAAGCATCTCGGCGTGCCCATTCTCGCGAAGCCATTCGACATGGACGATCTGCTCGATCTCATCGCGCCGGGCGTGCCGCATTGATCGCGACAGGCGCGTGCCGTGATGCCGCTACTTGCGCACGGCACGCGCGCCGACGAGCGGATTGAACGCCGCGCGCTTCGGCTCGGCTTCTTCTTCCGTGTTCTTCTTCGCGGCGCGCGCCTTCGCGCGCGGCGGTGACGGGTCGCCGCCCAGTTGAGTCAGGAGATCTTCGTCGTCCTCGGCTTGCGCTTCGTCCTGTTGCATCTCGCGCGCGCCGCCCGCGAGATGCTCGACCACGGAGATGAAGTCCTTGCGTGCGTTCTTCAACGCACGTCCCGGCATCATCACGAGCACGACGGCTTCGTGCACCGTATGGCCATCGACGGTTTGCAGCGTGCCATCTTCGTTCCAGTCGATGCTGCTATTCGCGTAAGCCGCGACGACGTGATGCAGCACCGCAGGCGACATCACGCCCGCATCGTAAAGCCCGACGATCTGCTTTTCCGCGAGCGCGAAGAGACCCGGCGCGCCGCGTGCCGACTTTCGCGCGGCCATTTATTTCGCGGCGGGCGCGACCCGCCACACCGTATTGCCGATATCGTCGGCGACGAGCAATGCGCCTTTGCCATCGATCGCCACGCCGACAGGACGGCCGAGCGCATGACCATCCGACGACAGAAAGCCCGTCAGAATATCTTCGGGCGGTCCTGAAGGCTTGCCATTGTCGAAGGGCACGAAGATCACCTTGTAGCCACTTCTCGGCTTGCGATTCCACGAACCATGCTGACCGATGAGCGCGCCATTTCGATAGCGTTGCGCAAATGCGGTGCCGTCATAAAACGCGAGACCGAGCGAAGCGGTGTGCGCGCCGATCGCATAGTCCGGCGCGATCGCCGATTGCACGAGATCCGCGCGTTGCGGCTTCACGCGATCATCGACATGCTGGCCGTAATAGCTGTATGGCCAGCCATAGAAAGCGCCGTCTTTCACGGAGGTCAGATAGTCCGGCACGAGGTCGTTGCCGAGTTCGTCGCGCTCGTTGACCACGGTCCAGAGCGCGCCGCTCTGCGGCTGCCACGCCATGCCGTTCGGATTGCGCAAGCCCGTCGCGAAGAGGCGCGACTGCTTCGATTCGATATCGACTTCCATGATCGCCGCGCGGCCGTTCTCCGCGTCGATGCCGTTCTCCGCCACATTGCTGTTCGAGCCGACCGTCACGTAGAGCTTCCTTCCGTCGCGGCTCGCGATGATGTTCTTCGTCCAGTGATGGTTGATATCGCCGGCAGGCAAGTCGATGAACTTCTCGCCCGGCGTCGTGATTTGCGTCGTGCCGTTTTCGTACTTGAAGCGCAGGATCGCGTCGGTATCCGCGACGTAGAGATCGTCGCCGACGAGCGCCATGCCGAACGGCGAATGCAGCTTGTCGATGAACACGCTGCGCGTTTCAGCGATTCCGTCGCCATCGGCATCGCGCAGCAGCATGATGCGGTCCGGGCTTGGAACGGCCGCGCCCGCGCGCTTCATCACCTTCTTCATGACGAAGCCTTTAATGCCGGCGTTTTCGTCGTGCTTCGCGGGCGCATTGCTTTCGGCGACGAGCACGTCGCCGTTGGGCAGCGTCGCGAGCCAGCGCGGATGTTCGAGCCCCGTGCCGAACGCGGTCACATCGAAACCCTCGGGCGCGATGGGTTTTTGTCCCTGCGCCCAAGGTTCGGCAGGCGCGATGTTCACCGTCGGCATCATCGCTCTGCGCGGTGCGGGCAGCGTCGGGTTCGGGCCAAAGTCGTTCGCGTAATCGTCGGCGATGGCCGCGCCGCTCGCGAGCAACAACGCGAGCGCGACCGTGCCTGCCAGATGGCTCGGATGCGTTTTCAAACGTGACTCCTGAAACGTCGATTCAACCGCCGCCGATGCCTTGCGTCACCTTGCCCGTTCCGCCGCACGTCTTGCAGTCGGCGCCTTCGAGCTTGCCCGAGCCGTTGCAGTCCGGACAGATGTCTTCGCCGGTACCGGGCGCGCCGGGCTCGGCTTCATCGCCGGGATTGAGAGGAGGTTCTTGTGCCATTGCTGTCTCCTTTGAGCGGGTCGAATCGTCTTTTAGCGGAAGCAAGAGACGTTCCTCGTGACGTTGCGAAGCGCCCGCATCATGCGGACGTCCGTTCTGGTACGCGCGATGCTCGCACTATCGTGCGGCGCAAGCCGCGGCTTTTAACCTACGCGATGACTTAGCCAGGAGGGCTTCATGAGCGGAAATCAAAAGCAAACGGGCAATCAGCCATCGACGCCCAAGCAGCACGGCCAGCAAGACCGGTCGCCGGGGCAACCGCAACAGGATCAGCAGAGCGGTCAGCAGCAGCAGAATCAGCCGTTGCCACAGCATCAGGGCGGTCAGCGGCAACCCTGATCTTCATGGAGAAGCGGTAGCCACGCAACGCGCGCGGCCTCGTTCCGACGAGGCCGCGCGGACGTTTCAGGGCTTGCGTCCGAACGCTTCGCGCAAGCGTTTTTTCGCGCGTTCCAGCGTGCTCTTGCGCGACTTCGGCAGATTGCGCCCCGCGCGATTGATGTAGAAGTTCAGCATCGACATTGCCGATTGAAACGGCGAGCCCTTGCGGCGGGTGCTGCGCGTCGACGAGCGCTTGAGCGAATCGGCGATCTCCTGCGCGTTGCCGGTCTTGAAGATGTCGCGCTGAATATCCATTGCATCGCTCGTTTCCATCACATGATGCGACCAGCGATGCGTCGTGCGCTCCGGCTTCTTGCGGACGCTCGCAAGCGAATGCCGCTGGCGCGTGCTGGGCCGCTTGCCGCTATTCTTCTTTTTCGCTGCTGTCTTTGCGCTCGTTGTCATAGTCATTCCCTCAACGCTATTTCCGATGACGCGCGACGAGCCGATGTGCATCGCGCAACGCTTCGACGATTGCCTTGTATGCACGCTCGCGTGTCTCCGGATCGGGCGCGCGCAACGCGAACGAAGGATGATAGGTCGCGACGATCGCATGTCCCTCGTGTTCGAGCGCGTGCCCCATCGAGGCCTGCAGGGTCGCCTTCGAATCGCGCAACACGGACTTGAGCGCAGTCGAGCCGAGCGCGACGATCACTTGCGGCGCAACATCGCCTGTCTCGCGATCGAGCCAGTAATGGCAGGCATCGATCTCGCGCTGCGCAGGCGTCTTGTGCAGACGCCGCTTGCCGCGCGGTTCCCACTTGAAGTGCTTGACCGCGTTCGTTACATACACCTCCTTGCGCGCGACGCCCGCTTCTTCGAGCGCGCGATCGAGCATCGCGCCGGCAGGCCCGACGAACGGCTTGCCCTGCAAGTCTTCCTGATCGCCCGGCTGCTCGCCGACGATCATGATCGGCGCATGACGCGGACCGTTGCCCGGCACCGCTTGCGTCGCGTGTTCCCAGAGCGCGCAACGCCGGCATTCGTCGAGCGATGCGGGCGTCTGTTGCGGGTTGATATCGGCGCGTTTCGTGGCCATGTTCGCGCGCTCAGGCGTTGGCGATGCGACGTGCGTCTTCGAGCGTGAGCGGCTCGCGCATCGCTTCGGCGAGACGGCACACGGCGGCGTCGTGTTCGCACGCGACCACCGCGCCCACGCGTCCATCCTTCATCAGATACGCGATGAAATGCTGCGCTTCGAGATCGCCGTCTATTTCGATGCTGTCGGGCTCGCTGACATGTCCAAGATAGTCGAAGGTCTTCTCGTAGTGATAGGTCCAGAAGTAAGGAACGCCGACATACGTGCGTGCGCTGCCCGCCATGTTGTACGCGGCGACGCGCGCATGTTGCTGCGCGACACGCCAATGCTCGATGCGCACGCGCTGGTCCGAGCACGGCAACGGAAAGCGCGCGATATCGCCGGCGGCATAGAGCGCGGGCGCGGCGAGCATGGACGTGTCCACATCGATGCCGCCATCGTCCGCGAGCTCGACATCCGCAAGAAACGACGTGGCGGGATCGACGCCCGTGCCCGCGAGCACGACATCGGCTGCGATCTTCTCGCCGGAATCGAGGATCACTTCGCTTACCGCGTTGCCGCCCCTCAATGTGCTTACGCGTGCATTCATATGAAACGTCACGCCGTTCTTCTCGTGCAGCTTTCTGAACATCTCGCCGATGCGCTCGCCGAACTGCTTCGCGAACGGCACCTTGCCCGGCGCGACGATGGTCACGTCGACGTTTCGCTTCCTCAGACATGAAGCCGCCTCGAGCCCGATGAAACTCGCACCGACGATCACCGCGCGCTTGTGCTGTTCGAGCGATCCGAGGATCGCACGCGCATCGTCGCGAGTGCGCAGCAGATGTACATGCGCGAGGTTTGCGCCGGGCGTCGTGAGCGGCTTCGGCACGCCGCCGGTGCAGACGAGCGCGGCGTCGTAATCGATTTTGTGTCCGTTTGCGAGTTCGACGCGCCGGTTCTTCGCGTCGAGATGAACGGCAGGCGATTCGTTGCGTTCGATGTCGTGCTTCGCGAAGAAATCGTCGTCGAGCAGGGGCGGAACGTCGTCGGGTGGCATGTCGCCCGCGAGCGTGAACTTGCTGAGCGAGGTGCGATCGTACGGCTCGCGCGCGTCGCCGCCGACCAACACGATGCGTCCGCCGAAACCGGCTTCGCGCAACGCCGAACAAGCGGCCGAGCCCGCCGCGCCCGCGCCCACGATGAGCATGGTCCGGCTATCGTTGGTCTGTTTCTGCGATACGTCGCCGCTCTCCATGGGTTGCGCGGACACATACACATCGCCGTCCTTGAGCATCGCTTCATAGCGCGTCAACGCCTTCAAAGGCGGCGGCTCGACGAGACTGCCGTCGCCGACATCGAACGTGCCTTTGTGCCACGGACACACGATGCGCCCGTTGCAAATCGCGCCTTCGTCGAGCGGCCCGCCCGCATGCGGGCATTTGGCGGTGTACGCGCGCACATTCTCTCCGTCGCGCACGAGGAGGATCGGAATGTCCTTCGCGTCCTTGTCTTCGCTCTTGACGCACACGCGCGTGCCGCGCCCGGCGGACAGATCCGCGAAACGCGCGACTTTATGCAGGGTGGGGGGCATCGCACTCTCCGGTGGTCATCGAATGAGCGGGAAGCAATAAACGGTCCTCGACGCTCATGCGACGCCATGGCGCACGGCATTCGACGCCACGCATCAGGCGCGACAAGTTGTCCGGGAAAGAACGTTGACGGCTCTCAACCACGATTCCGGCCGCGTTCGTTAGCATCGCTAGCCAACTAATTCGAAAGCTAGAGCCAGTCGATGTCAAACATGTTGAAGAAGTCGTTGTTAGCGGTCGCGGGGGTCGTCATTGCAGGATATCTGGGCATGTCGGGTTATGCGTATCTGCACGACACGGCGTATGCGAGCAAGGCCGCAGAAGGGCCGGTGTCGTCGGCGCAAGCGGGTTCCATTCGCAACGTGCTGAACCGCAACGCATGCTATTACTGCCATTCGACGAAGGCCGAATTGCCGTCGTATTCGACATGGCCTGGCATCGCGCAGTTATCGAAGCATGACGTCGAGAAAGGGCTGCGTCATTTCCGTATCGACGCGCTCTACAACGCTCTCGAAGACGGCACGCCCGCGCCTGAAGCCGATATCGCCAAGCTCGAAACAGTCGTGAAAGACGGCACGATGCCGCCCGCTGCGTTCCGCGCCGTGCACTGGAGCACGGGCCTGACGCAGGATGATCGCGACATGCTGCTCGAATGGATCGCCGATGTCCGCAAAGCGAACTATGCGACGCACGGCGTAAGCGACGAATTCGCGAACGAGCCGGTGCAGCCATTGCCGGCATCGCTGCCCGTCGATGCGCGCAAGGTCGCGCTCGGCATGCGCCTGTTCCACGATCCGCGCCTGTCGTCTGACAATTCGATCTCGTGTGCGAGCTGTCATGGCCTCGGAACCGGTGGCGTCGACAACCGCAAGCTATCGCTCGGCGTGGGCGGTCAACTCGGCGGCGTGAACGCGCCGACCGTATTCAACGCGGCGCTGAATCACGCGCAGTTCTGGGACGGACGTGCCGCGACGCTGCAGGATCAGGCGGGCGGGCCGCCGCTGAATCCGGTCGAGATGGCTTCGGTTTCGTGGGATCAGATCATCGGGAAGCTGAACAAGGATGCGGAGTTCACGCGCGCCTTCACGAGTGTGTATGAACGCGGCTGGTCGGGCGACGACATCACGGACGCCATCGCCGAATTCGAAAAGACCTTGCTGACGCCGAGCCGTTTCGACGCTTATCTTCGCGGCGACAAGACCGCACTCAACGAGCAGGAATTGCGCGGCTATCAGCTATTCAAGGCGAACCGTTGCGCGACCTGTCACGTCGGCGCGAATCTCGGCGGCCAGTCGTATGAACGGATGGGACTTGCCGGCGATTACTTCGCGGCGCGCGGCGTTGCATTGACGGATGCGGACAAAGGCCGAGCGAACGTGACACGCGATCCGGGCGATCTGCATCGCTTCAAGGTGCCGGGACTGCGCAACGTCGCGCTGACCGCGCCGTATTTCCACGACGGCAACGTGAACGACCTGCATCAGGCCGTTCGCGACATGGCGAAGTACGAAGTGGGAACGAAGCTATCGGAAGCGGATGTCGAGTCGATCGTCGCGTTCCTCAAGGCACTCACGGGAACCTATACGCCGCTGGCGGCGAGCACGCAGTAAGCCGCACCCGCGCCGCGCGCAGCAACGAATCAAAGCGCCTCGGTCACCGCACGCAGGAACTGCCGCGTGCGCTCATGCTGCGGTGCGCTGAAGAACTGCTGCGGCGGCGCCTGTTCGATGATCTTGCCTTGCGAGAAGAAACACACGCGATCGGCGAACTCTTTCGCGAAGCCCATCTGGTGCGTGACCATCAGCATCGTCAGGTTGTGTTCTTCGCCGAGACGGCGAATCACGTTGAGCACTTCGCCGCATAGTTCGGGATCGAGCGCGGATGTCACTTCGTCGAACAGCATGATCTTCGGCCGCATGGCGAGCGCTCGCGCAATCGCGACGCGCTGCTGCTGTCCCCCCGACAATTGCGACGGGTAATGCTCGCACTTCTCCGCGAGGCCGACGAGCGACAGCAGTTCGCGCGCGCGCTCGGTCGCTTCCTTCTTCGACAATCCGAGCACGCTCATTGGCGCTTCGATCGTATTCGCGAGCGCGGTCATGTGTGGAAAGAGATTGAAGCTCTGAAACACCATGCCGATCTTGCTGCGAACCTGACGAACATGCCGCGGCGATGCGGGCACGAGCTTGCCGCCGCGCATTTCGTGCGTGAGCGGCTGCCCGTCCACTTCGATGACGCCATCGGTCAGCGGATCGAGCGTCATCAGTACGCGCAATAGCGTGGACTTGCCCGAGCCGCTCGGGCCGATGATCGCCACCTTCTCGTTCGGCGCGACATCGAGATCGAGGCCGTCGAGCACGGTCAGCGCGCCGTAGCGTTTGGTGACGTTGCGAAAGCGCACCATCGGCGTGTTCGCGCTGGCGTCGGCTGCGCGGCCGAGCGCGGGGTCGAAATCCCGTTTCATCTGCTGCTCCTGGTATTGAGTCGCGGTCATGGCAGCCTCACGCGCCGTTCGATATGACGCACGCCCGAAGCGAACGTCACGCTGATGATGAGAAAGAAGATTCCGGTCATCGTGATGGGTTCGAGATAGCGAAAGGTCTCGGAGCCGATGTTCTTCGCCTGCTGCATCAGTTCGACGACGGTGATCGCGGAGAGCACCGGCGTGTCCTTGAACATCGCAACAAGGTAGTTGCCGAGCGCGGGAATGACCGGGCGGATCGCTTGCGGCAGAATCACGCCGGTATAGGTGCGCCACGGCCTGAGCGACAGCGCGCACGATGCTTCCCATTGTCCGCGTGCAACGCCGTTGAGTCCCGCGCGATACACCTCGGACACATAGCATGCGTAATGGACCGCGATGCCGAGCGTGCCCGCCGTCAACGCCGACATCGTGAAGCCGTAAAGCGGCGCGACATAGAAGAGCACGTACACCTGAATCAACAGCGGCGTGCTGCGTATGAACTCGATGAAGAACGCAGTCGTCTTCGCGAGCGGGGCGAAATCGCTGCGCCGCATGATGGCGAGAACGAGGCCGAGCACGAGCGCGATGGCGAACCCGACGAGCGTGATGCCGATCGTATAAGTCGCCGCGCGCGCGAGTTCCGGCAGGATATGCAGCGCGTATTTCACATCGAAGAGTTGACCCAGCGACGTCATGATGCGGCCCCCGGTAAGGTGCGGCTCGCGCGACGGATCGCGACATGACTGCTCACGCGCCGCTCGAACACCCGCATCACGGCGACGATCACCTGCGCGAGCACGAAGTAGATGAGCAGCGTGAGCCCGAAGATTTCCGCTGTCTTGAAGGTCGCTTCGTCGAGCTGGCGCGCGCGGAACGTGAGATCCGACAGCGTGATCAGCGAGACGAGCGATGTGCCCTTCAACAGTTCGATCATCAGATTCGTCGCGGGCGGCAGCGCGTTGATCATCGCCTGCGGAAGCACGATGCGACGCAGCCGCGCCGTGGCCGGCATGTTCAGCGCGAGCGCCGCTTCGTACTGTCCGCCCGGCACCGAACGCAGCGCGCCGCGCAGAATCTCGGAGCCATACGCGCCGTAGTGCAACCCGAGCCCGACGATGGCGACCGTGAAGGGCGTCAGTTGCACGTTGAACGGCGGCAGCGGCAGCACGAAGAAGAGCCAGAACAACTGCACGAGCAGCGAAGTGCCGCGAAACACTTCGACATACACGTTGCCGATCAATCGCACGACACGGTGTGGCGCGGCGCGCAACGCCGTCGCGACGCCCGCCATGACGATCGCAAGCAGGATGCTGATGAAGGCGATCTGGATCGTGACAAGTGTGCCCTTCATCATCAAGGGCAGAAGCTCACGGAGGTCACTCATGACGGTTCCTCGCTAGTAGATGAAGCTGCGCGTCGCGATGCATCGATGCTCAACCGGCACACAGTTCCGGCGCTTTCTTCGCTGTCACGTTGGACTTGTCGAAGCCGAAGGGCGCGACCGTCTTCAGATGATCGTCGGTGCCGAGCCACTGATGCAGCTCCTTGTTGACGGCGTCGCGCAGATCCGTGTCTTCGGGTCGGAACGCGAGCGCGCCATAGCCTGTGTGCTTCGGATCGTCGTTGAACTGCTTGATCGCCTCGACCGACGAGCCGCCTTTTTCGGCGAGGCCCTTCATCGTCAATGCGGTGCCGACAGCCGCGTCGGCGCGACGCGCGCGCACGGCCTGCAATTGCGCGGTCGTGTCCGGAACCTGAAGAATCTGGTCGTCCTTGATGCCCGCCGCGCGCGCATAACCGAGTTCCGCCGTACCTGCCATCACAGCAAGCTTCGTGTCCGGCTGCTTCGCGACATCGGCATAGCTGTGCAGGTTCTTCGGATTGCCCTTCATCGTCAGCAGCGTGTCGGGAATCTGATATTGCGGATCGGCGAACGCCACTTGCTTGCAACGCTCGGGCGTGATGTACATGCCCGCTGCAATCACGTCGAAGCGGCCGGCTTTGAGGCCCGGAATCAATGCGCCCCATTCGGTCAGCACCGCATCGACCTTCTTCACGCCGAGCTTGGCGAACACCTTCTTCGCGATCTCGGGCGATTCGCCGGTTACGGTGCCATCGGGCGTCGTGTAGGCGAAGGGCGTTTCGTTCGCATAGCCGATACGCACCTCGCCGGTGCGCTGGATGCGCTGCAACGTGGTTTCCGCGTTCGCGCTCGTGGCATAGGCGGCAAGACTCGCTGCCGCGACGCACGCCGCCGCCAGCATTCCAGACAGTCGCTTCGTGTTCATATCGTTCCCGTAGTAATGGTTCTTCAAGCGTGGTCGAGTGGGGCGGCGCTGCATGTGAGAGACCGAGGAAAACCCTTACTCCAAGGGGCTTTGGAGTCACTCGCCGCATAGCCACCGACGCAGAATACAAAGCCATATATTTGTTCCGATTGCTCTAGGACAATTATTTTCGCGCGCGCTTTTGGGCCACTATTGCGCATGGAACCAGGCATGCGAGGAACAGCAAGTGAATGAAAGATGGCGCGACGCCGTGCGTACCGTGCAGGGCGTGCAGTCGAAGTACAAGCGGCTCGTCAAGGCGATGGCCGCCGATATAGAAAGCGGCGCGCTCGCATCGGGCGAACGGTTGCCGCCGCAACGCGAAGTCGCCGCCGATCTCGCGATCAGCGTGCAGACCGTCACCAATGCCTACAAGGAACTCGAACGGCAAGGGCTGATTCGATGCGAGGTCGGACGCGGGAGCTTCGTCAGCGCGCGCGTGACCGAAACGATGTCCAATTACATGCTCGACACCGCCGAGCGCTCGGTCGTCGATTTTTCGATCGCGCGCATCGTCCATACGCCCGAGCATGACGCGATGTGGCGCAAGGTCTGCGCGACGCTTTCGACCATCGACGATCAGCCGTGGATACGTGCGTTCCGGCCGATTGCGGGCTTCGACAGTCATCGACAGGCGGGCGTGGAGTGGCTCGCTTCGCTCAACATGCCCGCGAAGGTCGAGACGCTGCTCGTCACCAACGGCGTCGCGCATAGCATCTTCCTTGCGCTGGCGAGCATCGTCGGGCCGGGCGATACGGTGCTGTGCGAAAGCCTCACCGATCACGGCGTAATCGGATCGGCGAACGTGTTGGGGTTTACGCTCAAAGGTCTCGAGATCGACGAGCACGGCATTCGCCCCGAGCACTTCGAGGAAGTCTGCGACAGCGAACGCGTGAGCGCGCTCGTCTGCACGCCGACGCTCAACAATCCCACGGTCGCGATGATGCCCGACTCCCGCCGCCGCGCGATTGCGCGTATCGCGGAACGCTATGGCGTCTATGTGATCGAGGACGATGTCTATGGCGCGTTGCCCGCGAAAACGCAGACGCCTATCGCGAGCCTCATTCCGGAACTCGCTTTCTACTGCACGAGCATGACCAAGTCCGTATTGAGCGGCTTGCGCACGGGCTTCATGACGGTGCCGCGGCGTCTTGCGTTGCGTGCGGAAAGCGTGCTGCGCGTCAGTTGCTGGATGGCGACGTCGCCCATCGCGGAAGTCACCGCGCGCTGGATCACGGATGGCACGGCGCAACGTCTCGTGGAGATTCAGCGCGAGCGGCTCGCGGCACGCCAGGGCGTCGTGCGCGAAGTGCTCGGCGAATACGTGCTCGGCAGTCATCCGAACGCGCTTTCGGTATGGCTGCGTGTGCCCGACGAATGGGAAGCGGAGCGCATCACGCGTGAATTGCGCAATCGCAATATCGCCGTGACGTCGCCGGATCCGTTTCTCGTGCGCGGCGCGGACCGGCCCAATGCGGTGCGGCTATGCGTGGGCGCGGAAGTCGGCGAAAGCACGTTTCGCAGCGCGGTCGAAACGATGCGCGAAGTTTTCGGTCAGTACCCGCATGTGCATGACTTCAACTAAATGAACTAGGACAATCGAAAACGATTTTTTAGGACATTAGACTGAGTTGCATGGTTAGCTCAAACGCAATTCAGCCGCACATGTCCGCACTCACGCTCGCCGATGTCTACCGCGCCCGCCAGCGCATCGAAGGCCGCGCGCTCGTCACGCCGCTGGTTCATTCGCTGTCGCTCTCGCGCATCGCGGGCGTGCCCGTTCATCTGAAGCTCGAAACGCTGCAACCTACGGGCAGCTTCAAACTGCGCGGCGCGACCAATGCGCTCGCACAGATCGCGGCGCAAGGCTGCAAGCGTGTCGTCACCGCATCGACGGGCAATCATGGCCGCGCGGTTGCACACGCGGCACGCGCGCTCGGCATCGAAGCTGCAGTGTGCATGTCGTCGCTCGTGCCGAAGAACAAGGTCGATGCGGTGGCCGCGCTCGGCGCGCGTGTCGTCATCGTCGGCAAGAGTCAGGACGATGCACAGGTCGAAGCGCAACGTCTCGTGCGCGAAGAAGGCTATGCATTCGTGCCGCCCTTCGACGACGAACGCGTGATCGCGGGGCAAGCCACCATTGGCCTTGAAATTCTCGAAGCGCTGCCCGATGCGGCGAGCATCGTCGTGCCCTTGTCGGGCGGCGGGCTATTCAGCGGCGTCGCGTTCGCGGCGAAAAGCATTCGTGCCGACGTGAAGATGATCGGCGTGTCGATGGAACGCGGCGCTGCGATGCATGCGAGTCTCGCGGCAGGCAAGCCGGTGTTCGTCGATGAACTCGAAACACTCGCCGATTCGCTCGGCGGCGGCATCGGCCTCGATAACAGACATACGTTCGCGATGACGCGCGATCTCATCGACGATGTCGTGCTGCTCGATGAAGTGTCGATCGCGCGCGGCATCGTGCACGCGTATCGCGAAGAGCGGCTCGTTGTAGAAGGCGCGGCGGCGGTCGGCATCGCGGCTTTGCTCGACGGCGCGATTGGAGCCGCGAACGGACCGATCGTCATCGTCGTGAGCGGCAGCAACATCGATATCGCAACGCATCGTCGACTCATCGGAGCGGCCTGAACCCATGTCCAACATCGATACCTCCACCGTGCTGCTCGGGCAGGCGCAATTGCGCAAGCTCGTGCCGCTCGACCTCGACGCGATCGAGCAAGTCGAAGCCGCGTTCAAGTCGCTCGCGACCGAAGCCGTCGCAATGCCGCCGATCCTGCGTCTCGACATTCCCGAGCACGCCGGCGAAGTCGACGTGAAAACCGCTTATTTGCCGCGCTTTCCGAGCTTCGCGATCAAGGTGAGCCCTGGCTTCTTCAACAATCCGTCGCTCGGACTTCCGAGCCTCAATGGCCTGATGCTCGTGCTGTCCGCGCGCACCGGTCTCACGGAAGCCGTGTTGCTCGACAACGGTTATCTCACCGCCGTGCGTACCGCTGCGGCGGGCGCGGTTGCCTCGCGCTGGCTCGCGCGCAAGGATGCGAAGCGCGTCGCGATTATCGGCGCGGGCGAGCAGGCGCGTCTGCAATTGAAGGCGTTGCGGCTCGTGCGCGACATCGGGCATGTGACCGTATGGGCGCGCGATCCGAAGAGCGCGCAGCAGTTCGCGCGTGACTGCGAAGACTTGCCGTGCGATGTCGCCGACAGCGTGAACCAGGCGTTGAAGCACGCCGATATCGCCATCACGACGACGCCGAGCCGTGAGCCACTGATACACGCACGCGATCTGCATCCGGGCTTGCATATCACCGCGATGGGTTCGGATGCGGAGCACAAGAATGAAATCGCTCCGGACGTGTTCGCCAAAGCGCGCTATGTGTGCGACCGCCTTCAGCAAGTGCGCGTGCTCGGCGAGCTGCATCATGCGATCGAAGCGGGGGTGACGGATGCTGATGCATCTTTTGCCGAGCTTGGCGAAGTCATCGCGCAACAGGCTCAAGGCCGTATGAGCGATGACGAGATCACCGTCTGCGATCTGACCGGCACCGGCGCGCAAGACACCGCGATCGCGACGCTCGCCATTCAGCGAGCGCGCGCGGCACAGGCAGGAACCATTTTCCACAACGATGTGACCGCTTGATAGAGGGGACGATGTCCGAAATCACGCAACAGAAGAAGCCGGATGAACGAGGGGCGCCCGTGGTACGCCTGCCGTTCGAACGCAGCGAGTACGACGCGCGAATCGCGAAGACACGGCGCGCGATGGAGAAAGCGGGCATCGATCTGATGATCGTGACCGACCCGACCAACATGGCGTGGCTCACCGGTTACGACGGCTGGTCGTTCTACGTGCATCAATGCGTGCTGCTCGCGATGCACGGCGATCCGGTCTGGTACGGCCGCGGCCAGGACGCGAACGGCGCGAAGCGCACGGTGTTCATGTCGCACGACGATATCGTCGGCTACCCGGATCACTATGTGCAGTCGCAGGTGCGCCATCCGATGGATTATCTGTCATCCGAAGTAATTGCCGCGCGTGGCTGGGACACGTTGCGCATCGGCGTGGAGATGGACAACTATTACTTCAGCGCGAAGGCGTATGCGTCGCTGACGCAGCATCTGCCGAACGCGAAGTTCGTCGATGCGACCGCGCTCGTCAACTGGCAGCGCGCAGTGAAGTCGAAGCGCGAGATCGAGTACATGCGCGTCGCGGCGCGCATCGTCGAGAAGATGCATGCGCGCATTCTCGACACGGTCGAGCCGGGCATGAAGAAGAGCGATCTCGTCGCGCAGATTTACGAAGCGGGCATCACGGGCGTCGAAGGTTATGGCGGCGACTATCCCGCGATCGTGCCGCTATTGCCGACGGGTTCCGACGCCGCCGCGCCGCATCTCACATGGGACGACTCGACGTTCACGGCGAATGCGGGCACGTTCTTCGAAATCGCCGGATGCTTCAAGCGCTATCACTGCCCGCTCTCGCGCACGGTGTATCTCGGCCGCCCGCCGCAGCATTTCATCGAAGGCGAGAAGGCGGTCGTCGAAGGCATCGAGGCGGGTCTCGCGATGGCGAAGCCGGGCAACAAGACCGAGGACATCGCCAATGCTTTCTTCGCGGTGTTGCGCAAGTTCGGCATCGAGAAGGATAGCCGTTGCGGTTATCCGATCGGCGCGAGCTATCCGCCGGACTGGGGCGAGCGCACGATGAGCCTGCGTCCCGGGGACCAGACCGTCCTCGAACCCGGCATGACGTTCCACTTCATGCCGGGGCTGTGGCTCGACGACTGGGGCCTCGAAATCACGGAGAGCATCCTGATTACGGACACCGGCGTCGAGACCTTCTGCAACACGCCTCGCAAATTGTTCGTGAAGGAGTAGCACGATGCGCGCGTCACCGATCAGCCCGACCGTCGACTTCGATGCAGAGGGCGAACAGCACGGCTTTCTGAAGCTGCCGTATTCGCGCAACGATTCCGCGTGGGGCGCCGTGATGATTCCCGTCACCGTGATCAAGCGCGGCGACGGACCGACCGCGCTGCTCACGGGCGGCAATCACGGCGACGAATACGAAGGGCCGATCGCGCTGGCGAAGCTCGCATCGACGTTGAAGGCAAGCGACGTGAACGGCCGCGTGATCATCGTGCCGTTCATGAACTATCCGGCGTTTCGCGCGGGTTCGCGCACTTCGCCGATCGACGCGGGCAATCTGAATCGCAGCTTTCCGGGCAAGCCCGACGGCACGGTGACGGAAAAGATCGCGGATTACTTTCAGCGTCATCTGTTGCCGCTCGCCGATTACGTGCTCGATATCCACGCGGGCGGCCGCACGCTCGATTTTCTGCCGTTTGCGGCCATTCATGTATTGAACGACGGGACGCAGCAGTCGCGTTGCGAAGCCGCGATGCGTGCATTCGGCGCGCCGTATTCGATGCGGATGCTCGAACTCGACAGCATCGGTCTGTATGACAGCGCGGCCGAGGAAGCGGGCAAGGTGTTCGTCTCGACGGAACTGGGCGGTGGCGGTTCGTCGACGGCGAAGAGCGTCGCGGTGGCGGAGCGCGGCGTGTACGGCTTTCTCGCGTATGCGGGCATCATCGAGAAGGAGGTGGTTCGCGGCGAAGCGCGCACGACGACGTTGCTCGACATGCCGGATGGTTCCTGCTACACGACGAGCGAGCATACGGGCCTGCTCGAAATGTGCCGCGATCTCGGCGACATGGTGAGAGCGGGCGATGTGCTTGCGCGCGTATATGACGTTACGCGCACGGGCGCGACGCCGGTTGAATATCGCGCGAAGCGTGACGGACTGCTTGCGGCGCGGCATTTTCCGGGCCTCGTGCAGATGGGCGACACCGTGGCCGTGGTCGCGGATATCGTCGAACGCAACATTGCCGTGAGCGTGTAAGTTGATCAAGCTCGACCGCTACGATCTGGCCATTCTGCGCATTCTTGCGCGGGATGGCCGCATAACGAAATCGCGCCTTTCGGAAGAGGTCAATTTGTCGATCTCGCCCGCGTGGGAGCGTGTGAAGAAACTCGAAGACAGCGGGCTTATCAAGGGCTATCGCGCGGATATCGACTGGACGGCTGCTTCCAAGGGCAGCCGAATTGTCGTTGAGGTGACGCTTTCGCGTCATACCGCGCAAGATATGCGGCGCTTCGAGGAGCGCGTCGCGGCGGCTTCCGAGATCGTGCAGTGTTATGCCACCGGCGGCGGCGTGGATTACGTGCTGCACGTCGTGTCGCGGGATATCGATCACTATCAGCGGTTCATCGATTCTTTGCTTGTCGAAGAGTTGGGTATCGAGCGGTACTTCACTTATATCGTTACGAAAGTCGTGAAGAATAGTACGGAAGGGCCGCCGGATTGGGTTGACGATGTGGCTTAGTTATTTTTTGGTTGCCGGATCCCGTATTTGTGTCGGCTCGGGGAAGCCCAAAAAAACGCAAAAAGAAGCACAGAAAAAACAGAAAAAACACCCACCGCCCGAGGGCAATAACAAAAAACTCCATCGCGGCAACGCCCTTAAAGTGGACCCATCGAACCATGCAAATCAAGCACGCTTTGAGCAAGGAGACGAACATGCTGCTGGGCCATCCCGTTCTATTCAAATCCCTCTGTTATGTCGACGGCCGCTGGATTCACAGCGACAGCGCCGCATCGATTGCAGTAACCAATCCCGCCGATCAGAACGTCATCGGCCATGTCCCGATGCTCGATCAGGCGCAAATCGTCGCCACCATCGATGCCGCCGATCGCGCATTCCAGTCATGGCGCTGGATGCCGCAGCAAAAGCGCAGTGCGCTGCTCCTGCGCTGGCATGAACTCATCATGCGTCATCAATCGGACCTTGCCGGCATTTTGTCGCTCGAGCAAGGCAAGCCGCTCGCGGAATCCAAAGGCGAAATCGCCTATGCGGCGAGCTTCGTCGAATGGTTCGCGAACGAAGCGAAACGCCTGGCGGGCCGCACCATTCCGACGCATATCGATGGCGCGCATCTCGGCACCGTGATGGAACCGGTCGGCGTCGCGGCATTGATCACGCCGTGGAATTTCCCCGTCGCGATGATCACGCGCAAGGCCGCCGCCGCGATTGCCGCGGGCTGCACCGTCGTCGTGAAGCCCGCGCACGAAACGCCGTTCTCCGCGATCGCACTCGCACAACTCGCCGAAGAAGCAGGCTTTCCGCCGGGCGTGTTCAACGTCGTGATCGGCGAGCCACAAATGGCGATGGAAACGCTCGTCAGCGATACGCACGTGCGCGCCGTGAGCTTCACGGGGTCGACGCGCGTCGGCGGTCTCGTTGCGAAGACGGCAGCGCAGGCGGGCATCAAGAAGCTCGCATTGGAACTGGGCGGCAACGCGCCTTTCATCGTGACGGAAGACGCGGACCTGGAACAGGCCGTGCGCGTTGCAGTGGGCGCGAAGTTTCAAACCTCGGGGCAGGATTGCTGCGCTGCGAACCGCATTCTCGTCGCGCGTCCGCTTTATGAACGGTTCGTCGAACGCTACACGGAAGCGGTGAAAGCGCTGAAAGTAGGGACGGCCTTCGAAGCAAATGTCGATGTCGGTCCGCTCATGCATCAGGCCGCATTCGATGCGACCGTCGCTCGTGTCGAGGATGCAAAGGCGCAAGGCGCGCGCATCACCGTCGGCGGCAAAGCTCATGCGCTCGGTGGCTGGTTTTATGAACCGACCGTCGTCGCCGATGCCAGACCGGGCATGCGTATCTACGACGAAGAGAACTTCGCGCCGATCTCCGCGATCTCGCCGTTCGATACGCTCGACGAAGCCGTCGCGCGCGCCAACGACACCGAATACGGCCTCGCCGCCTACGTCTGTGCGACGCGCATCGACACGATCTTCCAGCTCGTGCGCCGACTCGATTTCGCGATGGTGTCGGTCAACGGCGTGAAGTTCACCGGCGCGCCGATCCCGTTCGGCGGCATGAAGGCATCGGGCCTCGGACGCGAAGGCGGCGCGGAAGGCTTCGAGCCCTTCGTCGAAACGAAATACTTTTGCCTCGGCAATCTCGGCCTGCCGCTCACGAGCGCGGCCTGAAGACCTATCCTCAGAGACACGCAGTACCGCATATCAAGGAGAAGCACATGACCCAGCAGAATCAATCGCTCGAGCAACTGTTCGCCGAAGACCGCGCGCACTTCATGCATCCGTCCACGCATGCACACGATCACGCGAGCGGCGCGCTGCCCGGCAAGATCGTCACGGGCGCGAAGGGCATCCGCATTCAGGATCATCAAGGTAAAAGTTATATCGACGCATTCGCGGGCCTCTATTGCGTGAACATCGGCTATGGCCGCACCGAAGTAGCCGACGCAATCTATGAGCAGGCGAAGAAGCTCGCGTATTACCACACGTATGTCGGTCACTCGACCGATACGATCATCGAGCTGTCGTCGCGCATCATAGACTGGTCGCCCGAGGGCATGAAGAAGGTGTATTACGGCATGTCGGGATCGGATGCGAACGAAACGCAGATCAAGATCGTCTGGTATTACAACAATGTTCTCGGCCGTCCGAACAAGAAGAAGATCATCTCGCGCGAGCGCGGTTATCACGGATCGGGCATCGTGACGGGCAGTCTCACGGGTCTGCCGAGCTTTCATCAGAACTTCGATCTGCCGATCGACCGCGTGAAGCACACGGTTTGTCCGCACTGGTATCGCAAGGCGCCCGCCGGCATGAGCGAAGCGCAATTCACCGCGTATTGCGTCGATGAACTCGAAAAGCTGATTGCGAAAGAAGGCGCGGATACGATCGCTGCATTCATCGCCGAACCGGTCATGGGCACGGGCGGTATCATCGCGCCGCCGCAAGGTTATTGGGAAGCTATCCAGGATGTTCTGCGGAAGCACGACATTCTTTTGATCTCCGATGAAGTCGTGTGCGGCTTCGGCCGTCTCGGCTCGAAAATGGGCGCGCAGCACTTCGGCATCAAGCCCGATCTCATCACGGTCGCGAAGGGCCTGACGAGCGCCTATGCGCCGCTGTCGGGCGTGATCGTCGGCGAGAAGGTGTGGGACGTGATCGAGAAGGGCTCGCGGGAACATGGTCCGATGGGACACGGCTGGACGTATTCGGGGCATCCCATTTGCGCGGCTGCTGCTATCGCGAACCTCGATATTCTCGAGCGCGAAAACCTGACGCAGAATGCCGCCGATGTCGGCGCGTATTTCCAGCAGCAATTGCACACGGCTTTCGATTCGCATCCGCTCGTCGGCGAAGTGCGCGGCGCGGGCATGCTCGCGGCGCTCGAATTCATGGCCGACAAGGACGCGCGCACGCCGTTCGACGCCGCGCTGAAGGTCGGCCCGAAGGTATCGGCGGCAGCACTCGAACGCGGCGTGATCGCGCGCGCCATGCCGCATGGCGATATCCTCGGCTTCGCGCCGCCGCTCGTCACGACGCGTGAAGAAGCGGACGAAATCGTCGGCATCGTGAAGCAGGCCGTGGATGCGGTGGCGAACGAAGTTATCGGCTCGGCACTCGCTACGCAAGCGATCTGATTCTCTTGAGTAGCGGTATGGGTAGTTGTGTTGCCAGAGGCTCGCGAAGCATTGCGGGCCCTTTTTGCGAGTCTGAAGGAACGTGCGTTGCTGAGTAATCTTCGGTGCCCCATCGAAAGGAGATTCACGATGAGCGAGAGCGAAGAGAAACGCCATCAGCAACCGCATTCCGCGCCTCACCCGAATGCAGCGGAGATCGAACCGGAGAACCGTCGGCTCGATCAGCATCCGCATCAGACGGCGGAAGTGCCTTATGGATCGGGCAATGAGCCGGAAATTGCAGGAAAGGGCGGGCTTGACGCACAGAACGCAGATCTTCCCGATCCCGCGAACGAACAATCCAGGACGCCGGGCAAAGATTGACGCATCGATTCGACGCGCCCATAAAACAAAACGGCCACTCAGGTGGCCGTTTTGTCATTTCCGATTAGCGCGTCGCGATATACATCGTGATTTCAAAGCCGAAGCGCATATCCGTGAAACTCGGGGTTTCCCACTTCATAGAGCCTCCTTGTGCAATGATTGGCCAGACGGATGCCGGGCCATTGCGCGGTTCTTCTGCTGCAGGCGCCGTGCAAAGCCGCGCATCCCAAATCGACGCACTTTAGATGCTAGCGCGAGAACAGGTATGACACGATTGGAAATTGCACCGGCGTTCATTTAAATTTTTTATAGCGGTCTCGGGCGATTGCCCGAATCGTCAGGTGTCGTGCCGATCTTGTCAGGATCATGGACCGGGTCGGGTTCCATTGCCTCTCCCGGCCGAGGGATTACCCGGTCTGCTTCGGCAGGGTCGATATTGCTCAGATTATTGCCTCCGGGCGCACGCGGCTTGTCGTGCGTATCGGGAGCTGCGGGTTTTTCGGCCATTACATTTTCCTCGTCAAACACGTGCCTTGCGCAAAGATCGAAAGCGTGGGGCGGCAGGATTGAATGCCGCATTGCGGAATAAGCGAAAGTTATGTCGCTGTTACTCGACGCGCGTGGCTTCGCGCAGCACCGCATCTTCGCTGTCGAAATTGCGATCGGTCATTTTGTTGAGCACGGCCAAGACCTCGCCGTCCGCGCCATTGCTTTTCGCGAGCGTCAGAAGTTTTTCCTTGCCCATCGGATAGTCGGCGCCCTTCAGCACGCGCGCGATTTCTTCCGGGCGCGGCTCATCCGGATGCCGGTGATTCTGCGAATGCGCGGGATGCTGTGCCATTTCCGCCTCCTTTTCGATTCGACGATAACCCTGACGATTCAGCAACGCGCGTACCCGTCACCGGGATCGGTTGATGCTGAATTGTCGATACGTTCCAACCGAAATCGAGGCGAGACATAACATGGCTATTGCAGCAGACCGCATCTCCGACACCGAAGTCAAGGTCGGCGAGATCATCTATAGCTTCGACACCAAGGTAACTGCCGATGGCTTTCAGCAATGCCTCGGCAGCGACTCGGTCGAGACCTGCGCGAAGAACCACGCGCCGGTGTCGACACGCGCCGTGGCCGATGAGAGCGGTGCGCCGAAGGGCGAGCCGGGCAGCATCATTTCACCGTCGCTGGGCGGCATGCCTTGATGCACGCGGCTACAGTGCCGCGCTTGCCGTCGTCGCGCGCGGAGCGAGCGCGGTGCGTGTGAGCGCGTCGAGCGGCAGCGGCTTGTCGAAGAAATAGCCCTGCGCCTGCGCCGCGCCCATGTCGCGCAACACGGCGAGCGTCGCCGCATCTTCGACGCCTTCCGCGACGAGCGTCAGATCGAGCGATTCCGCCATGCGCACGATCGCGCGCACGATCGCACGGCTGCGCGGGCTTTCGGTCAGTTCGAGAATGAACGACTTGTCGATCTTGAGGCCGGTGAACTGGTATTGATGCACATAACTGAGCGACGAAAAACCCGCGCCGAAATCGTCGAGCACGACAGACATGCCGTTGTCGGCCAGTCGCTGCATGGTGCGCCGCGCGAGATCGGGCTCGGCCACGAGCGCGCCTTCGGTAAGCTCGAGGCACACGCGCGACGGCGAGACGCGATAGCGACGCAATAGCGCCAGAACGTCATCGGCGAATTCGGGGCGCGTCATGCTATAGCTGGAGCAGTTCACATGCACCGGCGGCCAGTGCGCGAAGCGCGCATTCGAGAGAATCGCGGCAACGCGTTCGAGCATGTATAGATCGAGTCTGCCGATGAGCCTCAAGCCTTCGACCGAAGGAAGAAATTCACCCGGCCCGACGATATGGCCATCGGGTTGATGCCAGCGGATCAACGCTTCGAGCGCGACGATCTCACCGCTCTTTACGTCGACGATAGGCTGGAAATAAGGCAGCAGTTCGTCATCGCGCTTGATCGCATTGCGCAATGCGCCCTCACGTTCCACCTGGTCCGACACCTGACGTCGCAGTTCCTGATTGAACACGACGAAGCTGTCGCGTCCCGCATTTTTCACGCGATACATCGCGGTATCGGCGTCGCGCAACAGGTCGGCGGGCTCGGTATGGAACTGGCTGTCCGCGCTCACGATGCCAATGCTGCACGACGAAAACACGACATGCTCTTCGATGTGAAACGGCAGATCGAACGCGGCCAGAATACGCTTGGCGATCGATACCGCATCGCGAACGTGTGCATCCGGGGAGAGCACGGCGAATTCGTCCCCGCCGAGGCGCGCGAGCAGATCCGTCGAACGCAGGCAATCGCGCAAGCGCGCCGCGGCCTGAACCAGCAGCATGTCGCCGAAGTGATGGCCGAGGCTGTCGTTCACGACCTTGAATCGGTCGAGGTCGATGAACATCACCGAGAGTTGGTCGCCGCGCGTCTGATAGTCCTGCCATGCGCAGCGCAGCTTGTGCATCAGATGGCTTCGATTCGGCAAGCCCGTCAATGAATCGTGCGAGTTCTCATAAAGCAGGCGTGCGTTGACATCGTCGAGTTCGCGCGTGCGCGCCTGGACCCGCGCTTCGAGTTCGAGGTTCGCGGCATGCAGCGCTTCGGCATCGCGCCGACGCGAAAGCGCCGTATCGATATGCCGCGACACGAAGGTGAGCAGTTCCTGATCGCGCAGCGAATAGCGCACGAGCGGCGAATAGCTTTGCACGGCGAGCACGCCGCGCACGACATCGCCATCGAAGAGCGGAATGCCGAGCCACGATCGCAGACGCACTTCGCTATGCTCGATCTCGAACGCGCCTTCTTCGATGAGACGCAGCGCCTCCGCATGATCGATCAGCCGCGCGCGCCGCTCGCGGATCACATATTCGGTGAGGCCGCGTTGTCCGCGTCGCGGCGCGGGGCGCTCCTGCACGATTTCATCGACGTAATACGGGAACGACACTTCGTCCGTTTCCGGTTCGATGAGTGCGATATAAAAATTGCGCGCGTAAAGCAATTCGCCGACGATCCCATGCAGGCTGCGCAAGAACTCCATCATGTCGCCGGGACGGCTCGACAATTCTGCGATCTGGTAGAGCGCAGCTTGCAGATGCTCGGATCGTTCGCGCTCGGCGATGCCGTGACGCAGCGCCGCGTTGAGCTTCGACAGTTCGGACGTGCGGTGCGCGACCTGCTCTTCGAGATCGGCGCGATGCAGGATGCGGTCGAGCGCCATCGCCACATGTCGTGCGACGACCAGAAAGAGCGCGCGGTCCTCGACGGTATAAATGCGCGATACGTCATAGACCTGCATCGCGAGCATGCCGAATACTTCGTCGCTCGCATTCTTGAGCGGCGCGCCCATCCAGAACTCGGGGCGGTCGCCGATGCAATAGAAATGGCCCGCGCGCTCCGCCGCGCAAATATCCGCGGCGGTGATGAAAAGTGGCTGCGCGCTCGTGAGCACGCGACCCGTCATCGAAAGACGTTCCGGATTCAGGATGTCGTAGTTTTCGGCCGCGACGACGTCGGTATCGATGACGTCGACATAATACGGATACGTGATCTTGCCCGTCTTGCGATCGTAGAGTGCGAGATAGAAGTTCTCCGCGTCGATGAGCGTGCCGAGCCGTTCATGCACGCCGCGCAGAAAATCGGCGCGCTCGGGCACGGAACTCGCCAGATAGGCGATTTCATAAAGCACGCGCTGCGTGAGTTGCGCGCGTGCGAGGGCATCGGCCTGCACGCGCTCGCCGAGCGTGCGCGCGAGTTCGGCGAGATGCGCGTCGTCGCGATGCGTGACCGGCGCGAGCAGCCAGCCGAGCACGCTCTCGCCGCGTCCGGTCGGCCAGCAGTGCCAGCCGTTATCGATGCACACCTCCGTCAGGCGTTCCTCGGCGATGCCATGCGGCCATTCCTGCGCATCGGGAAGCGCTGCATCGCCGCGCCGCTCGAGATGCAACTGCTCGCCCGCGCGATACCACGCCCATTGCTGCGGGCAGCCCATCGCGGCGGCCTCGCGCAGCAATGCGTCGATCGATGACGCCACGCTCGCGAAAATCTTTTCATCGGTCGCCGCCACGGTTGCAGGCTCGACCGCGGTTGCGCGGGCAACCTGCGCGTCGTACGCGGGAAACACACTCATCGGCGCTCCAGGCCATATTGCCGCCACGTTGGGCGGGTCTCGTTCAGCGACTGCGCTCGCACGCTGCTCCGGGCGCGCGTCACAAGCACAGGCTCTATATGGGTAACGGCACGGAGCATACAGCCTTGAGCATGCGGTTCAAAAAAAGCCGCTCGTGCCGCAATGCATACGGGCATTCATGCCGGATGCGCGGTTTCGACGCGATCGTGCCCGGTAAATCTCTCGCGATACGCCTGCGGCGACACGCCCAGCGAACGCAGAAAACCGCGCCGCATCGTTTCCTCGGTGCCGAATCCGCAGCGCGCGGCGATGCGCTTTACGGGAAGCGCCGTATCGCCGAGCAGGCGGCGCGCGGCTTCGAGGCGCATGCGTTCGATCGAGCGCGCGGGCGTCATGCCGGTTTGCGCGCGGTAATGGCGCACGAAGCTGCGCTCGCTCATGCCGACACGCGCGGCAAGCACGCCGACCGAAAGATCCGCCGCGAGATTTTCAGCGATCCACGCATGCAGCTCGCCGAAACGTTCGCCCGACTTCTGCAACGACAGCGCCGCGCTGAACTGCGCCTGCCCGCCGGGGCGCTTGAGGAACACGACGAGATGGCGCGCGACGTCGAGCGCGAGCGCGCGGCCGAGATCGTCTTCGACGAGCGCAAGCGACAGGTCGATGCCCGCCGTGACGCCCGCGGATGTCCATACGTCGCCGTCGCGGATGAAGATCGGATCGGGCTCGACGTGGATCGCCGGGAAGCGCGTGGCGAGTTCCCCGCAGCGCGTCCAGTGCGTCACGGCGCGGCGTTCGTCGAGAAGGCCGGCGGCGGCAAGCAGAAACGCGCCCGTGCAAACGGACGCCGTGCGCCGCGCGTGCGCCGAACGCGCGCGCACCCAATCGACCAGTTCACGGTCGTGCACCGCTTCGTGCACGCCCCAGCCGCCCGCGACGATCAGCGTGTCGCACGCTTCGCTCGCGTCGGGCAATGCCTCGCCGACGAGCCCCAGTCCCGCCGACGCGTTCACCGTGCCGCCCCGCGCAACCACGCGCGGCTGATACGGCCGCTGCAAGCCCGCCGCGACCGCCAGGTCGTTGGCGGACGCGAACACCTGCAACGGGCCCGCGACGTCGAGCAATTGCACATTGGGGAAGGCGAGCACGTCGATGGTTCGCATGGCGTTTTCCACGAAAGACAAGTTGGCGTAAAACGTGGGTTATGTGTCGAATTCGCCATAGCGTAGCGGCGTAGCATCGGTTCGTCCACACGAAAAACACGCTCGATCAAGGAGAAAACGATGACGCTACATATCGGCCTGTTGCTGTTTCCTCGCGTGCAGCAACTCGACATGACCGGCCCCTACGACGTGTTCGCGCACATGGCCGACACGAAGGTGCATCTCGTTTGGAAGACGCGCGAGCCCGTCCGGTCGAGCGCCGGCATGATCCTGACGCCCGACGTGACCTACGCGGATTGCCCCGCGCTCGATGTGCTGTGCGTGCCGGGCGGTTCAGGCGTCGGCGATCTGATGGAAGACGAGGAAACGCTCGCCTTCCTCCGCGAACAGGCGGCGGGCGCGCGCTACGTGACCTCGGTTTGCACCGGCTCGCTCGTGCTCGGCGCGGCGGGGCTTTTGCGCGGCAAGCGTGCGACGACGCACTGGGCGTATCACGATCTGCTCCCGGATTTGGGCGCGATTCCGGTGCACGAGCGCGTCGTGCGCGACGGCAACCTGTTCACGGGCGGCGGCATCACGGCGGGCATCGATTTCGCGCTGACGCTCGCGGCCGAACTCGTCGGCGAGCACGAAGCGCAGGCGATTCAATTGCAGATGGAATACGCGCCGGCGCCGCCGTTCGACTCGGGCGATCCGGCGCGCGCGCCCGCCGCGGTCGCGAACGATGTGCGCGAGCGTTGCGCGCCGTCGCTGGCCGCGCGCAGTGCGATCACGGCGCGTGTCGCGGAACGGCTGAAATCGCATGCTTAATTCAAAATGCGCTTTGGTCTCATGCATGCGAAATGCAAAACGCCAAATTACTAGAAGCGCTTTTGCATGAAGTAGCGCGGCTGACCGGCGTGAAAATCCGCGAGTTCGCCGAAAAGCTCGTAACCACAGCGCGCGTAGAGGGCGCGCGCTGCGGGGTTGACCGTATCGAGCCACGCGGCGCGGCATCCTCGTTTTTTTGCTTCGCTTTCGGCGGCTTCGAGCGCGCGTGCGCCGAGTCCGGCGCCGCGCGCGTCCTCGCGTATCCACAGCCATTTCACGAAGAGCCAGTCCCACGCCGTGTAGCCTGCGAGCCCGCCCAGAAAGTCGTCATCGCGATAGAGCGACACCGCCAGATCGCGTTGATGGCTCGGCCCGAGTTGCGCGCGATTGAACGCGGCAAGCCCGCCCGCGACGTCGCGCTCGAACGTCGCGTCGATCCAGTCGGTGATGGCGAGCGTGACGCCGGCGTTCATCGACGCGTGAGCGATTACGCTGCCGGGGCAACCGATGCCCCCTTGATACCGTGCCGTGCGAGCGCATCGGCGACGAAGCCCGAGCGCTTCACATCCTCCACGAAGTCGCGCAGATAAAGCGCGGCTTCGTCGCCGCGGCGCTTCGGCAAGCCCATCGCCTGCTGGATCACCATGAAGCGTCCGTCGAGCAGGCGCAGTCCGGGCGTGCGTGAAGCGTCGGCTTCGAGTTGCTGCTTCACGCCCGCCGCAATTTCAAGGCCGTCACGCAGGAAGGCTTCGACGACGGCCTGCGACGACGCCGTGCGTACGATCTGCGCATGCTTGATCTCGCGCGTGAGAAAGAGGTCATACGCGCTGCCCTTGCCGACCATGATGCGATTGCCTTCGCGATCCACATCTTCATTGCGCGTGAGCGGCGATGCCTCGCGCACGAGATAACAGCCTTCGATCAGCACGTACGGCGCGGTGAACGCGATGCCCGCACCGCGCAGCGGATCGATCGCGAAGAAGCCGACGTCCGCGCTTTCGTTCGTGACGGCTTCGACCGATTCGGCGGCCCGGTCGAACGACGTGAAGGCGACAGGCACGCCGAGCCGCGACGCCAGCTCTCGCGCGATGTCCACCGATACGCCGCCCGGCTCGCCGCTGTCGGTGCGATGCGCGAGGATCGGATTGCCGAGATTGATCGACGCGCGCAGCGTGCCGGTCGGCGCGAAAGCGTTGAGCAAGGAAGAAGAAAGAGTCATGGTGTTGGGCGATGAGTTGAAGAGCATGGCGATACGAGCAATCCGATGCAGAATACGCGAACCGCAACCGCTCTGCCAAAGGAACGACATGCAACGCGAACGCATCGACAGCAGCGAAATCATTCGGCGTCTGAAGCTCGAGCCGCATCCCGAAGGCGGCTTCTTTCGCGAGACGTATCGCGCGAGCGGCAACGTCGTGCGCGAGAACGAACGCGAAACGCGTTCGGCGTCCACCGCGATCTACTTTTTGCTTTGCGATGGCGCGCATTCGGCATGGCATCGCATTCGCTCCGATGAAGTCTGGCACTTCTACGCAGGCGATCCGATCGACGTGCATGTGCTCAAAGCGAACGGAACGCTAGTCACGCATCGGCTCGGCAATGCGCTCGATCGTGCCGATGCCGTGTTTCAGACCGTCGTCGAAGCGGGCGACTGGTTCGCGGCGGAATGTCACGATAGAGAAGGCGTATCGCTCGTCGGCTGCACGGTGGCGCCGGGTTTCGAGTTCAGCGAGTTCGAACTGGCCGTGCCGGGCACGCTGGAGGCGCGCTATCCGCAACATCGCGAATTGATAGAGCGCCTGAACCCCGAAGTATGACGATACGCACGCGAGTGCGGTTATCATCGCGCGCATCGTGGACAACAACACAAGGTCAGGCATGAGCGCAGTGCGCCGCGGGATTCAATCGATAGAAGTAGGCGGAGCGCTTTTGCGCGCGCTCGTGGACCACGGCGGCCCGATGCTGCTCGGCGATCTCGCGAAGAAAGCCGGCATGCCGTCGGCGAAGGCGCATCCTTATCTCGTGTCTTACGGCAATCTCGGCCTGATTCAGCAGGATCCCGCGACGGGCCGCTATGAACTCGGGCCGTTCGCGCTGCAAATGGGTCTGATCAGTCTGCAGCGCGTCGATCCGGTGCGCCTCGCGATTGCGGAAGTAGCGAACGTGACGCCCCGCATCGAGCATACCGTCGCGCTCGCGACTGCGGGCAGCTATGGACCGACCATCGTTCACATCCAGCAGGCGAGCGTGCCCATCCACGTCACGATGCGTACGGGCACGGTGATGTCGTTGCTGCAGACGGCGACGGGCCGCGCATTCGCGGCTTATCTGCCGCCGATGACCGTCGAAGCGCTCGTCGCCATCGAGCGTGCGGGCGCGTTGCAGGTCGGCGCGCAACGGCGCGACTACACGCGTGCGCAAACCGACGCGATGCTCGCCGAAGTGCGCGAGCACGGCATCGCGCGGGCGATCGACGAGCCCGTCGCGGGCATCAGCGCGATGAGCGCGCCGGTCTTCGATCACACGCGCAATATCGTGCTCGCGATCACGGCGATCGGTCCGAGCGGATCGTTCGACGGCGCGTGGAACGGCGACATCGCGACGGCGCTGCACGCGTGCGCGCAACGCGTATCGAAGATGCTCGGCTTCGTCGCAGTCTGATCGAAGTCGCGCGATCAAACGGGGCGCCAGTGCCCCGGCATTCACTTTTCATCCTCTGAAGTCCATATGGGCTTTGCTGCGTTTGCACGCCGCATTCCCGTGAACGGGCGTACCTTGAAGAAACCGTAAGCGGATGCAAGCGCTCGTCCGTGGCATTCGGGTAAACCTAAATTCAACAATGTAAAATGGCTTGTACAATGATGAACAACTAACCGAAAGCGAAGCGATTCGCGCCCGAGCCGACCGAGTCCTGTCAGACGAAAGCGACTCGACGATGGAGACGACCGAATGTCCGTGAACTACGCCTCTCTGCGCTTCGAATATGAACGCGCGCCCGATCACGATGCGCCCGCGTCGTCGCCTTATCCCGTTGCGATAGTCGGCGCAGGTCCGGTCGGACTGGCCACGGCCATCGATCTCGCGCAGCAGGGCGTGCGTACCGTGCTGTTCGATAACGACGACACCGTGTCGAGCGGCTCGCGCGCGATCTGCTTCGCCAAGCGCACGCTGGAAATCTTCGATCGCCTGGGGTGCGGCGACAGGATGATCGAGAAGGGCGTGAGCTGGAATGTCGGCAAGGTATTTCTGCAGGATGAGCTTGTCTACACGTTCAATCTTCTGCCGGAAACCGGCCATTCGCGACCCGCGTTCATCAACCTGCAGCAGTACTACGTCGAAGGCTTTCTCGCCGAACGCGCGATGCAACTGGAGCCATTGCAACTGCGCTGGAAGAGCAACGTGACCGGCGTGACGCAGCACGAGGATTACGTCGAACTGCAAGTCGAAACGCCGGATGGCGCGTATCCGGTCAAGGCGCGCTACGTGGTGGCCGCCGATGGTTCTCGCAGCGCGATGCGCAAGCTTCTCGGTCTGGACAGCCACGGCCGCACGTTCAAGGACCGCTTCCTGATCGCCGACGTGAAGATGAAGGCGCCGTTCCCGACCGAACGCTGGTTCTGGTTCGATCCGCCGTTCCATCGCAATCAGTCGGTGCTGCTGCATCGTCAGCCGGACAATGTATGGCGCATCGATTTTCAGCTCGGCTGGGACGCGGACCCGGTCGCGGAAAAAGAGCCCGAGCGTGTGATTCCGCGCGTGAAGGCGTTGCTTGGCGAAGACGCCGAATTCGAACTCGAATGGGTGAGCGTCTACACGTTCTCCTGTTTGCGTATGGACGACTTCAGGCACGGACGCATCATCTTCGCGGGCGATTCCGCGCATGGCGTGTCGCCGTTCGGTGCGCGCGGCGCGAACAGCGGCGTGCAGGATGCGGACAATCTCGCTTGGAAACTGAAGCTGGTCGTGAACGGCGATGCGCCGCATACGCTGCTCGACACCTACGCATCCGAGCGCGAATACGCCGCCGACGAAAACATCCTCAACTCGACGCGCGCCACCGACTTCATCACGCCGAAGAGCGCCGTTTCGAGGCTCTTTCGCGATGCGACGCTCAATCTCGCGAGGGACTGCGCGTTCGCAAGACGCATGGCGAACAGTGGACGGCTCTCGGTGCCCGCGGTGCTGCGCGACTCGACACTCAATACGCCCGACAAGGAAGGCGACGCCTTCAATTGCGCGATGATTCCCGGCGCGCCGTGCGTCGATGCGCCCGTGCGCGTCGATGACCGCGACGCATGGCTGTTGCCGCAGACGCACGGCAGCGCATTCACGGGCATCTATTTCTGCGGGCTCGGACACGGCCCGGAAGTCTGCGCGCAAAGCCTGGCTGCTTTGTCGAACGGGCGGCTTCCGGTTCATGCGCTCGTCGTCGTGCCGCGAGGCATGATGTGTACCGTGCCCGGCGTGACGGTCGTGGAAGATGTGGAAGGCATGGTCGCGCATCGCTTCGACGCGCGTCCCGGCACGTTCTATCTGCTGCGTCCCGATCAGCACGTATGCGCGCGCTGGCGTGCCTTCGATGCCGCATCGGTGACGGCTGCGGTCAAGCGTGCAACCTGCAACGGATGATGAATCGTATGAAGCTCAATCTCGAACTGAATATCGCCGATCACGATGCGTTCTACGAGCGCCTCATCGACACGCACAACGGCCTCTCCGACGAAGCCAGCCACATGCTCAACGCGAAGCTCGTGTTGCTGCTCGCGAATCACATCGGCGATAACGAAGTGTTGAAAGAAGCGCTCGCGATGGCGCGTCAGGGCCTCGCCGCGAACTAGTCGTTCAGCGCGATGCCCATGCGCTCGCAAATGAACGCGCCGATGCTCGCGATGTCGTTCAGATCGAGCTTCGGCAAGTTTGAATCGAGGGCGGCGGCATCATCGGTTGCGATTGCAACTATCTCCACATCGCTCTTGTAAAGCGGATCGCGGCCCGCCGAGGGCCGCACGACTTCGAGGCGCGGCATTGTTTCGCGCGCGAATCCTTCGACGATCACGAGGTCCGCGTCACTGAGTCGCGCGGCCAGTTCGCTCAGCGGCGGCTCTGCGTCGCCATTCAACTCGCGCACGATCGCATAGCGGTACGGCGATGCGATCAACACTTCTCCCGCGCCCGCGCGACGAAAGCGCGCGCTGTCCTTGCCGGGCGGTTCGAGCTCGATCGAATGATGACTGTGCTTGATGACGTTGACGGTGACGCCGCGTGCGCGCAGCCACGGCAGAAGCGCTTCGATCAACGTGGTCTTGCCTTGGCCCGAGCGGCCCGAGATGCCGAAGAGCGGCGGATGACGCGAGTTCATGCGCGAGTTCATGCGAATGGTCGGCTGATTGTTCTGGTTTCGATCAAGCGAGTTTAACGGCTCGATGGCGAGCGGGGAGAAATCGCGCTATCGTCGGGCATTGCCTTTGCGGCGGAACGCGTCGGCGCATAGCGGGTTTCCGACCCCGACGCCTGCCGCCTCAGTGATTCAAGGAACCGACATGGCCGAAGACAATCCCAGCACCGCTATCGCACCGCAGCAGTTTTCCATCGACGTGATGCTCGAAAAATACGCCAAGGGCGACGAGACTCGCGTCGACGATATTTATCGCCGCGTGGCGCGCGGTGTCGCGCGGGCCGAGCCTGAAGAAACGCGCGCGAAGATCGAAGCGGAGTTCGTCGATAACTTCAAGCGCGGCGCGCTAGGCGCGGGGCGCATCATGAGCGCGGCGGGCGCGGGCATCGATGCGACCCTCATCAACTGTTTCGTGCAGCCGGTCGGCGATGCGATACAGGGCGTCGATAGCAACGGCTTGCCGGGCATCTACGTCGCGCTGTTGCAAGCGGCCGAGACGATGCGTCGCGGCGGCGGCGTCGGCTATAACTTTTCCGCCATACGTCCGCGAGGCGCGCGTGTGCATTCGACCGGATCGGCGGCGTCAGGCCCATGCAGCTACATGGATGTATTCGATGCATCGTGCCGCACGGTCGAAAGCGCCGGCGCGCGGCGCGGTGCGCAAATGGGCATTCTCGACTGCACGCATCCCGATCTGCTCGAATTCATCGCGGCGAAGCACACGAAAGGACGCTGGAACAATTTCAACGTATCGATCGCGGTGACGGACGAGTTCATGCAGGCCGTCGCCGACGACGCGTCGTGGCAGCTCGTGCACAAGGCCGAGCCATCGCCCGCGCAACGCGCAGCCGCGGACATGCATCAGCGCGATGATGGCTTGTGGGTCTATCGCGAAGTGCAGGCGCGCGAAGTGTGGAACACGATCATGCGCTCGACCTACGATGTCGCGGAGCCGGGGGTCGTGTTCATGTCGCGCATGAACGATGACAACAACCTGCGCGCGATCGAGTCGATCCGCGCGACCAATCCATGCGGCGAGCAGCCGCTGCCCGCATACGGTTGCTGCAATCTCGGCCCGCTCAATCTCACGCGCTTCGTGCACGATCCGTTTGCGCAGATGCGTGGCGGCGCGCCGTCGTTCGACTGGGACGGCCTCGCGCGCACGACGCGCACCCAAGTGCGTTTTCTCGACGACGTGCTCGACGTCACGCTCTGGCCGCTCGAAGAACAGGCGCGCGAAGCGGCGGCGAAGCGGCGCATCGGCGTGGGCTTTACGGGCCTCGGCGATACGCTCGTGATGCTCGGTTTGCGCTATGACGCGCAGGAGGGCCGCGATTTCGCTACGCGCGTCGCACGCACGATGCGCGACGAAGCATATCGCGCATCCGTCGAGCTCGCGAAGGAGCGCGGCAAGTTTCCGCTTTTCGATGCGAAGCATTATCTGCAAGAGGGCACGTTCGCCTCGCGCTTGCCGGACGACATCAAGCGTGCGATTCGCGAGCACGGCATTCGCAACAGCCATCTGCTTTCGATCGCGCCGACAGGCACCGTGAGCCTCGCGTTCGCGGACAACGCATCGAATGGCATCGAGCCCGCGTTCTCGTGGACGTATCAGCGCACGAAGCGCATGGGCGACGGTTCGCGTCAGACCTTCGCTGTCGAAGATCACGCATACCGGCTGTATCGCGAGATGGGCGGCGATGTGAATGCGTTGCCCGACTACTTCGTGAGCGCGCTGGACATGTCCGCGCACGATCACATGGAAATGATGGCGGCGGTGCAGCCTTTCGTCGATACGTCGATCTCGAAGACCGTCAATGTGCCCGCCGATTATCCGTTCGACAAGTTTCAGGATCTCTATTTCGAAGCGTGGCGGCGCGGCTTGAAAGGGCTTGCAACGTATCGGCCCAACGAGACGCTGGGCGCGGTGCTGTCCGTCGCGCCTGCCGAAACGCCGAGCGATTCGCCGGACCCCGAGCTCGATCTCGATCCGTTGCGCATCGCGATCGATCATCGGCCCAAAGGAGAGCTGCCTGCGATCATCGAGAAGGTCGAGTATCTGACGCAGGCGGGCAAGAAGTCGCTCTATCTGGCGGTGTCGTTCATCGAAGTGACGGGGCGCATCGGCGGCGAGGACGTGACGATCGAACGGCCCATCGAGTTCTTCATTCCCACGGGGCAGCGCGACGAATCACAGCAATGGATCACGGCGACGATGCGTTCGATCTCGCTGGCCGCGCGCGGCGGCTTCGCGGCGCGCACGCTTCAGGACATGCGTAAAGTGTCGTGGGATCGCGGACAAGTGCGTCTCGGCGATGTCGAAAGGCTCGACGGACATCGCAGTCCGCGCTGGCACGATTCGGAAGTGGCCGCGCTAGCGTATGCGATCCAGCAGATTCTTCATCGACGCGGTTTTCTCGATGCAGAAGGCAACCAGGTACCGTCGCGCGTGCTTGCGCGCAAGGGCGCCGATCGCGCGCCGCATCCGGTAGTTGTAGCCGATGAACGCGATGACATATCCGAAGGTGCCGCGCAAGGCGAAATCGATCCACATAGCCTGCCCCTGATGCACGGCCGTAAATGTGCGACATGCGGCGCCAATGCAGTGATCCGCAAGGACGGCTGCGACTTCTGCACGGCATGCGGCGAAATCGGCGCGTGCGGTTGAGTTGAAAAAAAGGCGCGGGCATTCGTCCGCGCCTTCCTGTCACGCTCAATGCGAGCGTTCAGTGCTGTCCTGCTTCGTATCTTGTGCAACGCCCGGTTCATGCGCGCTGTGCTGCGTGAACGGATGCCACACCGGCGTGAGTGTTGGCAGTTCGTCGAGAAGCGAGAACTGATCGAGCGACGTGTTTTCGAACATGATGACCTCTTGATTCTTTTGCCGATCGCGCAATCAACGCGCGATCACGTTGCCTTGCGTCGCCGAGCCATTGGCGTATTCGACGATCCCGCGATTGCGCGCTTCCGCTTGCGCCGCATCGCGTGCGCGTTGATCGCTTTGCGCGGCGATGGCATCGCCCCACATGCTGCGATCCGGATACGTGTTGCGATTCAATGCCGGCAACGAGCCGTTCGAGTACGCGGCCGCGAGTTCGGCACGCACTTGCGCTCGTGTCTTGGGCGTATCGCTCGCATTGGCCTGAGTTTGCGTCTGAACCTGATACGTGCCTGCGTGGCCGATGCCCTGGCCGCTCTCCGCGAAAGCGGTCGTCGTGACGACGGCGGAGATGGCTGCGAGAGAAAACCCCGTGATGAGTTGTTTCATGCTTGCGACTCCTTTCATTCCGATGCAGCGTGCGGGCAAATGCGGATTGCATTCGGCGTTGAGCGTGCTGCGTTGGGATTGAATGTAGCCGCGCGATACCGGCGGATAAATGCCGTATCAGCGAATAGATTTATCGATTTCGGCGAATAATCGCGCAGAGGCTTGATGCGTGGGCGTTTGCAGGGCGCGCTAGGCAAGCTGCTTATGGAAGAACGTAGTCCCGCAGAGCGTGCCGTCGGGCATCAAGGCGTAGTTCGGCACGACGCCGACACGCTGCCATCCGGCGCGTTGGTAGAGACGTTCTGCATCGCCGCCGTGACGGTATCGAGCACGAGAACGGACTTGCCGGCTGCACGCGCGGCATCGTCGGCGGCGCTCATCAGATGCTGTGCAATGCCACGGCGTCGCGCGCGGCGCGCGACGAGCATCTTCGCGATATCGGCGCGATGCGGCTGATTTTCCGGCTGATCGATGACGACCTGCACCGTGCCGAGCACATGCCCGTCCGCGCTCTCTGCAACGAGCAGGATGCGTTCGTTGCGCACGACGCCATTGGCGACGCGCGTCCAGAATTCGACGGCGGTCGCGCGCGAAATAGGCAACATGAAACTGACCGACGCACCGCCTTCGACGCAATCGATGAGCACGTCCGCCAGCGCTTCGATATACCGCGTGACTTCATTCGCGCCGAGGCGGCGCACGGTAATCTCATTGTTCATGATTTGTTTTCCGTGGCCGCCTCTCGGCAGATGCTTAGCTATGCAACTATGTCCTCGGTGCCCGCGACTTCCGGCGTGCCATGCCGCACGATGGTCGGCGACGGCGTGCTCGTCGGCAGGCAGCGTTCCTCTGCATCCTTCTGACCTTGCAGCAACGGGCAGCGCTCGAACAACTCCGCGGCCCAGTCGACGAACACGCGCACCTTCGGCGACAGATGCCGGTTATGCGGATACACCGCGGAAATAGGCATCGGCAGCGGATTCCATTGCGGCAGCACTTCGATGAGCTCGCCCGCGCGCAGATGCGGCAGCGCCATGAAGCGCGGCACCTGGATGATGCCGACGCCCTTCAGGCCGCAGCTCAGATACGCTTCGGCGTCGTTCACCGCGATCATGCCGCGCATCTTCACTTCGATGGTTTCATCGTTGACGACGAAATCCATGTCCATGATGCGGCCCGTGCGGCTCGAAAAATAATTCACCGCCGTGTGATTCTGCAAATCGTCGATGGTTTTCGGCGTGCCGTTGCGTTCCAGATATTGGGGCGCGGCCACCGTCACGCCCTGAAACACGCCGATGCGGCGCGCGACGAGACTCGAATCCTGCAGCGTGCCCACGCGAATCACGCAATCGACGCCTTCCTGAATCAGATCGACCGGCTTGTCGCCGAAGCCCATCATCAGTTCGACTTCCGGATAGCGCGTGTGGAAATCGCATAGCTGCGGCATCACGATGAGCCGCCCGATCGCGCCGGGCATGTCCACGCGCAACTTGCCGTGCGGGCCTTTCCCGTTGTTCGAAAACGAGCCTTCCGCTTCTTCGATGTCCGCGAGGATGCGTACGCAGCGCTCGTAATACGCTGCGCCGTCCGGCGTGAGATTGAGCCTGCGCGTCGTGCGCTGAAGCAGCCGCACGTTCAGATGCGCTTCCAGATTCTGGATGATCGTCGTGACCGAGGCGCGCGGCAGATTGAGCGTGTCCGCTGCGCGGGAAAAGCTGTTGGTGTCGACGACGCGAGTGAAGACCTGCATTGCCTGAAGCCGATCCATGTTCTCTCACCTTCTTTACTTAGCGATGCAACTATTTAAGCGCGCGCTAAAGAATGACGGAAGAACAATCGCGAGGGATAACCACGATTGTTCGGTGCGACCGAATTGTGTTGCCGGATTATAGGCATTTATTAAAAAAGGCGCGGCCTCCAGAATTCGCAGCATCGCAACTTATGCGTGAAGGCCTTGCAGCATGGGCCTCGCACCGAGAATAACCATGGCAACACTGTTGGATCTGGAGTCGAGTCCGCGCTTGTGCATCGAAGATGTGCACATCACGGGACACGCGCAGCCGATCACGCTGCGCAGCTATCGTCCCGCATCGGACGGCACGATCCTGCCCATCGTTCTTTACTTCCACGGCGGCGGATTCATTCGCGGCGGACTCGACGACGCGGATATCGCAGCAGCGACGATCGCGCGCGATACGCCCGCGTGGGTCGTGTCCGTCGGCTATTCGCTCGCGCCGAAGTTTCCGTTTCCCGCCGCGCCCGAAGACGGCTATCGCGCCGCGCAATGGGCCGTCGCGCATGCGCGTTCGCAGCGCGCGGACCCGCAGCGCATCGGCGTCGTGGGCCATGACGCGGGCGGCAATCTCGCGACCTGCGTCGCGGCCATCGCGCGCGATCGCGGCGATATTCGCATGTCCGCGCAAGCGCTGCTCGCGCCGTTGCTCGACCCGAGCATGACGCGCCTCGCCGACGAACGCAAAGTGCTGTGCCCCGATTTCGAAGCATGCGAATGCGCGCAGTGGTATCGCGCGTATCTGCCGAATCCGTCGCAACGTCTGCATCCGTACGCCGCGCCGCTCGAATCGCGACGTCTGGGCGGATTGCCGCCCGCGATGATCGCGAGCGCCGAGCACGATCTGCTGCATATCGAGGCCGAGAAATACGCGGGCGAATTGATCGCAGCGGGTGTGCCGACCGAAGTCACGCGTCATTGCAAGACCTCGCATCAGGCGCTCGCCGCGCATCCCGAAGCGCTCGCGGATGTCGTCGCGTTCTTCAGGAAGCGCCTCGCACGCGCGAAGTAAGCGCGAAAGATAACCGCAAGATTCGGCACGCCAGCCACGCATCACACAACAACAATCTCAACGCTAACCGGAGCCTTCACCATGTCATTCACTCGCAAACGCATCTACGCCGCGCTAGGCGCGGTGCTGATCGTCGCCGGCGCGGGCGGTTATACCGCCTTGCGCGGCCACGGCGATTCGGCGATCAACGAAGCCAAAGCCGCCGCGCACAGCCCGACTGCAACGGAAGTGGACGTCGCAGCGGTCGTGTCGAAGACCATCACCGACTGGCAAAGCTATTCGGGCAGGCTCGAAGCGGTCGATCACGTCGACATTCGTCCGCTCGTTCCCGGCACGATCGTCGCGGTGCATTTCAAGGACGGCCAGCTCGTGAAGAAGGGCGATGCGCTCTTTACGATCGATCCGCGTCCTTACGAAGCCGAAGTGGACCGCGCTCAGGCGCAGCTCGCGGCGGCGCAGGCGCGCAATGGTTATACGTCGACGGATGCAGCGCGCGCCGAACGCCTGCTCGCCGACAACGCGATCGCCAAGCGCGACTACGACGAGAAACAGAACGCTGCGCGCGAGGCCGTCGCCAACCTGAAGGCCGCGCAGGCTGCGCTCGAAGCCGCGAAGATCAATCTCGCGTACACGCATATCGTCGCGCCGGTGTCGGGCCGCGTGTCGCGCGCGGAACTTACTGTGGGCAACATCGTGTCGACGGGGGCGAATGCGCCTTTGCTCACGACGCTTGTTTCCGTATCGCCGATCTACGCATCCTTCGATGTCGATGAACAAACGTATCTGCGCTATCTCGGCCGCGATGCGGGCAGCACGGTGCCGGTGTCGCTCGGTCTCGCGAACGAAGATGGCTATTCGCGCGAAGGCGTCGTCGATTCCGTCGATAACCGGCTCGATACGACGTCCGGCACCATCCGCGTGCGTGCCCGCTTCAACAATCCCGACGGCACGCTCGTGCCCGGGCTCTATGCACGCGTGAAGGTCGGCGGCGGCTCGCCGCATCCGGCCGTGCTCGTGGAAGACGAAGCGATCGGCACCGATCAGGACAAGAAGTACGTGATGGTCGTCGACAAGGACAACCGCGTGCAGTATCGCGAAGTCACGCTGGGTCAGACGCATGAAGGCCTGCGCGTGATCTCGAAGGGTTTGCAGCCGGGCGAGCGCATCGTCGTCAACGGCCTGCAGCGCGTGCGTCCCAACGATGTGATCAAGGCCAACAACGTCGCGATGAATGACGACGACAAAGCGCCCGCCGTGAAGACGGCATCCGCACAGTGATGCGCGTCATCCGCAACAGACAGAACTCGTCATGAACATATCCAAATTTTTCATCGATCGCCCGATCTTTGCGGGCGTGCTATCGGTGGTCGTGCTGCTGGCGGGCGTCATCGCGATGTTCAAGCTGCCGATCTCCGAATATCCGGAAGTCGTGCCGCCTTCGGTCGTCGTGCATGCGCAGTATCCCGGCGCAAACCCGAAGGTGATCGCGGAGACCGTGGCCTCGCCGCTCGAAGAGCAGATCAACGGCGTCGAGGACATGCTCTACATGCAGTCGCAAGCGAACAGCGACGGCAATCTCACGACGACCGTAACGTTCAAGCTCGGCACCGATCCGGACAAGAACACGCAGCTCGTGCAGAACCGCGTGAACCAGGCATTGCCGCGTCTGCCGCAGGACGTGCAGCGTCTCGGCGTGACGACGATCAAATCGTCGCCGACGCTGACGATGGTCGTTCACCTCAATTCGCCCAACGGCCGTTACGACATGACGTATCTGCGCAATTACGCGCTGATCAACGTGAAGGACCGGCTCGAACGCATCGCGGGCGTGGGCGAAGTGCAGCTGTGGGGCTCGGGCGATTACTCGATGCGCGTGTGGCTCGATCCGCAAAAGGTCGCGCAGCGCGGCATGACCGCGACCGATGTCGTCAACGCGATCCGCGAGCAGAACGTGCAGGTCGCGGCGGGCGTGATCGGCGGATCGCCGACGCTGCCGAACGTGCCGCTGCAACTGAACGTGAATGCGCGCGGCCGCTTGCAGAACGAGTCGGAGTTTCGCGACATCGTGCTGAAGACGTCGCCCGATGGCGCGGTCACGCATCTCTCCGATGTCGCGCGCGTCGAGCTGGCTGCATCGGAATATGGTCTGCGTTCGTTGCTCGACAACAAGTCGGCAGTTGCAATCGCAATCAATCAGCAACCGGGCGCGAACTCGCTGCAGATTTCCGACGAAGTCCGCAAGACGATGAAGGAACTGAAGGCGGACATGCCCGCGGGTCTCGAATACGAGATCGTCTATGACCCGACACAGTTCGTGCGCTCCAGTATCGAAGCCGTGATTCATACGCTCGCTGAAGCGATCGCGCTGGTGGTGCTCGTCGTGATCGTGTTCCTGCAAACGTGGCGCGCGTCGATCATCCCGCTGCTCGCGGTGCCGGTGTCGATCGTCGGCACATTCTCGCTGCTGCTTGCATTCGGATTCTCGATCAACGCGTTGTCATTGTTCGGGATGGTGCTTGCGATCGGTATCGTCGTCGACGATGCGATCGTGGTCGTCGAGAACGTCGAGCGCAACATCGAAGCGGGGTTATCGGCGAGAGAAGCGACGTATCAGGCGATGCGCGAAGTGAGCGGGCCGATCATCGCGATTGCATTGACGCTCGTTGCCGTGTTCGTGCCGCTCGCGTTCATGTCGGGTCTCACGGGCCAGTTCTACAAGCAGTTCGCGATGACCATCGCCATCTCGACGGTGATCTCGGCCTTCAACTCGCTGACGCTGTCGCCGGCGCTCGCCGCGCTGCTGCTGAAAGGCCACGACGAGCCGAAGGACTGGCTCACGCGAGGCATGGACCGCGTGTTCGGCGGCTTCTTCCGCGGCTTCAACAAGGTCTTTCATCGCGGTTCGGATGCGTACGGCAAGGGCGTGAAGAGCGTCATCAACCGCAAGGCATTGATGATGGTCGTGTATGCCGTGCTGCTCGGCGGCGCGGTGCTGATGGGCAAGATCGTGCCGGGCGGCTTCGTGCCCGCGCAGGACAAGGAGTACCTCATCAGCTTCGCGCAGTTGCCGAACGGCGCATCGCTCGATCGCACGGAAGGCGTGATCCGTCAGATGTCGGATATCGCGCTGAAGCAGCCGGGCGTGGAAAGCGCGGTGGAATTTCCGGGCTTGTCGGTGAATGGTTTCACGAACTCGTCGAGCGCGGGCATCGTGTTCGTCACGCTGAAGCCCTTCAAGGAGCGCGTGCATGACAAGGCGCTGTCCGCAGGCGCGATTGCCGGCGCGCTGAATCAGAAGTACGCGGGCATCAAGGGCTCGTTCATCGCCGTGTTCCCGCCGCCGCCGGTGCTCGGTCTCGGCACGCTCGGCGGCTTCAAGATGCAGCTCGAGGATCGCGGCGCGCTCGGCTATGCGGCACTCGCCGATGCGACCCAGGCGTTCATCAAGCGCGCATCGCAAACGCCCGAGCTTGGACCGACGTTCTCGAGCTATCAGATCAACGTGCCGCAGTTGAACGTCGATCTGGATCGCGTGAAGGCGAAGCAGCTGGGCGTCTCGGTGACGGACGTCTTCGACACGATGCAGGTGTATCTCGGCTCGCTCTACGTGAACGACTTCAATCGCTTCGGACGCGTGTATCAGGTGCGCGTGCAGGCGGATGCGCCGTTCCGCGCGAATCCGGAAGACATCGGCTTGCTGAAGACGCGTAACGCGAATGGCGACATGGTGCCCTTGTCGTCGCTCGTGAAGGTGACGCCGACGTATGGTCCGGAGATGGTCGTGCGCTACAACGGCTATACCGCCGCCGATATCAACGGCGGTCCTGCGCCCGGCTATTCATCGGGCCAGGCGCAGGCGGCGGCGGAACGCATCGCGGCCGAAGTGCTGCCGCGCGGGATCAAGTTCGAATGGACCGATCTCACGTATCAGCAGATCCTCGCGGGCAACGCTGCGCTGTGGGTCTTCCCGATCAGCGTGCTGCTCGTGTTCCTCGTGCTCGCCGCGTTGTATGAAAGCCTGACGCTGCCGCTCGCGGTCATTCTGATCGTGCCGATGAGTATTTTGTCCGCGCTGGTCGGCGTATGGCTCACCGATGGCGACAACAACATCTTCACGCAGATCGGTTTGATGGTGCTCGTGGGCTTGTCGGCGAAGAACGCGATTCTGATCGTCGAGTTCGCACGCGAACTGGAGATGCAAGGACGCACGATCGTGCAGGCCGCGATAGAAGCGAGCCGCCTGCGTTTGCGCCCGATTCTGATGACGTCCATCGCGTTCATCATGGGTGTGGTGCCGCTCGTGCTGTCGACGGGCGCGGGTTCGGAAATGCGTCATGCAATGGGCGTGGCGGTGTTCTTCGGCATGTTGGGCGTGACGCTCTTCGGCCTGATGCTGACGCCGGTGTTCTACGTGATCCTGCGCAAGCTCTCGCGCACCGAGCACGTAACGGACAAGCACGGCACGCATCCGCAGATGCGCGGTATTGGTGCTTCGGTCGAAGCGCAGTGAGGGGAATGATGAATAAGCTGCATGTTTTATCGAGTCTGATGGCGTCGTTGTTGCTGGTCGCGGGCTGCTCGCTCGCGCCGACCTACGAGAAGCCCGACGTCAATGCGCCGTCCGCCTACAAGGAAACGCCGCAAAAGACGCTCGATGCATCGGAAGCGGGTACGTGGAAGACCGCGCAGCCGTCCGAAGAGATGATGCGCGGCGAATGGTGGACGATCTTCGACGACGCCACGCTCAACGATCTGGAAAAGCAGGCGCAGGACGCGAACCAGAACCTGAAGGCGGCGGCCGCGCGCGTGAAGGAAGCGCGCGCGATCAACCAGACGGCGCGGGCGGGCTTGTTCCCGACGCTCGATGCGGGCTTCGGCCCGACGCGCGAGAAGTTCTCGCCGGCATCGCAGTTCCTGCCCGCCGATGGCAACGTGCCTGCGCAAACGCTGTGGCGCGCGCAGGCGAGCGTGTCGTATGAAGTCGATCTGTTCGGCCGCGTGTCGAACTCGGTGCAAGCCGCGAACGCGGACACGCAGCAAAGCGAGGCGTTGTTCCGTTCGGTGCAGTTGGCATTGCAGGCTGACGTCGCGCAGAACTACTTCAATCTGCGCGAGCTCGATGCGGAAAGCGATGTCTTCACGCGCACCGTGCAGCTACGCGAGGAAGCGTTGAAGCTCGTGCAACGCCGCTACACCGAAGGCGATATCAGCGAACTCGACGTGGCCCGCGCGAAGTCCGAGCTCGCGACAGCGCGTTCGGATGCGATGACGGTGCAACGTCTGCGCGCGGCATCGGAACATAGTCTCGCGGTATTGCTCGGCAAGTCGCCCGCCGAATTCACGATGGCCGCGAATCCGCTCAAGCCGGTAACGGTGCGCGTGCCGCCCGGTTTGCCTTCGGCGCTGCTCGAGCGCCGTCCCGATGTCGCGGCGGCGGAACGCGCGATGGCTGCGGCCAATGCGCGTATCGGCGTGGCGAAGGCGGCGTTCTTCCCGTCGCTCACGTTGACGGGCTCGGGCGGCTTCGAATCCGCGACGCTCGGCGATCTCTTCAAGTGGTCGAGCCGCACGTTCCTGCTCGGGCCGTTCGCGGGTACGGCGCTGAATATCCCGATCTTCGATGGCGGCCGTCGCAAGGGCAATCTCGCGAATGCGCGCGCGATATATGAAGAGGATTCGGCGAACTATCGTCAGCAGGTGCTCGTTGCGTTCCGCGAGGTCGAGGACAATCTGTCGGATCTGCGCATCCTCGAAGATCAGACCGCGACGCAGGACGATGCAGTGAAGGCGTCGGTGCGTGCCGCGCAGTTGTCGCGCACGCAGTACACCGAAGGCGCGGTGAATTACCTCGACGTGATCGATGCGGAGCGCACCGTATTGCAGACGCAGCGCGCCTCGGTGCAGTTGCGGGGCACGCAGGCGGTATCGACGGTGAATTTGATCCGCGCACTGGGCGGCGGCTGGGGCGATGCGAAGCCCACGCCGGTGCCCGAGCCGAGTCTCGCGCAGAAGTAGCATGAAGATGGCCCTGCATCGCGCAGGGCCATTTTTTTCTCGGGGCGCGCATCGATGACAGCTCGATTGTTCGCCTCCCGGAACATATGTCTTCACCTGCGGGGCGTTTATCCGCACGGCTCGAATCCATAGAATTTCAATCATGGGATAGGGAGCCGATGATGAAAGACTTGATCGCAAAACAACTGTATCAGCCGGCGGTGGTGTTGCCACTGCTACTGTTGACGCGCCTGATGGTCACGCTCGACTTCAATCTCGCGCAAGTCATGTTCGTAATGGTATTGAGAGGTTCGCAGCACGCATATCAGTTCGCGCTGCGTCATGCGGTTTCGCGTCAGCGCAATGGCGCGAGCGTGAAGCATCTGCCCTGCAACAACTGCTGCTGACGCGCGCCGCGCTATCGACCTCAATACACTTCGGGAACGTACATCTCATCCGGCACGGGCTGGCGCAAATAATCGGGATTGAACACGCGGTCGGGCAGTTCGATCGGCGGATGCTCGACATCGTGATACGGCACCTGACTCAGCAAGTGATGAATGCAGTTCAGGCGCGCACGTTTCTTGTCGACGGCATGCACGACCCACCACGGCGCTTCGGGAATGTGCGTGCGCTGAAGCATCACTTCCTTGGCCGCCGTGTAGGCCTCCCATCGGCGGCGGCTCTCCAGGTCCATCGGGCTCAGTTTCCACTGCTTCAAAGGATCTTCGATACGCGCCTGGAAGCGCACTTCCTGTTCGTCGTCGGTGATCGAGAACCAGTACTTCACGATCTGAATGCCGCTTCGCACGAGCATCTTCTCGAACTCGGGAACCGAGCGGAAGAATTCCTCATACTCTTCGTCCGTGCAGAAGTTCATCACGCGCTCGACGCCCGCGCGGTTATACCAGCTTCGATCGAAGAGCACGATCTCGCCCGCCGCCGGCAAATGCGACACGTAGCGCTGGAAATACCATTGCGTGCGCTCGCGATTGTTCGGCGCGGGCAGGGCGGCCACGCGGCACACGCGCGGATTCAGCCGTTGCGTGATGCGCTTGATCGCGCCGCCTTTGCCCGCCGCATCGCGTCCCTCGAACAGCACCACGAGTCGATGCCCCTCGTGCACGACCCAGTCCTGCAGCTTCACGAGTTCGCCTTGCAAGCGAAACAGCTCGCGAAAATAGGTCTTGCGTAACTGACGCTCTTCATCGGAGAAAGTCGATTCGCCGTCCAGGAAGCGATCGTCGATCTCCATCTCGAACTCTTCGTCGTAGCTGTCGATGATGTCGGCGTGGAAACGGCGCTGCTTTTCCGTCGTGTTCATGAGGGGCTCCGTGGCGTTCTTGGGCTGCCGCCGTCGCGATGACGGTCGCGGCGCGGGACGGCCGATTGTGACGACATTCGATGGCAGTCACATGACAGCGGCTGATTCGTTCATTCTAGCGAGCGATTCGCTGCTTTATGACGCGGCGTCGCGCGCCGTTAGAATGTTCCGGCACTTCGATGGCATTTTGAAGTTCGATTTCATCTTCCCCATATCAAGCGAGCGAACGCGATGACCGGAACGATCCATAGTTTCGACGAAGCTCAAACCGCGCGCCTCGTGCCGTATGACCGGCTCGTCGACACCCTCGCCGCGACGATGCTCGATTACGCGGCGGGACGCATCGTGAGTCCAGAGCGCATGGTGGTGCCGATCGAAGGCGGCGTGATGTTGTCGATGCCCGCGAGCGCCGCCGATCTCGCGATGCACAAGCTCGTGAACGTTTGCGCGGGCAACGGCGCGCTCGGCCTGCCGACGATCCACGGTCAGGTGACCGCCTACGATGCCATGACGGGCGTGCCGCAATTCATGCTCGATGGCCCGACGGTGACGGGCCGGCGCACGGCGGCGGTATCGATGCTCGCGATCCGCGCGCTTCACGATGCCGCGCCGCGCGAGGTGCTCGTCATCGGTACGGGCAAGCAGGCTGCGTATCACGTCGAGGCGCTCGCCGCTATTTATCCCGATGCGCGCATCGTCGTGCAAGGCTCGCGTCCCGGGCGCGCGCGCGAGTTCTGTGCGGCGCATGCATCGCTTTCGAAGCAGCTTGCCGCGCTCGACGAGACTACGATTCCCGATTCGATCGATGTCGTCATCGCCGCGACCACGAGCAAGACGCCGGTCTATACGTTGCCCGCGCGCGCGGGCCGCCTCGTGATCGGCGTGGGCGCATTCACCGCCGATGCCGCCGAGATCGCCGCCGCGACCGTGCATGCAAGCGCGCTTTACGTCGACGACCCTGCGGGCGCGCGTCACGAAGCAGGCGATTTCATTCTCGCGAGCGTCGAATGGAACGATGTGCACGCATTGGCGCTCGCGCTCGCGGCGCCGTCCAAAGCCGTTGATGCATTGCAACCGGTGATGTTCAAATCGGTCGGCTGCGCGGCTTGGGATCTTGCGGCATGTCGCGTCGCGCGTGCGGTTTTGTCGGAGGAAAGCGTCGCGGCGCGCTAGGCCGTGCAAGGGGAACGCCAGCTTGGAACGGTACTTGCTGTAAGTCTCTTTAATGACAGAGACGCCATAAGCGTCACATGACAAACGGCGCCAAGGTGCGCCACAGCAATCGAGCCAGCGAACTAACCCATGAAAAGTCGATACGACAGCAAGTGGCACCCGTGGATTCCGGCGCGCGACGACGGACGTGAGGGCGCGGGTGGCGCGGCGGACGGGGAACGCCAGACGACTCCGCATGCGAGCGCGGCGCCGCCTGCGGCTTATTTCATCTCGGTTCTTGAGCTTGCGACGGGCGAGAAACTCGGCAATGACGAGCGTCTGCGCGCCGTCGCGATGCTGGAATCGCAATTCGGTGCGGGGCGTCCGCGCACGCTGAAGGAAGCGGTGCGAATCTGCGCGGCGGCGATCGATTCATCGACGCTGCAGCGCATGGCGCGCGGCGCAAAGGCCTAGAACACGTCTGAAAAGACAGCTTCGGCGAAGCGCGTTTTTTCACACGTGTGTAAAACGCGCGTGCTCGCCGAAAAGTGCGCGAACGTTCGGTTGCGCCTTGACCGCTCTATTTGACGGTCTGAATGACTTCGAAGCCCTCGAATTCCGGATGACCGAGATAAAGCTGGCGCGTCTCGCCGCCGGCATTGCGATGCGCGGCGCGAAACGCGTCCGAACGCGTCCAGTCTTCGAAGGCTGCCTGATTCGCCCATATCGTATGGCTCGAATACAGAACGTGATCGTCTTTCACCGGCCCTTTGAGCAGATGAAACTCGACGAACCCGGGCACATCCTTCAGATGCGTATCGCGGCTCGTCCACAGACGTTCGAAGTCGGCTTCGGCGCCGGGCACGATCTTGAAGCGGTTCATGGCGATATACATGTCGATGCGGTTCCTTCGAAGTAGTGACTCGATTGAGCGGATAAGAACGATCAGTCGCGCCCGAGTTCGACGATGGTCGTGAAGCCGCCGAAGAACATGCGTTGAGGATCGAACGGCGTCTCGCCGGATTCCATCATCGTTTTGAGGCGCGGGTCTTCCATCACTTTGGCGTTGACGCTATCGCGCTGCTCGCGCGATTCGTAGACGATATACGAGAACGCGACGGTCTCGCCTTCCTTCATCTGCACGCTCTGTGGAAACGATGTGAGCTTGCCGGGCTTCACGTCATCGGCGATGGTTTCCACGAACTTCAGTGCGCCGTGTTCCAGCCAGATCTTGCCGGCGGCTTCGGCCATGCGGCGATAAGCGTCGACCTTGTCGATCGGTACGGGTACGACGAATCCATCCACGTAATGCGCCATCTGAGTCTCCTGGTTGAGTCGAACGCGCACCGCGCACGCGATGCGCTGTCTGCTTTGAGCTATTCGTATGCAGCGAAGTTCAGGGCGGTCCACGTATCGGCGGGCGACGCGCGTTCCAGCACCGTGGACGAGAGCGGCGCGAAGTTCATCCCATAGATCGATGCGAGCGGCAGGCGAAGCGCATGCGCGAGCGCCACTTTCACGACGATCGCATGCGTGACGACGATGCAGCGCCCCGCGTCGAGCCGGTCGATCGAAGCGAAGCCCTCGGCGACGCGCGCGGCGAGCATGGCGACGCTTTCGCCGCCGTGCGAACGCGCATCGGGATCCGCGAGCCATGCAGCGACATGTTCCGGTTCGCGCTCGCCCGTTTCGCGTATCGAATGCCCGCGCCAGCGGCCATAGTCGATGTCGTCGAACGCGGGAACGATCTCGAATGCATCCGCGATCCACGCCGCCGTTTCACGCGCGACGCGCGCGGGACTCGCAATCACGCGCGTGTCGGGCAAGGCGTGCAATGACGCGAGCTGCGCGCGCGCATTGCGCTCGGGAGGTTCGTCGCCGGTGGGAAAGTGCCCGGTTTTCATCGCGCGCGTGGCGGCGTGACAGAGAAGAATGAGTTCCAAGGCAGGTGGCGGTCGAATCGGAATCGTTTTACTTTGCAGCGGATCATCATAGAATGGCAAGCTTGCAGTGCGAGGAAGCCGGTGCAAACCCGGCACGGTCGCGCCACTGTGTGCGGTACGTCAACGCGAAAGCGCGGCGCCGCGAGTCAGACCCCGCTGCATGCTCTTCGTCAATCGGGACGCGCTTTTCCCTGGAGAACCACCATGAATGCTTCCAACGCGCCGGTCTTTTCCGCTCCGGTTTCCCCGTCACTCGATGCACCCGTGCCCATTCCGGTGCGTGAAGTGTTGCCGTGGGCCGTCTTCATCGGCCTCATTCTGCTGATCGCAATCTATTTCGTCGGCGCCGAACAGGGCGCGACGTCGATTTTCTCGGGCACGTACGTCCACGAATTCGTGCATGACGGCCGGCATTTGCTCGGCTTTCCGTGCCACTGAGGAAGCATCATGATTCGCACTTTGCTGATACGCGGCATGATCGCGGGACTGGTCGCGGGCCTGATCGGCTTCGGCTTCGCGCGTGCGTTCGGTGAACCGTCGGTGGCACGCGCCATCGCGTTCGAGGAACAGCACGAGCATGAACACGAACATGAGCACGGTCATGCCGATGCGGCTGCCACGCAAGCGCATTCGCACGATCACGGCGACGAAGCGCTCGTGTCTCGCGATACGCAAGCGGGCCTCGGCCTTCTGACCGGCGTCGCCGTGTTCGGCACCGCGCTCGGCGGTCTCTTCTCGCTCGTGTTCGCGTTTGCTTATGGACGGCTCGGCGCGTTGCGCGCGCGCGGCACGTCGGCATTGCTCGCGCTGTTCGGCTTCGTGAGCGTCGCCATCGTGCCGTTCCTCAAGTACCCGCCCAATCCGCCCGCTGTCGGCAATGCCGAGACCATCGGGCCGCGCACGGCGCTTTTCTTCGGCATGGTGGCGATTTCCATCGCGGCTGCCGTCTTCGCCGTGCGCTTGCAGCGGCGCATGGTGGCGCGGCATGGCGGGTGGAACGCGACGCTCATCGCGGCGGCTGCGTATATCGTCGTGATCGTGGCGGCGCAGGTCGCGCTGCCGTCCGTCGATGAAGTGCCCGCGGATTTCTCCGCTTCGCTGCTGTGGAATTTCCGCGTGGCCGCTATCGGCATGCAGGCGCTGTTATGGACGACGCTCGGTCTCGTGTTCGGTGCGCTCGCAGCGCGTGAACTCGAGCGGCCGGCGGTGAGAAGAATGGCTGCGGCGTAAGCGGTTCGGCGTCGCTCATGAAGCCCGCGCTTCGTCAGGAACGCGGGCTTTTCGTTTGCTCTTTCGCCGCACGACGCTTGAGCAATTCATCGAACAGATCGAGCTTCGCGGCATCGTCCATCGATCTGAAGGTCTTGATTTCCTCGCGGCTTCGGAAGCAGCCGAGGCACAGGCCCGTTTCCTGATCGAGCTTGCAGACATCGGTGCATGGCGAGCCGATGGGTTCCTGCGCTTTCGCGCGTTCGATGGTGAAAGCGAGATCGTCTTGCGTCGTTGTCATAGTGATTCGCCGCGAAAGAGCGCAGCGGCCGCGGCCGGATTCGACGGCCAGTAAGCGTGCATGTAAGTGGCCGACACCGAACCATGCCGATAGAGCGCTTCGCCTTCGGTGCCGGTCGTGGCATGAGCGGCCTTGAGTGCCGGCTGCATTGGCGTGTCGAGCGTCGAGTAGTGGAATGTGTGACCGGTCATCGCGCCATGCGTCGTGTCGATGCGCTGCATCGCGAGGCGCGACAGCTTGCGTTGCATCGCCGCGTCGCCGGGAAGGATGCCGAGCATCGCATGCCGCGTGCCTTCGATGTCGGTCAGCGTGTCGAGCAGATACAGCATGCCGCCGCATTCCGCGACCACGGGCTTCGCTCGCTCGACGTGCGCAACGACCGATGCACGCGCGCGTTCGTTCGAAGCGAGCGCCGCGGCATGCAGCTCGGGATAGCCGCCGGGAAGATAGAGCGCGTCGGCATCGTGCGGCGCGGGTTCGTCGGCGAGCGGAGAAAACGTGCTGATGCGCGCGCCCATGGCGATGAGCACATCGACATTCGCCGGATACACGAACGAGAACGCCGCATCGCGAGCGATGGCGATATGCGCGCCGTCGAGCAGACGCGGCGGCGCGGGCAGCGTCGCATCGTCGAAATGAACGGGCGGCGGAAGATCGGCGAGCGTCGTTTGCGCGATTGCATCGGCGGCGCGGTCGAGCCGTGCGTCGAGGCCCGCGATTTCATCGGGCTGCGTGAGACCGAGATGACGCTCGGGCAAGGCGATATCGTCCGCATTCGACAGATGGCCGCAATAACGCAAGTCGACGGGGATAGTCTCCGACAACATCTGCGCATGACGCGCCGATGCAACGCGATTCGCGAGCACGCCATGAAAGGGCACATCTTCGCGATAACGCGCGAGCCCGAACGCGATGGCGCCGAACGTCTGCGCCATGCCGTGCGCGCCGATCACCGCGAGCACCGGTACGTTGAACGTGGCGGCCAGATCGGCGCTGCTCGGCGTGCCGTCGAAGAGACCCATCACGCCTTCGATGAGAATGAGATCGGCCTCGCGCGCGGCCTTGGCGAGCAACGCGCGGCACGCATCGAGCCCGACCATCGACAGATGCAGCGAATAAACGGGCGCGCCGCATGCGCGTTCGAGAATCATCGGATCGAGAAAATCCGGGCCGGTCTTGAACACGCGTACCGTCAGGCCTCGGCGCGCGTGATGACGCGCAAGCGCCGCCGTCACCGTGGTCTTGCCTTGATGCGACGCACTCGCGCCGATGAAGAGAGCGGGGCAGTCGGGCATCGCTCAGAACTCGACGCCGCGTTGCGCTTTCACGCCTTGCTCGCGATACGGATGCTTCACGAGCCGCATTTCCGTGACGAGATCGGCAAGTTCGATCAACGCATCGGGCGCGTGGCGACCGGTCACGACGACATGCAGCATCGCGGGCCGCGCCTTCAGCACGTCGAGCACTTCATCGAGCGGCAGATACTCGTACTTGAGCACGGTGTTGAGTTCGTCGAGCACGACCATCTGATATTCGCCGCTCTCGATCATGCGGCGCGCTTCGTTCCAGCCCTTGCGCGCGGTGGCCATGTCGGCTTCGCGATTCTGCGTGTTCCAGGTGTAGCCATCTCCCATGGTGACGAAATCGCAATGCGCGATTGCGCCGAGGAAATCGCGCTCCGATGTATGCAGCGCGCCCTTGATGAACTGCACGACGCCGAGCTTCATGCCGTGTCCGAGCACGCGCACCGCCATGCCGAACGCGGCCGTTGTCTTGCCCTTGCCGTTGCCGGTATTCACGATCAAAAGGCCTTTCTCGTGATCGGCGGCGGCCTGCTTTTTCTCGTGGCCTTCCTTGCGGCGCTGGGTCATGCGCAGATGCGATTCGGTATCGGTTTTCACGGGAGCTCCAGAGAAAGACGGCCGTATCGTACAACAGGCGGCGGCTTAATTCTGCGCTAACAGACGGCAGGCATCATGCAATCAACGTAATCACCGACTTGAGGAGCAAGCAAATGGACGCGCTCTATCTCTATCTGGAACTCGTCGCGCTTGGCGTTCTCGTCTGGCTTTGCCGCGACAAGTTCAAACCGGTCGTGGCGAAGCCGCTCGCCGAAACGCCGCGTCCGCGCACGACCGCAAGACCGGTATTCATGTTCCGTTCGCGCGGGGCGCATGCATCGCTGCGATCGCGACGGTTACGCCACAATCGATCGTCTTTGGCACGATGAGCGTTCGCGCGTTGCCCGCGAGCAGCGCGCAAGGCTCGCATACGCCATCGACGTTCATATGCGCCATTGCATGATGCGATATCGCCGTGCGCGGCGCTTGCGCGATTTCATCGGCGCCGTAGAAGCGCAATGTCAGACGATGACGCTCGCAGAACGCGAGCAGTCCCGCCTCGTGCCGTTTCGCGTCGATGCTCGCGATGATGGCGATGTCGCCGAACGCAAGCGTGCCCAAAGCGCCGCGCACGGCGTGCTCGATTGCGTCGGCGCTCGCGCCCCGCGTGCAGCCGATCCCCACGGCAAGACGCGTGACAGCGGGCTGATTCATGTGGGCGATGACGAATTCCATGTGCGCCGACCTTACCACCTTTCTTGACGCTCGCGCCCGCCGGGCCTAGACTTTCACGCAGTTTTGGTGCTCGCGCGCGGATTCTCTCGTGCGCAGTTAAACGGGAAGCAGGGCGCGTTCCTTTCGATTCGTCGAACGCACGTCAACCTGCGCTGCCCCCGCAACGGTAAGCGATTCACCGCGCACGGCATTTTCATCGCGTGTACGGGAAGCCGGCTTCGAGGCCACTGCGCGTGAGAAACGCGCGGGAAGGCGAAGCGGCGTCGTCGTCAGCCCGGATACCGGCCAGACTTTGAGCGGGGCTTGCTGTCGCGGGGATGCGGCGCGGCCCATGATCCATAAAAGCGTGCGTTTCTCTTTCATCCAGCCGCGTTGCCAGGCATCGCGCGACATGAAGCGCATGCAACCGAAGCCACGGAGCGACGATGCAAACCCGCAAGATTCCCGTCACGGTCGTGACCGGCTTTCTCGGCAGCGGCAAGACCACACTGATGCGGCATATCCTCTCCAATGCGCAAGGCAAGCGCATCGCGGTGATCGTCAACGAGTTCGGCGAGCTCGGCATCGACGGGGAGATCTTGAAGGGTTGCGGCATCGGTTGCGAGGATGAAGCCGGCTCGAAAGACCGCAATCTGTACGAGCTCGCGAACGGTTGTCTCTGCTGCACCGTGCAGGAAGAGTTCTATCCGCTCATGGAACAACTCGTCGAGCGGCGCGAGAGCATCGATCACGTGCTGATCGAAACGTCCGGTCTCGCTTTGCCGAAGCCGCTCGTGCAGGCGTTCAACTGGCCGTCGATCAAGAACGCATTCACCGTCGATGCCGTCGTGACCGTGGTCGATGGACCCGCTGCCGCGAGCGGTCAGTTCGCGGCGAATCCCGTCGCCGTCGATGCGCAACGCAAGGCCGATCCCAATCTCGATCACGAATCGCCGCTGCATGAATTGTTCGAGGACCAGCTTTCGTCTGCCGATCTCGTCATCGTCAACAAGACCGATCTCATGGATGATGAAGCGCTGCGAAAGGTCGAAGCGCTCGTGCGGCCCGAGATTCCGCCCGAAGTGAAGATCGTGCCCGCGCAGATGGGCAGGCTCGATGTGCATACATTGCTCGGTCTCGAATCCGCATCGGAAGAGACGATTCATTTGCGGCACGATCATCACGGTTCGCCCGATGAAGCAGGCCACGCCGATCATCATCATGACGAGTTCGATTCGGTCGTCGTGCATGGCAACGTCGAATCGCGCGAGCAGGCGCTGGCCGCGCTGCATGCGCTCGTCGAGCAGCACACGATCTATCGCGTGAAGGGTTTCGCTGCGTTGCCGGGCGCGGCGATGCGGCTCGTCGTGCAAGGCGTCGGACGACGCTTCGACAGTTACTTCGACCGCCGCTGGGAAGCGGGCGAAGCGAAGACCCAAAGCCGCTTCGTGCTGATCGGCGAAGACCTCGAACGCGCGACGCTGCAACGCGCGTTCGACGCCGCGCTCGCGAGCGCGCCCGTGCAGGCGTAACCGCGATGCATCTGCTCCGCACGACGCCGGGAGGCTTCGTCGACGACGCGCAGGGCGTCATGCGTATCGATCAGACGAGCGCGCCGATCGTCGTGCTCAGCTCCGCCGATACGACGCTCGCGTTGCTCGCGAGCGCGTTTCCGCGTCTCGAGCCCGGCTTTCCCGACGTGCGGCTCGCGAATCAATCGTTTCTGCGTCAGCCCGCATCGGTCGATTTCTATGTCGACGATGTATTGCGTCACGCGAAGGTCGTGATCGTCGATCATCTCGGCGGCGAATCGTACTGGCCGTACGGCATCGAGCGGCTCGTCGCGCTCGCGAAAGAGCGCAAGCAGATGCTCGCGATGTTTTCGGGCGATCTCACCGAGGACCCGAATCTTATCGGCAAGAGCACGGCCGATGCAGCGTTTTGCCGCGAGCTGTCGCGCTATCTGCGCGAAGGCGGCGCGCGCAATGCCGAGGAGTTTCTACGCGCGATCGCGCATCGCGCGTTCGGCTTCGGGCGCGAGCCGCAGCCGCCGAGTCCGCTGCCCGCCGTCGCGATCTATCATCCCGAGCGCGATATCGCGGTCATCGACGACTGGCAGGCGCGCTGGACCGAAGGCGCGAGCGTCGCCGCGATTCTGTTTTACCGCGCGCATTTGCAATCGGGCAATACGGCCGTGTTCGATGCGCTCATCGAAGCGCTCGAAAAAGAAGGCATGAATCCGTTGCCGATCGCGATTTCGTCGCTCAAGGAAAGCGTGAGCCGCGAAGTGGTCGAGCGTTTGTGCGCGCAGCATCGCGCATCGCTCGTATTGAACACGACGGCTTTTGCGGCGAGCGTGATCGGCGAGGACGAAGCATTCGAAGTCGCGGGCGATGCGCCCGTGCTGCAAGTCATCCTGAGCGGCGGCAATCGCGATGACTGGCAGAAGGACAATCACGGCCTGAATTCGCGCGACGTCGCCATGCATGTCGCGCTTCCCGAAGTCGATGGCCGCATCATCACGCGCGCCGTGAGTTTCAAGGGGCTCGCATATCACTGCAAGCATACGCAGGTGGATGTCGTGCGCTATCAGGCCGACGCGGAGCGCGTGCGCTTCGTCGCCGAACTGAGCCGGCGTTGGTCCAAGCTGCGTCATACGCCGAACGCGCAGAAGCGCATCGCGCTCGTGCTGGCGAACTACCCGGCGAGCGAAGGGCGCATCGGCAATGGCGTGGGACTCGATACGCCTGCATCCGCGATCAACATTCTGTCGATGCTCGCGCGAGAAGGCTATCGCGTCGGCACGATGCCGCCGAACGGCGATGCGCTCATCGCCGCGTTGACGGAAGGCGTGACCAACGATCCCGTCGTCCGCGATATGCGCCCTGCGTTGCAGAGTCTTTCGCTCGATGACTATCTCGACGCGTATCGCACACTGCCCGCCGATGCGCGCGCCGCGCTCGAAAAAACCTGGGGCGCACCCGAAGACGACCCGACGATCAGACGCGGCCGTTTCATGATCGCGGGCTATCGCTGCGGGGAAGTGTTCATCGGCATTCAGCCTTCGCGTTCGCGGCAGCGCAACGATTACGCGAGCTATCACGATGCCGAACTCGTGCCGCCGCATTCCTATCTCGCGTTCTACTTCTGGCTGCGTCTGCGCTTTCAGGCGGATGCGCTCGTGCATGTCGGCAAGCACGGCAATCTCGAATGGCTGCCGGGAAAGAGCGTCGCGTTGTCGTCATCGTGCTGGCCGGATGCGATTCTCGGACCGATGCCGCATCTCTATCCGTTCATCGTCAACGATCCGGGCGAAGGCAGTCAGGCGAAGCGCCGCGCGCAGGCCGTGATCATCGATCATCTGATGCCGCCGCTCACGCGCGCCGAGAACTATGGGCCATTGCAGGATCTCGAGCGTCAGGTCGACGAATACTACGAAGCGTTGATGGTCGATGTGCGCCGCGCGAAGCTGCTGCGCAAGACGATTCTCGCGAACATCGTCGAGAACCGGCTGCACGAGGAACTCGGGCTGGATGCGCCACGCGATACCGTGGGTGAAGACGCGTTGCTCACGCGCGCCGATGCCTATCTCTGCGAACTGAAGGAAGCGCAGATTCGCGACGGCCTGCATGTATTCGGTGTCTCGCCGCAAGGCGTGCAACGACGCGACACGCTGCTCGCGCTCGGCCGCTTTCCGATCGGCGACGGGCAGGGCGCGAACGCGAGCCTGATCGTCGCGATCGCACGGGATCTGCAATTGCCCGATATCTTCGATCCGCTCGATGCGGATTGGGCCGCGCCGTGGACCGGCCCGCGTCCGCAAGCACTTGCCGATGTGAGCGAAGCGCCGTGGCGTCATCAAGGCGATACGCGCGAGCGCCTCGAATCGTTAGCGATGCAACTATTGTCCGATGCTGACGCAGCCGCGCCCGGACCGCGTGCATCGCTCGTGCTCGAACGTCTGCGTGGCGATGTGCTCGCGCGGCTCGATGCGTGCGGCCCGCAAGAGCTGACGCAACTGAAGCGAGGTCTCGAAGGCCGTTTCGTGCCGCCGGGTCCGAGCGGCTCGCCTTCGCGCGGCAGACCGGACGTGCTGCCCACCGGCCGCAACTTCTATTCCGTCGATACGCGCGCATTGCCGACGCAAGCCGCATGGTCGCTCGGCGTAAAGTCGGCGAACGCCTTGGTCGAACGCCATGTGCAGGATCACGGCGATTTTCCGCGGGCAATCGGCTTGTCGGTGTGGGGCACGGCGACGATGCGGACCGGCGGCGACGATATCGCGCAGGCGTTCGCGTTGATCGGCGTGCGGCCCAAGTGGGCGGCGGGCAGTCATCGCGTGACCGACTTCGAGATTCTGCCGATCTCGATCTTCAACCGGCCGCGCATCGATGTGACATTGCGCGTATCGGGCTTCTTCCGCGATGCGTTCGCGAATCTCATTCATCTCTTCGATGCGGCGGTGCAGGCCGTCGCCGAATTGGACGACGAGCCCGCCGATGTCAACCCGATCCGCGCGCGCATCCTTCGTGAGCGCGACGAGCTGATCGCGCGCGGCATCGAGACGAAGGACGCGCGGCGTCGAGCGGGCTGGCGCGTGTTCAGCACGAAGCCGGGCGCATACGGCGCGGGTCTGCAGGAACTGATCGACGCAAAGCAATGGCAGACCGATGCGGATCTTTCCGCCGCGTATCAAAGCGCGGGCGGCTACGCGTATTCGCAATCGGGCGATGGCGTCGAAGCACGCGCGAGCTTCGGCGCGCGGCTATCGACGCTCGATGTCGTCGTGCAGAACCAGGACAATCGCGAACACGATCTGCTCGATTCGAACGACTATCACCAGTTCCAGGGCGGCATGGTCGCGGCCGTGCGCTATCTGTCGGGCGTGCAGCCGCAGACGTATAACGCCGATCACAGCAATCCCGCTGCGCCGCGCGTTCGCACGCTGAACGAAGAGATTGCGCGCGTGGTGCGTTCACGCGTGGTCAATCCGAAGTGGATCGATGGCGTGAAGCGGCACGGTTACAAGGGCGCGTCCGAACTCGCGGCGACCGTCGACTACCTGTTCGGCTACGACGCCACCGCGCGCGTCGTGTCGGATCATCAGTACGCGCTGGTCACCGATGCCTATGTGAACGATGCCGACACGCGCGAGTTCATTGCGCAGCACAATCCGCACGCGTTGCAATCGATCTGCGAGCGTCTGCTCGAAGCGATGCAACGCGGTCTGTGGCAGCAACCCGCTGGCTATCGCGAGCAGGTCGAACGGCATCTGCTCGATGTCGAACAGCACATCGAAGGCCGACATTCTTGAACGAATCCATCACATCTGCCGTGTTTCCTTTTTCGGCGCTCGTCGCACAAGCGCCCTTGCAGCAGGCGCTTTTGCTCGCGGCCGTCGATCCTTCGATCGGCGGCGTGCTCGTGAGCGGGCCGCGCGGCACCGCGAAATCCACCGCGACGCGCGCACTCGCGGAGTTGCTGCCCGAAGGGAGGCTCGTGACCTTGCCGCTCGGCGCGAGCGAGGAACAGTTGATCGGCACGCTCGACATCCAAAGCGCATTGCGCGACGGTGGTGTGAAGTTTTCTCCGGGCCTGCTTGCGAAGGCGCATCGGGGCGTGCTGTATGTCGATGAAGTGAATCTCCTGCCGAATCCGCTCGTCGATCAGTTGCTCGATGTCGCGGCGAGCGGCGTGAACATCGTCGAGCGCGATGGCATTTCGCATCGGCACGACGCGCGCTTCGTGCTGATCGGCACGATGAATCCGGAAGAGGGCGAGTTGCGGCCGCAATTGCTCGATCGTTTCGGTCTTGCCGTGGAGATGAACAATTGCTTCGATGCGCTCGTGCGGCAACGCATCGTCAAAGCGCGTCTTGCATTCGATGCCGATCCTGATGCGTTTCGCGCGCGGCATCGCGACGAGCAGGCTTCGCTGGAATCGCGCATTCACGCGGCGCGCGCGGCATTGTCGTCATTCGATTTCGATGATGCGGTTCATGCGCGCGTGAGCGAGCTTTGCATCGAGGCGCATGTCGACGGCTTGCGTGCGGACATCGTCATGCTGCGCGCGGCGCGTGCGCTGGCTGCGTTGGAGGAAGCAGCGGGCGTGAACGTCACGCACGTCGAACGCGTCGCCGATGCGGTGCTTAAGCATCGGCGAAGAGAAGGGGAAGCGCCTTCACGCGAACCGGCAGGCCGCGAGTCGACGTCGCCCGATGCAGGCTCGAACCAAGCGGATTGGGGCTACATGCCGCCGGAGCCGACGGGAACCGCGAAGGTCAAGCAAGTGAGGCCGCTCGCCGCAAAAAAAGCCTGAACCATCGAAGGCGCGACGCGAATGCCTTCGACACAAGGCATCGTCTTCGATGGAACGAAGCGTTCGCGAAAGGCCGCAGCGCGACGCGCGAGGGCGAAGTCAGCGCGTCGATCGACTGGATGGCGACATTGCGCGCAAAGCGTTCCGCGCGCTTTGCTACGGAGCATTTGCGATACCGGCGCACGCAGGGCGACGGTGCGGTGCTGCATTGTTTTCTGCTCGATTGCTCCGGCTCGATGCTCGCCGGCGAGCGCCTTGCGCGCGCGAAGGGCATGCTCGTCGCGCTGTTCGATCGCGCTTATCGTGAGCGGGCGGAGATTGCGCTGATATGTTTCGGCGGTGCACGCGCGGAAGTGCGTCGTCAGCCGGGTGCGGCGCATTGGTTCAATGAGCGGTGGGTCGCGCCGATCGGCGGCGGTGGCGGCACGCCGCTCGCGCTTGGGCTGGCGAGCGCGGGAACGGTGCTTGAGAGAGCGGCTCGGCGCAGACCAGTGCAACGGCGCTGCTTGTGGGTGCTCACCGACGGGCGAACGAACGAGCAACCGCAAGCACCTCACGCAGCGGATGAGATCGTCGTCGTCGATTTCGAGGAAGGTGCGATTCGGGTCGGGCGCGGCGAGGCGCTCGCGCGCGAGTGGAGCGCGAGATATGTGCTTGCGGATGCGCTGATAAGAATCTCGGATTGTTGAGCAATCGATTCGAATATTGCCGACTGCCACGGTGATTGTCCGAATTTTGCGCGATCAGGCTTGCAGCCGATTCAGCGAGCCATATCGACTTTATAATCGCCTGCATGTTTCGGAGTTGTTTGGCTATGAATAATTAGGATAACAAATGTACAGACCAAGCTTTGCGGCCGCGTGGTCGGCATCCATGGAAATCTTCGATCCATCGAATCCCGAGGGGAAGGTCGCGACGGTAATTGGTGGGAAGGTAGCCGCCAACATCAACGAGGTGGGTGCGGAAGCGAGGTGGAAGAACACATGCGCGGTTCGCATGAGCTATATCTTGAATCACTCGGGCGTGACCATTCCAGCCATCGATGGGAAGACGGTTTCAGGCGCTGATCGTCGACGCTACTTCTTTCGCGTGGTGGACCTCATCGAATTTCTCAAACAGCGTTGGGGCAAGCCGGAAACGATTGAATATCCGCCCTCGGGAGGCGGCAGGCTCGCAGGCAAAAAAGGTGTGATTCTCTTTGAAACGTCGGGATGGCGAGACGCACAAGGCCATGCCACCTTGTACAACGGTATCGTTTGCTACGACAGTTGTTACTTCAACGAACCTGGGGTTCGATACAGGACCGACCAGGCGTATTTTTGGAGCCTGTCATGAAGCGATGGACCAGCCTGGTGATTCTCGCGCTGGCGTGCGCTACGGCAAGCGGACAGACCATTCCCCCCAACGAAAACTCTCCGGAAGCGCCATCGCGCACCTACGCCCAGAATTACAAGGACATGGTCTTGGCCATATGCGTCGCCACAGCGTACAAAGGCAGTAACGACGCAGCCGTCGATGCCGGAAGTAGCGCGAGCGCACTGAGAGACTGGACTTATTACGACCTCGATAAAAGTCCCGCGGAAGTGGAGGCGCTAGTGCGCAAGTATCTACGGCGCGATTACTATAATCCGCTTGTCGAGGCCGAAGCGAAGGGAGCGGACATTCGCTTCGATTTTCTCAAGTGCCTCGACCTGTACCACAGCAAGGAATTGGAGCGGCTGGTCAAACGACGGGTAGCGCACCCTGACTGGACGGTACGTTCGCGTTCAAAAGCGGGCAAGCGTTGACTCTCGACGCATCCTCAGTCATACCACCGCGGCGTATAAACCCAATCCCCGACGACACGCGTCATCGATGATCCGACGATGACCATCGTCCTCATGTCGACGAGCTCGCTCTTCAGTTCACCGAGCTCAATGACGCGCAAAGCCTCCGCCGGACGTCCGATATCTCTTCCCAGCACGACCGGCGTGTCCGAGTCCCGATATCGCTTCACGACGTCGATCGCGCGATCGAACTGCCACGGCCGCGCCTTCGACAGCGGGTTATAGAAGGCCATCACGAGATCCGCTTCGCCTGCATGCGCGATGCGCTTCTCGATCACGCTCCACGGCTTCAAGTTATCCGACAACGACAACACGCAGAAGTCATGGCCGAGCGGCGCACCCGCGCGCGCGGCCGTCGCGAGCGAGGCCGACACGCCCGGCACGATCTGAAGCTTCACCGCATTCCATTCGGGATGCGTGGCGCGTCCTTCGTCGAGTGCTTCGAGCACCGCTGCGGCCATCGCGAACACGCCGGGATCGCCCGATGACACCACGATCACGCGTCGGCCTTCACTCGCGAGTTCGAACGCGTGTCGCGCGCGCTGCAGTTCCTCGCGATTGTCGGTGATGTGCACGCGCTGGTCGTCGCGAAACGGTCCCGCCATACGCACATACGTCTCGTAACCGAGCACGTCTTGTGCGTCGTGAAGCGCGCTTCTTGCGGCGGGCGTCATCAGTTCCGCCTTGCCGGGACCAAGGCCGATCACCGTCAGCGTGCCGCGCGCATGGCCGATCGATCCCGCATCGATCGGCGTATCGCTGACGTGCAGCGCAACGCCTCGCGCATCGTTGCGAGCGAATGGCGGGGCATCGCAGAAGCGCAACGACACATCGAGCGCACGCGCCGCATCTTCGAGCGGACGCGAAGCCATGTAGCGAGCGGGCGCAGTCAACGCCGCGAGCGCAAGCGGTGCGAGACCACGTTCGTTCAAGGCAGCTCGCACGCGTTCGGCGACGTCATCGTCGTGTGAAATATCTTCGATCCACGCAAGCACGCAACGCGGATGAATCACGAGGCTGTTTTCATCGCGCGTGGCAAGCGGCGTGATGCGAACGGCAAGACGCGCATCGTCGTTGCGAGGCAGCGCGGCATCGTCGAGCCAGGGCGCGTGGCCTTCGATGCGCGTCGTCGCGCCCGCCAGCAGGTCGGACACGAAACGCTTGCCTTGCTCGATATCCGCAAGTGCATAACCTTCGGGCGGCGCCAGCAGACATTTCCCGAAGCGCAATTCGCCGCTCGTCGTGATCGCGGGTGCGACTTGCAAGGCGTCGCCGATCTCGCGCGCAAGCACATTCACGCCGCTCATGCCGCCCAGCAGCGGCACGATGGCGCTGCCATCCTGCGCGATGGCGAGCACGGGCGGTTCGTTGCCTTTGTCGCCGAGACAGGATGCAAGCGCGCGAATCACGATGCCCGCGGAACACAGCGCGACGATCGCCGCGCCCGACGCATACAGACCACGCACGTGCGCGCCGAAGTCGTCATACGCGATGTCCGCGCTCACGCGGCTCGCCAGTCCATGCACGCGCGATTGCGGAAAGCGCGCCTGAATGCGACGCGCGGTATCGAGCGCGCCCGCGCCGAGCACGACGATCGCCATCGGCATGGAAGCCTTCATGCGCGCCATTTTTTCCCCGGCACGACGAGCAGCGAGAAATACGGCGATGCCATCGGATCGACTTCATCGAGCGGCACGATGCGCTGGTTGGCCATCGTCGCGCGCTCGACATACAACGCGCGATCGTCGAGGCCGAGTTCGCCCAGCACGCGCCGCACTTTCTCGAAGTTGCGGCCGAGCTTCATGATGACGGCCGCATCGGCTCCTTCGAGACGGCGCTTCAGATCGTCTTCAGGCAGCACGCCCGACAGCACCGACAGACTCTGATTGCGATACACGAGCGGCACGCCGAGCACGGCCACGCCGCCGAGCATCGAGCACACGCCCGGCACGACCTCTGCATCGAAGCGTGCTGCGAGACGATCGTGCAGATACATGTATGAGCCGTAGAAAAACGGATCGCCCTCGCAGATCACGGCGACATCGCGTCCGGATTCGAGATGACCGGATATCGTGAGCGCGGCTTCGTCGTAGAACGCGCTGATGATCGTCTCGTAGCAGAGCGGCGGTTCGAGCGCTTCGGTCGTCACCGGATAGACGAGCGGCAGGCGCATCTGCGTATCGTCGAGATGCGATTCGATGATGCCGAACGCATTACCCTTCTTGCCCTTTGCGACGAAATACGCGACCACCGGCGCGGCCTTCAAAAGCCGCAGCGCCTTCACGGTGATCAGCTCCGGATCGCCCGGACCGACGCCTAATCCAAAGAGACGTCCACGCATCATTCGGCCTCCGAAGCAAGTGCGTTCACTGCGGCCGCTGCCATCGCGCTGCCCCCGCGCCGGCCGAGCAGCGCGACGAAGGGCACGCCGCGGCTATCGGCGGCAAGCATCGCTTTCGATTCCGCCGCGCCGATGAAACCGACCGGAAAGCCGAGAATGAGCGCGGGCTTCGGCGCGCCGGCATCGATCATGTCGAGCAGATGGAAGAGCGCGGTGGGCGCGTTGCCTATCGCGACGATCGCGCCTTCGAGTTGCGCACGCCATAGTTCGAGCGCGGCGGCCGAGCGCGTGTTGCGCATCGCGCGGGCGCGCTCGGGAATCGAGGGATCGCTCAAGGTGCAGATCACGCGGTTGTCGGCGGGCAAGCGCGCGCGGGTGATGCCCTCGGCGACCATGCGCGCATCGCACAGGATCGGCGCGCCTGCTGCAAGCGCCTTTCTTCCGATGCTGCCCGCGCCGGGCGAGAAGCGCAGATCGCTCACGATATCCACCATGCCGCACGCATGGATCAGTCGCACGGCGAGCTTCTCCAGATCGGCGGGAATGGCGGCGAGGTCGGCTTCGGCGCGGATCGTCGCAAAGGACTGACGATAAATCTCCGCGCCGTCGCGGATGTAGTCAAGCATCGGCATGGCTCCGGGCGAGCCGTTCGGCCGCCTCTTCGATGGTCAGATTGCGCGCGACGGCTCGTGCGTCGCGATGTAAGTCGTATCGTCCGGGCGCGACTGCGTAGAGCGTGACCGGAACCGGATGCGCCGCCGCGCACGAACGCTCGCAGCCGCTCAGATGCACCTGCGTCCCGTCATCCGAAGGCAGGAGCGCGGCGAGCCGGTGAGCATCGGCTTTGGTATCGGCACGGCTCTTTGCGCAGCCTTCCGAACCCGCGCACGCGATGAGGCGCGCGAGCGGTTCGTGCGCGCCGGTTGCAAGGCCGAGCGCGTGCAGCCGTTGCAGCATGTCATGCGCTGAATGCGCCGCGAGGCCGGGAATCAGCACGCTTTGCCACGGCGTCATCGTCAGGCGGCTTGCGCCGTGTGCGTCGGCGAGATTGGCGAGCGCTTCGAGCGTCGTCGCATCGAGACGGCCCAGCGGCGTTTGCGCACCCGCGTACCACGTCGCGCGATGCGGCTCCTCGTGCGCGCCGAGACGCAGCGATGCATCGGCGGGTGCGCGTGTCCATGTCGCGATATCGGCGTCGAAACGCAAGGCGTCGAGAAAGCGCGCAACGCCGATACGCGCAAGCAGATCGCGCATGCGATGTTCTTCAGGCGTCGCCAGCGCGAGAAAGCTGCGCAACACGTTCAGGACGAACATCACGAGATCGTCGCGCGAGATCGCGCCGAGCGCCGGATCGCGCATCGTTCCGGCGAGGCCGAATGCGAAGCGCGCGCCATCGTCGATGGCGGAAAGCCAAACATCGTGCGGATGATCGAGCATCGCGAGGCGCTCGCCGGCGTCGAGCTGGAGCGCGAATTTCGGCGACAGCGCATGCAGCGACGCATCGGCCTGCATCGCATCGACGATCCGCGCGGCGAGCGCGCGCGTGCCGTCGTCCGCGAGCGGGCTCAGCATTACGTTGCGGATGTCGTCTGCGCCCGCCGTCGACGGGCCGAGGCCCGCGTCGAGGGCGATGTCGACGAGCGCGGCGTGGGCATCGTCGCGAATGCCGCGCAGTTGCAGATTCGCGCGATTGGTCACTTCGATCACGCCCGAGCCGCACTCGCGAGCCGCGCGCGCGACGGCCCGCGCCGCCCGCGTGCTCAACACGCCGCCCGCGAGACGCAGACGCGCAAGGCCGCCATCGCGCGCGGGCACGATGCGCATCAGGCCCGGGCATGCGGAAGCACGCGGCGTTGCGTTGAGCGATGAGCGGTCGAAAGAATTCAAAAGCGTGACCCGTTGGGCTTCGCGCGTGATGAGCGAACCGGTACACCCCGCCCGGTCGGCGTCGCGCGAATGCGTTGGGTCGGCAGGTCTCTTGGCTGGCAGGTCGACATTCGCGCCGGCCTTCCCGGTAAAAACCAGTGGCAGTGGAGCGCGGACTCGCTGCGTACAATTGCGGGGGCAGCCACAGTTTTGCTGTGTTCCCTTTTAAGCCCTCGGTCTCACGACCCCGGGCGCCGACGGACCTGTATTATGCCCGCTTTTATCGACCCTCCGAGCGCTTCCGGCATGTATCCGGGAACGCGATCGGAATCGCAGCAAGGAGACCGCGCATGTCGAACTGGCTGACCGTGGTGGGCATCGGCGAAGACGGCTGGCACGGACTTTCCCGCGCCGCGCGTCGCGCGCTTCTCGACGCCCAGTCGATTCACGGCGGCGAACGTCATCTCGCGTTGCTGCCGGATCGCATCGCCGCGCGCCGCATGCCGTGGCCGAAACCCTTTTCGCTCGATGCCGTGCTCGCCGACCGCGGCGACGGCAAGACGCGCATCTGCGTGCTCGCGAGCGGCGATCCGATGTGCTTCGGCGTCGGCGCGACGCTCGCGCGCGAAGTCGCCAACGGCGAAATGCGCGTCATTCCCGCGCCGTCGTCGCTGTCGCTCGCGGCGGCGCGCCTGTGCTGGGCGCTCCAAGACGCCGTCTGCGTATCGCTCGTCGGGCGGCCGGCGGCGTCGCTGCTCGCGAATCTGCATCGCGGCGTGCGCCTCATCGTGCTGAGCGCGGACGGCACGACGCCCGCCGCCGTCGCCACGCTTCTGACCGCGCATGGTTTCGGCGCGAGCCGCATGACCGTCTTCGAGCATCTCGGCGGCAGCGACGAACGCCGCATCGACGAGCGTGCCGACGACTGGCGCGAGCCCGTCGTTGCCGCGCTCAATCTCATCGCGATCGAGTGCCGGACGCACGCCGGCCACGCCGGGCCGCCGCTCACGCCCGGTCTCGCCGACGACGCCTACCGCCACGACGGCCAGTTGACGAAGCGCGACGTGCGCGCCGTGACGCTCGCGCGCCTCGCGCCGCAGCCCGGCGAACTGCTGTGGGACGTCGGCGCGGGCTGCGGCTCGATCGGCATCGAATGGATGCGCGCGCATGGCGCGTGTCGGGCGATCGCGATCGAAGCGAACGAGAGCCGTCAGCGTCTCATCGAATACAACCGCGATGCGCTCGGCGTGCCCGCGCTGCAACTCGTCAGAGGCGAAGCGCCCGCCGCGCTCGACGGCCTTCCCGCGCCGGACGCGGTGTTCATCGGCGGTGGATTGACGGTGCCGGGCCTGCTCGATGCGTGCTGGGCGCGTCTGCGTCAGGGGGGGCGGCTCGTCGCCAATGCGGTGACGCTGCAAAGCGAGGCGGCGCTCGTCGAATGGCGCGCGCGGCACGGCGGCGAGCTGACGCGCATCGGCGTCGCGCAGGCGGAACCGCTCGGCAGCTTCGACACGTGGCGTCAGGCGCTGCCGATCACCGTCCTGCACGCGAGCAAACCGTGATGCGTCATGCGTGAAGAGACGCCGGAGAAAGCCGCGCCGCTGCGCAGCGGCTACACGACAGGAAGCTGCGCGACCGCGACGAGTCTCGCGGCCGCGCGCCTCTTGCTGCTCGGCGAGACGAGCGAGCGCGCGGAGATCGTCCTGCCGAAGGGCCAGCGCGTGACGATGATGCTTTCGTTCTGCCGCCGTTTACCCGATGAAAGCGCCGCCGCCGAAGCCGGCGTCATCAAGGATGCGGGCGACGATCCCGACGTCACGCACGGTGCGCTCGTGTTCGCGCGCGTGCGACTGTCGGAGGAACCGGGCGTGCGCTTTCATGCGGGCGCGGGCGTCGGCACGGTGACGCGCGCGGGCCTCGCGCTCGCCGTCGGCGAACCGGCGATCAATCCGATGCCGCGCAAGATGATGACCGAGCATCTCGACGCGCTCGCAAAAAGCGTCGGCTATCGCGGCGGTTTCGACGTGACCATCGGCGTGGAGAACGGCGAAGCGCTCGCGCAGAAGACGATGAATCCGCGCCTCGGCATCGTCGGCGGATTGTCGATACTCGGCACGACCGGCATCGTCAGACCGTTTTCGTGCTCGGCGTACATCGCGTCGATTCATCAGGGCATCGATGTGGCGCGGGCGAACGGGTATCGGCATATCGCCGCGTGCACCGGCAACCAGAGCGAGGACGCGATGCGCGCGCGCTACGGCCTGCCCGACATCGCATTGATCGAAATGGGCGATTTCGTGGGCGCGGTGCTCAAGCATTTGCGCCGCGCGAGCGTCGACAAGCTGAGCCTGTGCGGCGGCTTCGGCAAGCTGTCCAAGCTCGCGGCGGGGCATATGGATCTGCACAGCCGCAGTTCGAGCATCGACTTGCCGCTGCTCGCCGTCTGGGCCGCCGATGCAGGCGCGAACGCCGAACTGCTGGCGTCGATGCGCGCGGCCAACACGAGTCAGGAAGCGCTCAAGCTCGCACGCGCCGAAGGCATCGCGCTCGGCGATATCGTCTGCCGACGCGCGCGCGATGTCGCGCTCGACGCGCTGCCGCCGGGCATCGAAGTCGAGACCTTCGCGATCGACCGGCAGGGCAATATCGTCGGGAGCGCGGCATGACGCGCGTGCTGCTGCTCGGCGGCACCGGCGATGCGCTCGCGATCGCGCGTGCGCTTCCTGCGACGCACGTCTACAGTCTCGCGGGCCTCGGGCGCGTGCCGGGCGATCTGGCGTGCACGGTGCGCGTCGGCGGTTTCGGCGGCATCGACGGGCTCGTGCGATATCTGCGCGACGAGCACATCACGCTCGTCGTCGATGCGACGCATCCCTATGCCGCGCAAATGAGCCGCCACGCGTTCGATGCCTGCGCGCTCGCCGACGTGCCGCTCTGGGCGGTGCGCCGTCCCGCATGGCAGCCGCAGGCGGGCGACGACTGGCGCGAGGCGTCGGACTGGCGCGAGATCGTCGAATGCATCGCGCCGTTTCATCGGCCGCTTTTCACGCTCGGGCGCGAGTCGCTCGCGCATCTTCACGACATTCCCGCGTCGCAGCACTGGACGATTCGCTGTCTCGACGCGCATCCGGGCAACGCGCGCGCGAGCATTGTCGATGCGCGCGGTCCGTTCGATCTCGCCGGCGAGCGCGCCTTGTTCGACGCGGCGCGTATCGATGTCGTCGTCAGCAAGAACAGCGGCGGGCGGGCGACCGAGGCGAAGCTCGCGGTCGCGCGGGAACGCGGTATCGCCGTCGTCATGCTCACGCGGCCCGCGCTTCCCGACGCCGACCGTATTTTCGACGACGCCGCCAGCGCCCGCGACGCGCTTCAACACTGGCTCACCAGACCATGACCGTTTATTTCATCGGCGCCGGACCGGGCGATCCCGAACTCATCACAGTAAAGGGGCAGCGGCTGATCCGCGCATGTCCCGTGATTCTCTACGCCGGCTCGCTCGTGCCGACGCAAGTCCTCGACGGACATCGCGCGCTGAAATGCATCGACACGGCCGAGCTCGATCTCGACGCGATCGTCGCGCTCCTGCAGGAAGCGCACGCGAACGGGCACGACGTGGCGCGCGTGCATTCGGGCGATCCGTCGCTGTACGGCGCGATCGGCGAGCAGATTCGCCGGCTCGACGCGCTCGCGATTCCCTACGAAGTGGTGCCGGGTGTCACGGCGACGGCGGCATCGGCGGCGGCGCTGAAGCGCGAACTGACGCTGCCCGGCATCTCGCAGACCGTGATCTTCACGCGCTACGCGACGAAGACGTCGATGCCCGAAGGGGAGAGCCTCGCCGATCTCGCGCGTCATCGCGCGACGCTCGCGATTCATCTGGGCGTGCGGCATATCGAGCGCATCGTCGCGGAGCTCGTGCCGCATTACGGCGCGGATTGTCCCGTCGCGGTCGTGTTTCGCGCGAGCTGGCCGGACGAGACGCGCGTCGAAGGGACGCTCGCGAACATCGCGCCGAAAGTGCGCGAGGCGGGCATGGAACGCACGGCGATGATTCTCGTCGGACGCGTGCTGGCCGCCGACGGCTTCGCGGAGTCCACGCTCTACGCGAAGGATCGATGACGCGATGCGCGACCTCGACGCCGTCTTCGATGCGCTCGCGAAATCGGCATTCCGGCGCCGTTTCGCGCTCGGCGTGCGTGAGGGGAAAGTTTTAAGGGAGAAGGGCGTCGACACGGTCGTCGCGCAGGCGCATGAGCTGATCGGCAAGCGGCTTGCGCCGCAAGCGCCGCTGAACGACGGCAAGCAGACACCGTTTCGCGGGCATCCTGTCTTCATCGCGCAGCACGCGACGGCGACGTGCTGCCGCTCGTGTCTCGCGAAATGGCACGGCATCGCGGCGGGAAAAGCGCTCGACGACGCCGAGCGCCAACATGTCGTCGATGCCATCGAACGCTGGCTGCGCGCGCAACCGCTGCCGGCGGCGTCGAACCAGCCCGCGCCCGACAATCCGCAGCGCGAACTGCCTTTCTGACGCGCTTTAACGCGACGGATCAGCGCCCGCGGCTTCGAGACGCGCGCGCCGCACCGCCACGAAAATCAGCAACGCGAAAACCAGCGGTCCTACACCTACGCCGCAGTCCTTGGCCAACTGATTTCCCAACTGCGGATAGATCCACGCGAAAAACAGGATCGCGGGCTCGCCGCGCAGCCATCCGTCGCGCAGCGCGCGCGCGGCGATGAGTGCCAGCGGGATGCCGAGCCACACGCCGTCGTAGTTATAGATGTAGGGGCTGATCATGAACGTCGCGGCGACGAGCGCCGTCGCGCGAACTTCCAGTCCTTTCGCATTGCGCCATACCCACGCGACGGCGCAGATCGCCACGGTCGCCTGACACGCCTGCGCGACATAGGCGGGACCGGTCGCGACGTGCGCCATGCGCAGGCTCGCGAAGAGGCTCGCCATCTGGAACCAAGGAAGACTGCCGCTCGCGGTGAAACCGTTGGCATCGTGCAGTCCGTGGAGAAAGACCGGCAGGATGTCGAGGCCGAAGACGGCGACCGAAACCGTGGTGAACAGGATCGTCGTCAGCGCGGCGGCGATGAAGGTCGTCCACATGCCCGCGCACGCCAGCGCGAGCGGAAACAGGATGGCCAGATGCGGCTTGATCGAAAGCAGGCCGATGAAGACGCCCGCGAGCATCGGCCGTTTTGGCATCGAGAGAAATGCGGCGAGCGCGAGACTCGCGGTGAGCGCGGCATTCTGTCCCTGGGCCGCGTTGAGCCAGATGCCGGGAAACGCGACGATCCACATGATCATGTCGGGGATCGGCAGCGCGCGGCGGGCCAGCAGCACGAAGACGACCGACGAAATCGAAGCGAACAGCGCGTAGGCAAGCGGCGCCGACAGGAAGCCGAACGGCTGCACCAGCAGCAGAAAGTTCGGCGGATAGAACCACGGCCCCGGCAGGATGATGTGCGGCCCCAGTTGCTGCGCGACGTGCTTGATCGCGTCCGCCGAATAGGCGTCGAGCGGATGCCCCGCGAGCGCGAGGCGCGCAGCCGACCAGAACGTCAGAAAGTCCCAGCCGGCCGGATGACCTTTCTCCGCCACGGCACTGCGCACGGCGAGAACGAGCCCGTAACACTGGAGCACGACGAGGATCGTCGCGCAATAAGCGCTCACGCGCGAGCCGTTGAGCCAGCGCCGACCGGGCGCGCGTTCGATGGAAGCGGGTTGGGTGCTCATCCGTCCGATATCGGCCGGATGGCGCCGAAACTTTAGCGAACGTCCGCCCGCGCGCGCTACTCGCGAACGCGTCCCTTGGCGCGCCGCGCGAGCATGTTCAGGCCCTCGACCAGCGCCGAGAACGCCATCGCCGCATAGATGTAGCCCTTCGGCACGTGTGTTCCGAAGCCTTCGGCGATCAGCGTCATCCCGATCACGAGCAGGAAGCCGAGCGCGAGCATGACGATCGTCGGATTGCGCTCGATGAAGCGCGACAGCGGACCGGCCGCGAACAGCATCACGGTGACGGCGGCGATCACCGCGACGAACATGATCGGAATGTGCTCGGTCATGCCGACCGCCGTCACGATGCTGTCGATGGAAAACACGAGATCGAGCAGCAGGATCTGGCCGATCGCCGACAGCGGCGTCAGGCTCTTGCCCGACGCGGGGCCGGCGTGTTCGTCGGCGTCGTGCGTGACGTGATGGCGGATTTCCGTCGTCGCCTTCCAGACGAGAAACACGCCGCCCGCGATGAGAATCAGGTCGCGCCAGGAAAAGCCGTGCCCGAACGCTTCGAAGATCGGCGTGGTGAGGCGGACGATCAGCGCGACCGTGCCGAGCAGGCCGAGCCGCATCACGAGCGCGAGCGCGATGCCGATGCGCTGCGTGCGTTCGCGGTGCGCCGCGGGCAGCTTGTTGGTCAGGATCGAAATGAAGATCAGGTTGTCGATGCCGAGCACGACTTCCATGACGACGAGCGTCGCGAGTGCGGCCCAGGCGGCGGGATCGGCGAGAAGGGCAACGAGATAGTCCATGGTTCGGGAGCGTTCGAGATGAGGGCGAGATATTAGCCTGTTCGGCGGGAAAAATGAAATGAACTTGAAAGCTTGCGCCTGATCGAAACCAGCCGGTGGCAACCCCCGACGCGAGCTGTTGTTCAAACCGACAAATATCGGATTTGAAACGCTTATTTGCATTTGTTCGCGTGATGCACTGCCGCAAATACGGGTAAACTCCAATGCTTTCGCGCCGCGTGTTCGCGGCCGTGTTTAACTGTCGCCGCAAGGACACTGAGCAAGCCGCATGCAGCAAAAATCAAAACGTCTCGTCGAGCTGGACTTCTTCCGGGGACTGGTACTGCTGATCATCGTCGTCGATCATATCGGCGGCAGCATGGTGTCGCGTTTCACGCTGCATGCCTTCGCGCTCAATGACGCCGCCGAAGTCTTCGTGTTCCTCGGCGGCTTCGCCACGGCGACGGCCTACGCGTCGCTCGCGGAGCGCCGCTCCGAAAGCGCGGCGCGCAGGCGCTTCGTGAAACGCGCGTTCGAGCTTTATCGCGCGTTTCTCGTCACGGCGGCGCTGATGCTCGTCGCATCGTTCCTGCTGCGGCCTTTTTTTGGCCACGCGCCGAATCTCGCGCTGCATGATCTGGACACGCTGATGTCGCAGCCGGTTTCCTCGATCGCGGAAATTCTCACATTCGAGCGCCAGCCTTATCTCTCGGCCGTCCTGCCGATGTACGCGCTCTTCGCACTCGCCGTGCCGCTCATGCTGCCGCTCGCGCGCAGCAAGCCTTGGCTGCTGCTCGGTCTAAGCCTCGCGTTGTGGGCGTTCGCGGCGCAGATCGGCGAATTCATGCCGTCCGTCGACGACAATCTGTGGGACTTCAATCCCGCCGCCTGGCAGTTGATGTTCGTGCTCGGCGTGCTGGCGCGCTGCCAGCCGATCTATCAACGCGTGAGCGCGAACCGCTTCGGCTGGATCGTGAGCGCGGGCGCCGTGGCGCTGATCGCCGGCATGGCGTACTACAAGCTGCTCGTGCTGCCGCCGGTGCTGGACAGCGCCTTCAAGCGCGACCTTGCTGGTCCGCGCGTCGTGAATTTCCTCGCCATCGCGTGGATCGCGGCGAATCTGGCGCGCTACGGCGTCGTCAAGGCGGTGGCGACGCGCCTGCCGTGGGTCGGCGCATTGGGACGCGCGGGCATGGTGTCATTCGTGGCGGGAACGGTGATTTCGCTCGTCGTCGATTCGATCCTGTTCACGTTGACCGATGGCCTCATCAACGTGCCTGCCGGACTCGCCGCCGACGCCATCGCGATCGGCGCGCTGCTTGCCGTGCCGCATGTGCATCAGCGGATCTCGAACTGGCTCGGCACCCGTCAGCCGGTCCCGGCAACGGCCGCCGCCGCACCCGCGACGGTCGCCGCAGCCGACAATCGGGCGCGGGGCATACGCTGATCTCTTCGAAGCGGGCAGTCGAACTGGCCGCTTTTTTATCGCGCTTTCATTGCAACTAACGGTCTGATTTTGCCGCCGACTTCGATAAGCACCGCCCGCGAAGAACCGAGGCACAGGTCTTGCAAGCAGTCACCGAACACAACACAAAAATCGGACCTGCCATGCTCAAGCTCGCCATTCTGTTCGCGATCATTTCTGTCGTCGCCGGATTCTTCGGCTTTACGCGCGTATCGTCGGGTGCGGCGGGCATCGCGAAGATCTGCTTCTTCATCTTCCTGATTCTGTTCGTCATATTCCTCGTCGTCGCGATTTCGGCGGGCTCGCTCGTGCTGTAGCGCGGGAAAGCGCCGGGCCGTACCGCGTGGTTCCTCGCATCGACCCGCGTGCGGCGACGGTGTTACATTGCCCCGAGAAGACGTTCACGCGACCGTGAATCGAAAAGGAGGAGGCGATGCAGCATGCCATCGGCGCGGCCTTGCAGCCGGCGCAACGCGACGTCATCCGTCATTCGCACGAGCGCTCGGCCACGTTCGGGCTGTGCGAGACGATGCGCCCGGATTACGCCGTGCTGTCGGGCACGGAGTTCGCCGTCAAGCTCGATGAAAGCCGTGCGCTCTTCGCTCACGCGCTGCCGGTGATGGAAACGCTGTACGCGCAGATCGCCAATACGCACAGCATGATCGCGCTCACCGACGCGAGCGGATTGATCCTGCATTCACTCGGCGACGACGACTTCCTCGCACGCGCCGAAAAAGTCGCGCTGCGCGCGGGCGCGCTGTGGAGCGAGGAGCATCAGGGCACGAACGCGATCGGCACGACGATCGCCGAGCGCACGGCCGTCACCGTGCACGGCGATCAGCACTACCTGCGCGCCAATCACTTTCTGACGTGTTCCAGCGTGCCGATCCTCGATCCGCACGGCAATCTCTCCGGCGTGCTCGATGTCACCGGCGACCGACGCGGCTATCACCAGCACACGATGGCGCTCGTGAAAATGTCCGCGCAGATGATCGAGAACCGCCTGATCGCGAGCGGCTTCAGCGACGGCCTGCGCATCCGTTTCCATAGCCGGCCCGAGTTCATCGGCACGTTGATGGAAGGCATCGCCGTATTCGATCTCGACGGGCGCCTGCTCTGCGCGAACCGCAGCGCGCAGTTTCAGCTCGGTCTCGAACTCGGCGCTTTGCGTTCGCAGACGCTCGATGCGCTGTTCGGCGAGCGCGTCGATGAACTCATCGCGCGCGCGGGCGATGCGCCTTGCCGGCTCGAACTGCATAGCGGCGTCGCGGTGTTCGCGAGCGTCGATTTTCACGCGCGGAACATGTCGAGCGTCCCGAGCACGACGAGCACGATCCCCGCACGCGAGCGCGCCGGTTCGAGCCTCGCCGATCTCTGTACCGGCGATGCGCAGATGAACGACATCGTCGCGCGCGTGCGCAAGGTCATCGGCAAGAACATACCGATTCTGATCGGCGGTGAAACGGGCGCGGGCAAGGAAATGCTCGCGCGCGCGATCCACGACGATTGGCCGCGCCGCGCGGGGCCGTTCGTTGCGGTGAACTGCGCATCGCTGCCGGAGACGCTGATCGAATCGGAGCTTTTCGGCTATGCGCAGGGCGCGTTCACGGGCGCGGCGAAGCGCGGCGCGATCGGCAAGATCGTGCAGGCGAACGGCGGCACGCTCTTTCTCGATGAAATCGGCGACATGCCGCTCGCGATGCAAAGCCGTCTGCTGCGCGTGCTGCAGGAACGCGTCGTCGAGCCGCTCGGCGCCGCGCGCGCGGTGCCGGTCGATTTCATGCTCGTCTGCGCGAGCAATCGCAAGCTGCGCGAGCGCGTCGCGCAGGGCGAATTCCGCGAAGATTTGTATTACCGGATCAACGGTCTTTCGGTGACGCTGCCGCCGCTTGCCGCGCGCTCCGACCTGCGCGCGGTCGTCGACAAGATTCTGCGGCACGAGCGTTTCGCCGGGCGCGTCGTGTACGTCGACGACGACGTGCTCGCGCTCTTCGCGCGTCATCCGTGGCCGGGCAACATACGGCAGTTGAGCAACGTCCTGCGCACGGCGTCCGCGATGCTCGACGATCACGACACGCATATCCGCATCGAACATCTTCCGCACGATTTCGTCGATGAACTCGGCGAACAGCCCACATTCGATAACGCAACGCCGCCCGCGAACGGCGCGCGTCTTGTCGACATCGAAGCGAGCGCGGTGAGCGCCGCGCTCAAGGCGCACGGCGGCAATGTATCCGCGACGGCGCGCGCGCTCGGCATATCGCGCACGACGCTGTATCGGAAGTTGCGCGTTTAATCGGCTGGCAATTTCGCGTCGGACGCGGGCAACGCGCCGCTGTGATCCTTCAGCCCGACGCCGGTGAGCTTCAGGCGGCGCGCTTCGTTCAGCAGCCACATCAGCTTGAATGCGGCGATTTCGTAGTCGAGTCCTTCGGGCCGCACATTCGATATGCAGTTGCGCTCGGCGTCGTTGCGTCCGGCGCGCGGCGCGTAGGTCACGTAAAGACCGAGGCTGTCGGGCGAACTGAGCCCCGGCCGTTCGCCGATCATTACGACGACGATCTGCGCCCGCAAAAGCTCACCGATGCGATCGCCGAGGGCGACGCGCGCCTGCGTCGCGATCACGACGGGACCGACGTTCCAGCCGTCGAGCCGCGCACGCAATGTCGCGAGCAAGGGCGCGACGTGACGTTGCGCGGCGAAGGCCGACAAGCCATCGGCGGCGACGAAAACGATATCGCTTTCGGATGCGTGCGCTGCAAGCCGTTGCGCGCTTTCATCGTTCAGCACGCGGCCCAGATCCGGCCGACGCAGATAGCGATCGCGATCCGGCGCGGCGCTTTGCGCATCGAGCGTATCGAAGCCGGCGGCGCGAACGGCTTCGCGCAACGCGGCCGTATCGAGCGGCTGATGCACCGCGTCGCGCGCCTGCGCATGCGCGAGTTCGAATGCGAGCAAGGGCGCGGTCGGCAGGCTGCTGCCCGCGCGGCCGAGCGCGATGCGCGCGTTGGTGAAGCGCCGCAGCGCGTCCCAGGCATCGGCGTTCGTCATGAGTCGATCCAGTCGAGCAAAGGTTGCGTGGGCGCGGCGAGCAGATTGCCGCGGCCATCGGTGACGCGCATCTTCGCGAGCCACGCTTCGAATTCCGGCGCGCGTTTCAGGTTCAGCGCGCGGCGGATATAGAGCGCGTCATGAAACGACGTGCTTTGATAGTTGAGCATCACGTCGTCCGCGCCCGGCACGCCCATGATGAAGTTGACGTTCGCCACGCCGAGCAGCGTGAGGAGCGTGTCCATGTCGTCCTGATCGGCTTCGGCGTGATTCGTGTAGCAGATGTCGCAGCCCATCGGCACGCCGAGCAGCTTGCCGCAGAAGTGGTCTTCGAGTCCCGCGCGGATGATCTGCCGTCCGTCATAGAGATATTCCGGGCCGATGAAGCCGACCACCGTGTTCGTCAGAAGCGGTTGGAAGCGGCGCGCGACCGCGTACGCGCGCGCTTCGCAGGTCTGCTGATCGACGCCGTGATGCGCGTTTGCCGACAGCGCGCTGCCTTGCCCCGTCTCGAAGTACATGACGTTATCGCCGACGGTCCCGCGTTTGAGCGAGAGCGCCGCGTCGCGCGCTTCCTCCAGCAACGCGAGCGACACGCCGAAGCTCGCGTTCGCGCGCTCCGTGCCCGCGACGGACTGGAACACGAGATCGACGGGCGCGCCTTGCTCGATGGCGGCGAGCGTGTTGGTGACGTGCGTGAGGATGCACGACTGCATCGGCACGTCGTAGCGCTGGCGGAAATCGTCCATCATCGCAAGCAGCTTGCCGATGGCGGCGGGCGAATCCGATGCGGGATTCACGCCGATGACGGCATCGCCGCAGCCGTACAACAGGCCGTCGAGCATCGATGCGGCGATGCCCTTCGGATCGTCGGTCGGATGATTCGGCTGCAGGCGCACCGAGAGATGCCCCGGCAGGCCGATCGTCGTGCGAAAGCGCGTGACGACCGGGCGTTTTCTGGCAGCGAGGATCAGATCCTGATTGCGCATCAGCTTGGAAACGGCGGCGGCCATCTCCGGCGTCACGCCCATCGTGATGCGTTCGAGCGCGGCGGTGTCGGTGGTATCGGCGAGCAGCCACTCGCGGAATTCGCCGACCGTCAGGTGCGCGATCGGCGCGAACGCTTCGCGCGAATGCGTATCGACGATGAGGCGCGTGACTTCGTCGTCCTCGTAGGGAATGAGCGGCTCGTCGAGAAACGCGGCGAGCGGCAACTGCGCGAGCGCGATTTTCGCGGCCACGCGTTCTTCCTCGGTGGCGGCCGCGATGCCCGCGAGTTCGTCGCCGGAGCGCCGCGGGCTGGCGCGCGCGAGCAGCGTCTTCAGATCGTCGAAGCGGTAGCGGCGCGCGCCAATCGTCTCGTGAAAGCTCATCGCTTTCCTCTCGGAAGCATCGATTCATGCACTTTAGCCGCTTTCGCGGGCATCGCGCGTCGGTCAAAAAAAGCGCGTCCGGGCCGAAATCCGCCCGCATGCGATAATTTTTCGCTCGATTCAGCCAAAACCCGCCCGCAAGCCCGTGAAAAACCTGCTCGTTCCCATCGATCGCCTGAGCGAGTTCGATGAAATCGTCGACGTCCGCACACCGCTCGAATTCGCCGAGGATCACATTCCCGGCGCGATCAACGCGCCCGTGCTCAGCAACGAAGAGCGCGTGATCGTCGGGACGATGTACAAGCAGGTCTCGCCGTTCGAGGCGACGCGCGTCGGCGCGGCGATGGTCGCGCGCAATATCGCGATGCATCTCGACACGATCTTCGCCGACAAGCCGCGCAACTGGCGTCCGCTCGTCTATTGCTGGCGCGGCGGCAAGCGCTCCGGCTCGATGACGACGTGGCTCAACATGATCGGCTGGCAGGCCCGGCAACTCGACGGCGGCTACAAGAGCTATCGGCGCGACGTGATCGAGCGGCTCGGCACGCTGCCCGGACGTTTTCGCTATGTCGCGCTGATCGGCCATACGGGCAGCGGCAAGACGCGGCTGCTGAAGGCGCTCGACGCGGCGGGCGCGCAGACGCTCGATCTCGAAGGACTCGCCGCGCATCGCGGTTCCTTGCTCGGCGCGCTGCCGGGACGCCCGCAGCCGACGCAAAAAGCGTTCGATTCGGCGCTCCTGAAGACGCTTTCGGGCTTCGATCCGGCGAAACCGGTTTTTGTCGAAGCGGAAGGGCGGCGCATCGGATCGATCACGATGCCCGACGCCATCCTCGACAATCTGCACGCGGCGTCGTGCGTGGAAGTCGAGGCGCGGCGCGAGGACCGCATCGCGTTCTTGCTGCAGGATTACGCGCATCTTTTCGACGATCCCGCGTTTTTCAAGGCGCAATTGTCGAAGCTCGTCGCGCTGCATAGCCGGGAGCGCGTCGCGCACTGGCATCGGCTGATCGATGACAACGCGCGCGCGGAGCTTTTCGCCGAACTGATCGACCGTCATTACGATCCGGCGTATGGACGCAGCAGCCAGGCGCTCTATACGAAGCTGCCGCATGCGGCGCACGTGCTGTTCCGTCCGAACGACGCGGACAGCGTCGATCAGGCGAAAGCCTTGCTCGCCCGGCTCGCCGAGACGACGCCCGCGCTCTGATTCAATTTCATCACTCGAAAGAAAAAGATATGACCACGTTTTCACAACCTCGCGTCGCACGCGGCTGGCTGGTATTCCTGCTGATCGCCGTCGTGGGCCTGTTCTACGTGAAATGGTTTCCGTACTACAACCGCGCGTTCGTCGCGGCGAGCCAGCATTCGATCGGCAAATCCATTCTGATGGGCACGTCGGCGAGCGCGCCGGAGCCGTCGTGGCAAGCCGCGCTCGACTACGCGATCGCCTACGGCAAGGCTATCTGGCAGGCGATGGTGCTCGGCCTTCTGCTCGGCTCCGCGGTGCAGGCGCTGATTCCGCCGCGCTGGGTCGCGCGGGCGCTGGGCGAGCACAACTTCGGCAGCGTCGTGAACGGCGGGTTGATGTCCTTGCCCGGCATGATGTGCACGTGTTGCGCCGCGCCCGTCGTCGCGGGGCTGCGTGCGCGCGAAGCGGCGCCGGGCGCGGCCGTCGCGTTCTGGCTCGGCAATACCGTGCTCAATCCGGCGGCGCTGGTTTTCATGGGCTTCGTGCTCGGCTGGCAGTGGACCGGTTTGCGGCTCGTGCTCGGCGTGCTGATGGTGTTCGGCCTCGGCTACGCGATCAACCGGATGGTGACGCCGGCGCAGGCGGCGTCGTCGCGTCAGGCGCTTGCCAAGCTGATCGAAGAGGACGAGCCGGGCACGGCGTTTTCGCGCTGGATCAAAATTCTCGGACGCATGACGTTGCGGCTCGTGCCCGAATACATCGTGCTCGTGCTGCTGCTTGGCGCGGCGCGCGCCTGGCTGTTTCCGCACATCGGTCCGGATATCGGCAACGGCATGTGGTGGATCGCGGCGTTTGCCGTCGCGGGCACGCTCTTCGTGATTCCGACCGCCGGCGAAGTGCCCATCATTCAGGCGATGCTTTCGCTCGGCATGGCGACGGGACCGGCCGGCGCGCTCTTGATGACCTTGCCGCCCGTCAGCGTGCCGTCGCTCGCGATGCTCGCGCGGTCGTTTCCGCCGCGCGTGCTCGCGTTCGTGGCCGCGTCGGTCGTGGTGTTCGGGATCGTTGGCGGGGTGATTGCGGCGGCGGTGTTCTGAACGCGCGCGGCGCCTCAATGAATCGCCGCGCCCGCCTTGATCAGCAACTTGAACGGCAGCGCGAGCAGCATCGCGCCGCCGACGCCCGCCATCCACAATGCGACGAACCAGAACACCTTGCGCGCGCGCTCAATGGTAGTGATGTTCGCCATGACGCACCTTTCCTCTGAAGACCCAATAGCCTAGCGTCGTGTAAGCGACGATCACAGGCAGAATCACCGCCGCGCCGACGATCGTGAAGAGCTGGCTCGAACGGGGCGCGGCCGCATCCCAGATCGAAACGCCGGGGAAAATCTCGTGCGGCGACACGCTCAGCACCAGACCCGAGTAGCCGAGAAACACGAAGCCGAGCGCGACGGCAAACGGCCGTTTCTCGTGACGCGATGCGATCGAGCGGCGCATCGCCCACGCGCAAACCGCGACGAGCACGGGCACCGGCAACATGCGATAGAACCACGGCGAATCGAACCAGCGCGACGCGATGCCCGCGTCTTGCAACGGCGTCCAGATGCTGACGACCGCGATCGTCGCGAGTTGCAGAACGGTCAGCGGCCACACGACGCGATACATCCGCCGCTGCAGATCGCCTTCCGTTTTCGCGATCAGCCAGCACGCGCCGAGCAGCGCATAAGTGACGACCAGCGCGCCGCCCGTGAAGATCGAGAAGGGCGTGAACCAGCCGAAGGCATCGCCGGAAAAACGGCCGTCGGCGACCGGAATGCCGTCGAGAAACGCGCCGAGCGCCACGCCCTGAAAGAACGTCGCGCCCGCCGATCCGCCGATGAACGCCAGATCCCACATATGCTTCGTGCGCTGCGCCTTCGCGCGGATTTCAAACGACACGCCGCGGAAAATCAGGCACACGAGCATCAGCACGAGCGGCAGATACAGCGCGGACAGCACGGTCGAATAAACCATCGGGAACGCGGCGAACAATCCCGCGCCGCCGAGCACGAGCCACGTTTCGTTGCCGTCCCAGACGGGCGCGACGGTGTTCATCATCACGTCGCGATCGTGCTGATCCGGAAAGAACGGGAAGAGAATGCCGATGCCGAGGTCGAAGCCGTCGAGCACGACGTAAAGGAACAGGCCGAACGCGATGATCGCGGCCCAGGCGAGTGTGAGGTCCATGTTCTTAAGCTCCTTCGATGGACTGATTCGGAAGGCTGAGCGGACGCCGCGCGCTGCCGTCCGACGGCTGCGTCGACGCGCCCGGCAACGCGGGGCCGTGACGCAGCAGCTTCAGCAAGTAGTAGATGCCCGTGCCGAAGACGATCGTGTAGACGATCACGAACGCGAGCAGCGACACGCCGACTTGCTGCGCCGTGACCGGCGAGACGGCATCGGCAGTACGCATCACGCCGTACACGACCCAAGGCTGGCGTCCGGCTTCGGTCGTGACCCAGCCCGCGAGCAGCGTGATGAATCCGCTCGGACCCATCGCAAGCGCAAAGCGATGGAACCAGCGCGCCTCGAACAGCTTGCGCCTGCGATGCAGCCACCACGCCGCGAACGACATCACGATCATCAGCACGCCGAGTCCGGCCATCACGCGGAAGCTCCAGAACACGAGCGTCGAGTTCGGACGATCTTCCTTCGGGAATTCCTTCAGGCCGCGAATCTCGCCGTCCCAGCTATGCGTGAGGATCAGGCTGCCGAGATGCGGAATCTGCACGGCGTATTTCGTCGTTTCGGCTTCCATGTCGGGAATGCCGAAGAGATTGAGCGCGGTGCCGCCTTTCTCCGTTTCCCAGATGCCTTCGATCGCCGCGATCTTCGCCGGCTGATGTTCGCGCGTGTTGAGGCCGTGCGCGTCGCCGACGAGCGCCTGAATCGGCGTCAGGGCGAGCAGCAGCCAGAGCGACATCGAAAACATCTTCTTGATGGCCGGATCGCGCCGGCCTTTCAGCAGATGCCACGCGCCGGTCGCGGCCACGACGAGCGCCGCCACGATGAACGCCGCAATCGCCATATGCGCGAGCCGGTACGGAAACGACGGATTGAAGATGATCGCCCACCAGTCGACCGGCACGACATGGTCGCCTTCGATGCGAAAGCCCTGCGGCGTCTGCATCCAGCTATTCGAGGCGAGAATCCAGAAGGTGGAGATGAGCGTGCCGATGGCGACCATCAGCGTTGCGCCGAAGTGCGCCTTCGGGCCGACCTTGTTCCAGCCGAACAGCATGATGCCGAGGAAGCCCGCTTCGAGGAAGAACGCGGTCATCACTTCATAGGTGAGCAGCGGCCCGGTGATCGGACCGGCGAAGCTCGAAAAGCCGCCCCAGTTGGTGCCGAATTCGTACGCCATGACGACGCCCGACACGACGCCCATGCCGAACGCGACGGCAAAGACTTTCGACCAGAAGAGACACAGCTCCTTGTAGACCGGCTTGCCGGTTTTGAGCCACGCGCCTTCGAGCACGGCGATGAAACTCGCGAGCCCGATGGAAAGCGCCGGAAAGATGATGTGGAACGAGACGGTGAACGCGAACTGGATGCGCGCCAGATCGAGTGCTTCGGGAGTCGAATGCATGATGACTTGTGCCTTGAAATTCACGCGCGCCCGCAGTCGGGAGCGGTTGTGTCCTGTGCTGATCGAGACGTGCGACGGGCCGGAGCTTAGCTCTGTTTCGAGACGGGTGTTGCGCTGCGTCAGTGAATTGTCATTGCGCGCAAATGCCGCAGTTTCAAGGGTTTAGCACCGCTATCGGATTGATTTCTCGATGATTTCGAGATGGAGATATAGTGCGCCGCCGCAAGATCGCGCACACGTTTTCGCGACAATCGACCGCACTGGAATCGCCGCGCGCAAGAGGCGCCGGTTCTGATCGGTTCAGAAAGAACTTTTACGTTGTCGCGGCACGGGACGTGCGACAGGCGCGGTTACCATAATCGCTTTTGACACGCGCGACGTGCGCGTAGGAAGGAGAAGCATCATGCGCCTCGATGACCAGCAGGAAAGTCAGAATGTAGAGGACCGGCGCGGCGGGGGCGGTTTTCGAATGGGCGGCGGATCGATCGGCATCGGGACGATCGTCGTGGCGCTCGCGGCGTCGTATTTCTTCGGCATCAATCCGATGACGATCATCAACGGCGCGCAAGTTCTGCATGGCAACGCGCCGCAACAGCAGGCCGCACCGTCCAATGCGCAACCGGCCAACGATCCCGGCGCCGTGTTCGTGCGCCGCGTGCTCGGCAACACGGAACAGACGTGGCAGCACATCTTTCGCGCGCAGTTCAATCAGGACTATCCGGCGCCGCGGCTCGTGATGTTTTCCGGCGCCACGCAAACCGCGTGCGGCACCGGGCAGGCAGCCATGGGCCCGTTCTATTGCCCGAACGACCGCAAGGTGTACATCGATCTTTCGTTCTATCGCGAGTTGCGCGACCGCTTCGGCGCGAGCGGCGATTTCGCGCAGGCGTATGTGATCGCGCATGAAGTCGGGCATCACGTTCAGAACGTGCTCGGCATCATGAACAAGGTCGATCAGGCGCGCTCGCAAATGTCGCGCGAGCAGGCGAACGCGCTGTCGGTGCGCGTCGAGTTGCAGGCGGATTGCTTCGCGGGCGTCTGGGCCGCGGTCGCGCAGCGCGAGAACGCGAAGCTGATCGAGCCGGGCGATTTCGAGCAAGGCTTGAACGCGGCGGCCGCGATCGGCGATGACCGTCTGCAACAGCAATCGCAAGGTCGCGTCGTGCCCGAGGCGTTCACGCACGGGACGAGCGCGCAACGCCAACGCTGGCTGCGGCGCGGCATGTCATCGGGCGATGTCGCCCAGTGCGACACGTTCTCGACGCGTTCGCTCTGATCGACGGGCGCGCGTCGCGGCAACCGGACGGTGCGAATTGGTCTATTCTGAAGCCGTCGCAGCGTCCGTTTCCGGATAGTCCTTACAAACGCTGACATCGCGTTCGTCTCAAATTCATTAGAATCGCTGGTTTTCCGGGTTCGGCCCAGCATTGCCGCTGGCCGCGACTCGCACCGGAACATTCTCGTCCCGTTCATGAAGCGAATTCTGATCGTCAAAGTCACGTCTCTCGGCGATATCGTCGAGACGCTACCCGTCGTTGCCGATCTGCGGCGCGCGTTTCCTTCCGCCAAAATCGACTGGGCCGCGGACGCCGCCTTCGCCGATATCATCCGCTGGAATCCCGGCGTCGATCGCGTGCTGAGCGCGCCCTTGCGCAAGTTCAAGAAGGCGCGCAGCTGGAACGATCTGAAGGAGATCGGCGCGTCGATCGGTGAGTTGCGCGCCGAAAAATACGACGTGATCGTCGATATTCACGGTGTCTACAAGAGCGCGATCATCGCGTTCATCGCGCGCGGACGGCGGCGTTACGGGTATCTGAATCAGGATCTCGGCGAGCGCGGCGCGGCTTTCGCGTACAACGCGCGCTTCGGTCCGCGTCCGCTCACCGATGCCTGGCGCGGCATGCGCGTGAGCGTCGCGGATGCGCTCGGCTATCGTCTGGAAGACCCGCCCGACTTCAACATCCGCCTGCCCGCGCCCACCCGCGAGCTGAACATTCCGCGCGACGCGCGCATCGCGATGCTGTTTCATGCGACGTCGGCGGACGTGAAGAAGTGGCCGCAGTCGCATTGGGGCGAAGTCGGCCGCTGGCTGACCGCGCGCGGTTATTCGATCGCGCTGCCGTGGGGAACGGAGCGCGAGCAGGACGAGGCGCGAGCCATCGCCGCGCTCGTGCCGGGTGCGACCGTGCTGCCGAAGCTGTCGGTCGTGGAATGCGCCCACTGGATTCAGGCGTCTGAACTCGTTGTCGGCGCGGATACCGGGCTCGTGCATCTCGCGCACGCCTTGCAGCGCCGCACCGTGATGTTGTTTGCCGCGACCTCGCGAGAGCATTTCGGCGTGAATGATCCCGGACGGTCGGTGTCGATCGGCGAAGAGGGCGCACCTCCCGACGTGCCGCAAGTGCTGGCTGCCATCGAAAGCGTGACGAATTCGCCGCAAAAACCCGTTCCTCATTCGGCCGAATCGGGCGCTACGGTTCGCTGAACATGAGTCGCAGCGAAACTTTGTGCGCATAAACTCATGCCGACGCTTGGCCCGGTAGAAAATCCATCGCGCGGTAAAAATATCAGTACGCTAACGTAAAACTTGCCATACAGCACTTGACGGCAACCCCGGCAAGCACGACGATTGCGGAAAACACCTAAGAATCGTCCGATAAGATGACCGAAGAAACCGTCGCAGATGCGCGCCAGTCGCTGGCGCGTCTCGAACCGTCCGAGATTCCGCTTGGCACGCCGCTCGAATGGCCGATCGTCGCCGCAGATGGCGCGATGTTGTTCGACGCCGGCGCCGTCGTGCCGGACGGCGCGGCGCTCGAATTCATGTTCCGGCACTTCGAGCCGAATCGTGCGATTCAGGCGGCAGCGCCGAGCGCGCCCGAGGAAGAGTTCGCGAAGGACGGGCCGCTGACGCTGGAGGACATCGGTCTCACGATCGGCGCGCGGGTCGGCTTGCGCGGCACGGGCGGCACGGGTTCTGCCATGTACGCGAGCCGCGTGATCGGCTTTTCGACGCCGCGCCGCAATGGCGAGCGTTCGCTCTTCGTGACGCAGCCTTTGATGGCGGGATTCGATCCGCTCGTTCTGACGCTGGGCGAGCAGGTCGATCTGGTCGCGCTGACGGGGCGGGGCGTGTTCCGCTTCGCCTGCACCGTCGATGCCACCTGCCGCGAGCCGTTCAATTACGCGGTGCTATCGGCGCCGGGCGCGATCCGCCGATTGCGCACGCGCAAGTTCGCGCGGATGCCGACTCGTCTCGCGGCGCATTTCGCGGCCGTCGGGGAGCCGCAGAGCGCGCTGCAACTGGGCCGCGTGAGCGACATCAGTCCGTACGGCATGTCGCTGACCGTCGCGAATCCGGTCGCGCACATGGGCGAGCGTCTGCAACTTTCATTTCAGTTCAGGACCGATGGCGTCGAGGTGAAGATCGAGACCATCGCGATCGTGCGCCATGTCGGCGCGACCGATCCTGCCGATGGCAGCGCGGCGTACGGGCTCGAGTTCGAAACGCTCGAACCGTCGCAGCGGATCGCGCTGAAATCGTTCATGGCCGAGCACAGCTAAGCGGCCTCGACGCGCTTCAGGCGCCCGGAAAGCCGTCGGGAAAGAGCCGCTCGACCGCCGCCTCGAAATGCTGAATCGGCGCGGCGCCGCGCAGCGCGATCGGCGGCGGCGGTTCCTGGCCGGGTGCGGGCTCGCGCGACAGCACAGCGAACGGCACGCCCGTCACGCCGAGCTTCTTCGCGAACTCTTCGTCTTCGATCACGAGATCGGTGTAGGTGCCGTCATCGAGCGCTTCCTCGAGCAGTTCGGGATCGACGCCGCAGGTCGCCGCGATGTCGAGCAGCGCGTCGGTATCGCCGATATCGATGCCTTCCTCGAAATACGCCTTGAAAATCGCCCGATGCACGAGATCGTAACGGCCGGATTCGCGCGCGAACATCGCCGTCTCGAATGCCTTGCGGCTGCGCGGCGCGACCGGCGGCATACGCATCGTCACGCCGCGTTCTTCCGCGAGCGGACGCACCGATTTCTCCCACGATTCGACGATCTGCTCGCTGTTCGGATCGACGAGCGGCGTCGGCTCCGGACGCAATTCGAACGCGTGCCAGCGAATCTCGACCGCATCGCCGTATGCGTTGCGGAACTGGTCGAGCACGGGCGTCTCGAGATAGCAGAACGGACACACGAAGTCCGACCAGACGTCGATATAAAGAACTGACGTGGATGCCATGTGAGCCTCAAAAACGAACGGCGCGTGTTTGCGCCGTTTGACTGAACCGGGCGAACGCCGCGTTTCCGGCGACGTCCGCAAAACCGGTATGTTAGCGCGTGCGCGCCGCCGACGCGCGGTCGCGCGACGCATCAGAATCCGCCGTCGAGCTCGATCTTGGTGCCGTCGAAGAAGCGCGACAGGCGAAACGCGCGCGGATCGACGATCGGTGCGTCGTTCGCGACGATATCCGCCATCAGTCGGCCCGCGCCCGGACCGATGCCGAAGCCGTGCCCCGAGAAACCCGTCGCGATGAAAAGCCCCGGTTTGCCATCCACGCGGGAGATGACCGGCACGGCATCTGGCGTCACGTCGATATAGCCCGCCCACGCTTGTTCGATGCGCAATGGATTCAGCGCCGGAAAGAGCTTGCGGAACTCCGTGACCGCCGCTTCGTTGAACGATTCGACCGGCACCGGATCGAGCGTGCGCGCGGTTTCGAAGACGGTCGGCCGGTCGAGCGGCCAGCGGCGCGGGCGTCGAAGTTCCTCGAAGAAGCGCGTGTTGAGTCCGAGCTTGATCGAACCGATCTGGCTCCTGAGCGCGGGCAGGAATTTGACGAGGAGCCGAAAGCTGTCGGGCGTGATGTCGTGATAGCTGTGAAACGCATTCGCGATGGTGTAGCCGCCGTCCAGACGCTTGCGATAGCCGATTTCCTGATTGCACGCGCTGACGTCGGGTCCGCCGTCGAGCGGCGCGGTGCGCATGACCGACGAACGCACCATGAGTTGCGGCACATCTACGCCGAGACTGCCCGCGAAATAGCGCGTCCACGCGCCGCCCGCGATGACCACGCTCGAACAGCGGATGCGTCCGTGTTCCGTGACCACGCCGTGTATCGCGCCGCCGCTCGTTTCGATGCCGCGCACCGCACAGGGCGTGAGCACTTTCACGCCGCGTTCGCGCAGCGCTGCGGCCATGGCGGGCACGGCGCGTTGCGGTTCCGCGCGGCCATCGCTCGGTGTGTAGATGCCGCCCGCGAAGCGTCGCGACGTGCCGGACATCAACGCGCCGGTTTCGTCGGGCGACGTGATACGCGAATCGAGCGCGTCGCGGCCGACGAGCGCGACGGCGCGCGCGAGCCAGGCTTCGTGATCGGCGAGGGCTTTGGCATCGTCGGCGGCGTAGAGAATGCCGCATTCGCGAAAGCCGGTGTCGATGCCCAGTTCCGCATCGATGCGCCGCCAGAGCTTGAGGCTTTCGAGGCTCAGTTCGAGTTCGCGCAGGTCGCGATGCGTCGCGCGGCACCATCCCCAGTTGCGGCTCGATTGCTCGCCGGCGATATAGCCCTTTTCGCACACGGCGACCGACAAGCCTTTTTCGGCGAGCGCGCGCGCCGTGCTGATGCCGATGACGCCGCCGCCCACGACGACGACATCGACGTGATCGGGCGGCGTGCGGTCTTCGGTGATGCGTTCGGTAGGTGGACCCATGTGATGTGGTGTTGTGTTAAACGCGAACGGGCGATGATAGTCCAATGCGCAGGCTCCCTGCACCCGCTCGAGCGATCGGCTACGATGCAAGCGCTCGGGCTATCGAAGGGCGCCGTTCGGGCACGGCGCGTGCGAATCGTCGGTTCCAATTCATCTTCTGGAGAACTCTCGTGCAAAAGACAGCATCGGCAAAATGGAGCGGCGGCATCAAGGACGGCAAGGGTTTCATCTCGACGCAGACCGGCGTGCTCAACGAGGCGCCGTACGGCTTCAAGTCGCGCTTCGAGGAAGGTCCGGGCACCAATCCGGAAGAGCTGATCGGCGCGGCGCACGCGGGCTGCTTCACGATGGCGCTCTCGCTGCAACTCGAGCTGGCCGGCATGAAGGCCGAGAGCCTCGAAACCAAGTCGACCGTGACGCTCGATAAAGACGGCGACGGCTTCACGATCACCGCCTGCCAGCTCGATCTCAAGGCGAAGATTCCCGGCGCCGACAAAGCCGCTTTCGACAAGGCTGCGCAGGCCGCGAAAGAGGGCTGTCCGGTGTCGAAGCTGTTTGCGGGCAACGCGAAGATCACGTTGAACGCCGAGCTGGTGTCGTAAGCGGCGTGGCAGTCGAAGCCGAAAACGCGGACGGGCACATCACCCGTCCGCGTTTTTTTCGCGCGTCAGTTCCTCGATGATGAGCCGCGCGGGCGCCGGCAATGCCGCGCCTTTTCTGGTCACGACGCCATACGGCTCCGTGCGCGAACGCACCGCGATGGCAAGCCGCTTCGCGAGTCCGTGTCCGGCGAGAAACGTCGCCATGTCGAGCGGCATCATCGCGACGAGCGTCGGATCGCGCTGCAGCAGCAGGACGGTCGTGATGGTCGATGCCGTTTCGATCGGATGCAAGGGCAGCGGCAGCCCCGCTTCCTTGAACTCGCGCTCGTAGAGGCTGCGGATCGGCATGATGGCCGGATAGACGATCCATCGGCTGGAAGCGAGTTCGCTCAACTCGACGCGCGGTGCATCGACGAGCGCATGGGAGACGCCCGCGACGATCGCGAGCGGTTCGTCGCGCAACTCGACGTAGTGGTAATGATCCGGCTGACGCGCGACGCTCGCACGGCAGATCGCGACGTCGAGCCTGCCTTGATCCAGCAGCGCGAGCAGGCGCGCGCTCGTGTCTTCGACGACTTCGATGGTCAGCGCCGGCTGCCGCTCGCGCAGTCGGGCGAGTGCATCGACGAGCACGCCCGACACCGCGCCGGTGATCGCGCCGATGGCGAGCCGTCCGCCCGTGCCTTGCAGAATGCCCGCCATTTCCTCGCGTAAATGCGCGACGTCCATGTGAATCAGCCGCGCATAGCGGATCACGCAGCGCCCGAGTTCGTTCGGCTGAATGCCTTGCGCCGAACGCGTGAAGAGCGTGGCGCCGAGCGTCGCTTCGATCTCGCGCAGCGCCTTGGTCGCGCCGGGCTGCGTAAGCGCCATTTCGTCGGCGGCGCGATGCAGCGAGCCATGATCGTCGAGCGCGATCAGCAGGCGCAGTTGCTTGAGCCGCAAGCGCGCGGCGATGGAATCGGCATTCGGCAGCATGGTTTCGGCAGGCATAGGGACAACGAGAAGATAACGGAAAGTTATTGCCCCCGCAGCAGCTTTCATTATTCAAGCGATGCAGCGTTCTCTACATTGTGGGTTCCGTTCACCTCTTCAAGGAAAAACCGACTCATGAAGCTGCTGCGATACGGCGCTCCCGGCCGCGAAAAACCCGGCCTTCTCGATTCCAGCGGCGCGATCCGCGACTTGTCCGGCGTCGTCGGCGATATCGCGGGCGATGCGCTCCTGCCCGAATCGCTCGCACGTCTCGCGAAGCTCGATCCATCGACGCTGCCCGTCGTGCCTTCGAACGAACGCATCGGGCCGTGTGTCGGACGCATCGGCAAGTTCATCTGCATCGGGCTCAATTACGCCGATCACGCGGCGGAATCGAATCTGCCGGTGCCGTCGGAGCCGGTCGTGTTCAACAAGTGGCTCTCGGCGGTCGTCGGCCCGAACGACGATGTGCGCATTCCACGCGGCTCGAAGAAGACCGATTGGGAAGTGGAACTGGGCGTCGTGATCGGCAAGGGCGGCGCGTATATCGACGAAGCCGATGCGATGAGTCACGTCGCCGGTTATTGCGTCATCAACGATGTCTCCGAGCGCGAATATCAGATCGAGCGCGGCGGCACCTGGGACAAGGGCAAGGGCTGCGATACGTTCGGCCCGATCGGTCCGTGGCTCGTCACCGCCGACGAAGTGCCCGATCCGCACAAGCTCCCGCTCTGGCTCGAAGTCGACGGCAAGCGTTATCAGAACGGCAACACGAGCACGATGATCTTCAAGGTCGGCGAGATCGTCGCGTATCTCTCGCGCTTCATGAGCCTGCAACCGGGCGATGTCATTTCGACGGGCACGCCGCCGGGCGTCGGCATGGGGCAGAAGCCGGACGCCATCTATTTGCGCGCGGGACAGACGATGCGCCTCGGCATCGAAGGTCTGGGCGTTCAACAACAACGCACGGTGGACGCATGAACCGATACGACTTCACGAATCGCGCGGCTGTCGTGACGGGCGGCGCGCAGGGCATCGGCTACGCGGTGGCGCAGCGTCTATTCGAAGGCGGCGCGCGCGTCTCGTTGTGGGATCGCGATGAAGCCGCGCTGGCGAATGCCCGCGCGCGTCTGGGCGACGTTCAGACCGTGCTCGTCGATCTGACGGATCGCGATGCAGTTGCCAACGCGACGTCGCGCACGCTGGAGCGCTTCGGGCAAATCGACGTGCTCGTGCACAGCGCGGGCATCGCGGGCGCGAACGCGACGGTCGCCGATTACGCGCCGGAAGAATGGTCGCGCGTGATCGACGTCGACCTCAACGCGGCGTTCCATGTGAATCAGGCGATCGTCAGGGCGATGATCGCGCGCGGCTATGGACGCATCGTCAACATCGCGTCGATCGCGGGCAAGGAGGGCAATCCGAACGCGTCGGCGTACAGTGCGGCGAAGGCGGGCGTGATCGCGCTGACGAAGAGTCTCGGCAAGGAAACGGCCGGCCTCGATATCGCGGTGAACGCCGTGACGCCCGCCGCCGCGCGCACGAAAATCTTCGAGCAGATGAAGCAGGAGCACATCGACTACATGCTGTCGAAGATTCCGCGCGGACGCTTCGTCGAAGTGAACGAGATCGCATCGATGGTCGCGTTCCTCGCTTCGTCGGAGAACTCGTTCACGACGGGCGCGGTCTTCGATCTCTCCGGAGGACGCGCGACTTACTGAACACACGCGTCAAGACAAGAAAATCAAGGAGACAAGCCACATGAATACCTTCGCCGCCCCGCGCGAGGCGACGCTCGACGACAGCCGCATCTACAAGAAAGTGTTCTGGCGCTTCGTGCCGCTGTTCGTCGCGTGCTTCGTGTTTTCGTATCTCGATCGCATCAACATCAGCTTTGCGAAGCTGCAGATGCAAAGCGAGCTCGGCTTCTCCGACGCCATGTACGGCTTCGGGGCGAGCGTATTCTTCGTCGGATACTTTTTATTCGAAGTGCCAAGCAATATCGTTTTGCATCGCGTCGGGGCGAAGCGCTGGATCGCGCGCATCATGATTACGTGGGGCATCGCGTCGGCGTGCATGATGTTCGTGCGCAGCGAAACGTGGTTCTACGTGCTGCGCTTTCTGATCGGCGCGCTCGAAGCGGGCTTCGTGCCGGGCGCGCTGTACTTCTTCACGAAGTGGTTTCCGTCGTCGCGGCGCGGGCGCATCAACTCGTTTTTCATGGCGTCGATCGCGCTGTGCGGGATCATCGGCAGCCCGCTGTCGGGCGCGATCATGAAGTTCTGCGATGGCCTGAACGGCATGCCCGGATGGCAATGGCTCTTTCTGCTCGAAGGCATTCCGTCGGTGCTGCTCGGCTTTGTCGTGCTCGCGTTCGTCGATGACGACGTCGATCACGCAAAGTGGCTCGACGCCGGCGAAAAGCGCGCGCTGAAAGCGCAACTCGCGCGCGATCCGAAAGTCGGCGAAGTGCATTCGCTGAAGGCCGCGTTCAGCCAGCCCGTCACGCTCGTGATGGCGCTCATCTATCTGTTCCTCGCGATGGGCATCTACGGGCTCGTCTTTTGGATGCCGCAGCTCGTGAAAACCGCGGGCACGAGCGATCCGTTCATGATCGGCCTGATCTCGATGCTGCCTTACGCGGTCGCGGGCATCGGCATGATCCTGATCGGCAAGCATTCGGACCGGACCGGCGAACGGCGCTGGCACCTCGGCGCATGCGCGCTCGCGGGCACGATCGGTTACGTGCTGTGCGGCTTTTTCCCGACGAACACGGTGATGCTCGTGATCGGCCTCACGATCGCCGCGACGGGCATCATTACGTCGCTCGGGCTGTTCTGGATTCTGCCGACGCGCTTTCTCACCGGTATCGCAGCGGCGAGCGGCATCGCGCTCATCAATTCGGTCGGGCAGTTCGGCGGGATCATCAGTCCGTACATGGTCGGCAAAGTGAAGACGATGACCGGCAGCGCGACGCCCGGCCTCTATGCGATCGCATGCGCGTGCCTGCTGGGCGCGATGCTGATCGTGTGGGGCCTGCCGCGCCGCCTGTATTTCCGCGAGAGCGGCAGCGAGTGAAGCGAACTCGACCGCGGGTCAGTGAGGCGCGTTGACCACCACGTACTGAACGGACGTGCCCGAGTATTGCGGCTGATACCACGTCGAGCCGCATTGCTGATACGTCACGCCGTTGACGCTGATCGCGGAGCAACTGGGCGGCAGTGTATGAACGATGGAGCCGACTATGGCTGCCGTCGCGACCACGGTTGTCGTGACGGCGGCAGCGGTTGCCACCGGATGGTCGTTGTACCAGCCGCCGTTGTTGTAGCAGCAGCCGTGGTTTCACTGATGTTCTGCGCCGCATTCATCCGGTTATTGCTGATGTTTGTCGCCGCGTTCGTTCGGTTCGAACTGACCTGCTGAACGGTGTCCTGCCGGTTGCCCTCACGCGTCGTGCGGTTGGCTTGCCGTGTCGCGACATTGGTTTCATGCGCGCTCTGCCAGGCGCCGCTATTCACGGACGTTTGAGCGCCGCCGCGGACTTGAAAGGCGCTTGCCGTCGACGCGATTGCTGCCAGTAAGAGCGCCGCGCATGCCGTGCTTGAGAAGTTCTTCAAATTCATGATGATGATCTCTACATTAATCGATTATTGCGTGTCTTTGACCTGCACGATTTTGATTTCGCGCGCGCTCTCAGGGGCCGAGAATGCGAATGCGCCATTTCCGATTTCAGGATTGAGGTTCCAGCGATAAATCGCCGTGTATTGCGGCCGCTCCTTGTCCGACAATGTCACGATATTCAACTTGCACGGCAGCGGTTTATCGCCTTTCTGAACCCAGAGCTGCCAATCGACCGATTTTTCGTGGTATGCATAATGTGAGCACGTCGCGCCGTTTATTGTCTCGTCACCGAGATAGGCGGCGGAAAGCACTCTTTTCATGTCGTCCGGATTCGCTCCCAGCGTGAAAATATCGCTTAACGGCAATTCGATTCCGTACTTGTCGCCGAGATCGTTGATCAGTTCCTTGATGGTGGCCGGCGCCGGCACCGTCGCATATTATTTGCCCGGCTCAGTGTAAAGCGTGAAGTGCTTTCCGTCGAAATAGGCGTGACGACTGCTGCCAGGCGCACCGCCGGAAATATCCGCCTTGAGATGATCGGGGCGATTTACGGTCAGCTTCGTCGTGTGCGACAACTGGACCAATTGTGCCGTTTTACCGTCCACCATGATTTGATCTGTCGTCGAATCGACATCCAGAACGAACTGCTTCACGGTTTGCATATAAGCGCTCATTTTGGCCAGCGCTTCCATTGCGGCGGGATCTGGTTTATGCGCGGTCGCCGTTTCCTTCGCCGATGCGCTTACCATGCTGCATAACGCGCCTGCAACCGCGGCGCACAGCGCGAGTTTCGCGAAGATAGTCGTCATTGTCTTCTCCTGAATTGATGATTGAAATTCGACGAGATAATCATCAGAGAATACCTTTTTGTTATAGTAACATGATTTAGTCCGCGTAAATTTTCTTTGCCGATTGAAATAAATTATATGATGGAAGTGCGTCAGTTCAACTGAAACACTGATTTTCGGTTTTTGCTTCGTGCCCGGCTGACGCGATTATTACGTTTTTTGACGTCGAACTTATTCCCGCCGTATTTTCGGCGCGTTGAATAAGTATTTCGTTTGGCGGCGCGCTGGACAATCGCTGCCTGCGACGCCTTTCATTTGAATAAGCGCAATCTGTTTCGGATCAATGCACAGATCGCAATGCTCGTTGGCGCTAGCGCGCCGGAGCGCTTTTGCGCGCGGCTTTCTGCGCGTACATCTTGCTGTCGCTTGCCGCGAGCAGATCGATCACCGACGAATGCCGAGCGGCGTCGAACTGTGTCTGCCCGACGCTGAAGCGAATCCGATAACCCGGCGCCGATGCCGCATTGCTCGCGGCGAGCAATTCGCGCAGGCGATCGAGCGCGCGGCGCGTTTCGTCTTCGCGGGCGTCGGTCAGAAGGGCGACGAATTCGTCGCCGCCCAGACGGCCGATGACATCGCTCTCCCGCAGCGATTCGCGCAGCGCGGCGGCGAAGGTCACGAGCGCGCGATCCCCTTCCGCATGACCGAAGGTGTCGTTGATCTGCTTGAAATCGTCGAGATCGAAGAAGAGCAGCGACGCGTCGCGCTCAAGGCGCTTGCAGACGTTCAGCGCATGCTGCGCGAGCGCTTCGAAGCCGCGCCGGTTCGCGATGAGCGTCAGCTCGTCGACGGTCGCGAGCTCGATCGCCGCGATCTCCTGTTCCGCGATATGCGCGAGATCGCGCAACAGGCCGCGTTCGTCGCCGTCCAGCTCGCGCGGGCGCGTGTCAATGAGACAGAGTGTGCCGAGCTTGCTGCCGTTGGGCACCATGAGCGGCTGACCGGCGTAGAAACGGATGCCCGGATGGCCCGAGACGAGCGGGTTGTCGTGAAAGCGGACGTCTGCGCGGGCGTCGGGAATCATGAAGACGTCGTCTTGCAGGATCGCGTGTCCGCAGAAAGAAATGTCGCGCGAGGTTTCCTGCACGCCGAGACCCGCGCACGACTTGAACCACTGACGGTTTTCGTCGATGAGCGAGACGAGCGCGATGGGTACGTCGAAGACGCGGCGCGCGAGACGCGTCAACCGGTCGAAGCGTTCTTCGGCGGGCGTATCGAGGATGCCGAGCGTGCGCAGGGTGGCAAGGCGGGCGGATTCGTTCTCGGGTATCGGTGCGACGAGCATGTGTCTCCGTGCTTAACGTAACCACTGGAGCCGTTATTCTCTGACAATTGCGCAATAAATACACCCGTTCGTGCCGAAGGCGCGCGGTTGCGTTTTCGCTATGATGCCGATGGTCTGCGGCCCTTTGTCACGGCAATCCCTTCGCACGCGCGGCGCTCGCGCAGGTCCGATGCATTCGGCGCGTTTTTGCTGCAACCTCGTGGCTACATCGCAAGAGCCGACGATCCCATTCAACCGATCCGCCCGGAGCGCCGATGAAATTCAAGCTGGACTGGACCCTCGTTTCCCCGATTCTCGCGCTCGTCGTGCTGGCCGCGGCCGCTTTCATACACAGCGGCGCGCTGATCGTGCTCGCGGCCATCGCGCTGGCGTTCGCCGTGTTCGCGGCGGTGCATCACGCCGAAGTGGTCGCGCATCGCGTCGGCGAGCCGTTCGGCACGCTGGTGCTCGCGGTCGCCGTCACGGTGATCGAAGTCGCGCTGATCGTCTCCGTGATGCTTTCCGGGGGCCCGGAAAAAGCCGGTCTGCCGCGCGACACGGTGTTCGCCGCGATCATGATCTGCAGTTGCGGGATCGTCGGGCTGTGTCTGCTGATCGGCGGCTTGCGGCATCACGTGCAGGATTTTCAGCTGCAAGGCGCGAGCGCCGCGCTCGCGATCCTGTGCGCGCTTTCCGTGCTTACACTGGTCTTGCCGAATTTCACGAGCACGGTCGCCGGTCCCGCGCTTTCGACGTCGCAACTGATCTTCGTCGGCGTGATTTCGCTCGTGCTGTACGTGACGTTCGTGTTCGTGCAGACGATCCGCCATCGCGATTATTTCCTGCCGTTCACGCCGCCGGCCGCCGCGGGCGTGCAGGACGAGGACGAGGCGCCGCACGCGCCGCCGCCGAGCAACCGGGAGGCGTGGGTCGCGCTCATCTTTCTGATGCTTTCGCTGGTTTCGGTGGTCGGGCTGGCGAAGCTGCTGTCGCCGGCGGTGGAAGCGGGCGTCGCGGCGGCGGGCGCGCCCGAGACTGTGGTCGGCGTGGTGATCGCCGCGCTCGTGCTGCTGCCGGAAGGACTCGCCGCCTTGCGCGCGGCGCGCCTGAACCGCCTCCAGACGAGCTTGAATCTCGCGCTCGGTTCGGCGCTCGCGAGCATCGGATTGACCATTCCCACAGTGGCCGTCGTGTCGATCTTCATGGGCCAGCCGATTTCGCTCGGGCTCGCGCCCAAGGAAATCGTCATGCTCGCGCTCACGCTGCTCGTGTCCGTCATTACGCTCGGCACGGGCCGCTCGACCGTGCTCCAAGGCGTCGTGCATCTCGTGATCTTCGCGGCTTTCCTGTTTCTTTCGGTCGTGCCTTGACGCGCGTCGTCCGATCAATCGTGCGATTTTGTTACCATTCACGGTTTTTCGCGCGCGTCCGCGCGCGACGTTTCGCGGTCTCATCGAAAGTCCTGAAGGAAAAGCATGTCATTGAAGAAGTCCGCATCGTTCGCGATGCTTGCAGCACTCGCCGCCGTGTCTTTCTCGGCGCAAGCGAAGGAAATCACGCAAATCCGTTTCGCCGTCGATCCGTCCTATCCGCCGTTCGAATCCAAGCAGGCCGACGGCAAGCTCGCCGGCTTCGATATCGATCTCGGCAATGCGCTCTGCGCGCAGATGAAGGTCAAGTGCGTGTGGGTCGAAAACAATTTCGACGGCATGATTCCCGGCCTCAAGGCCCGCAAATTCGACGCCGTGTTGTCCGACATGGGCATCACCGAAGAGCGCCTGAAGCAGATCGATTTCACCGATCCGCTCTATGACACGCACGCGCAACTCGTCGCGCGCGCCGGCTCGGGCATCCTGCCGACGCCGCAGGCATTGAAGGGCAAGCGCGTCGGCGTCGAGCAAGGCACGGTGCAGGAGCGTTACGCGAAAGTGAAATGGGAGCCGCAAGGCGTGACCGTCGTGGCTTACGGCGATCAGGAACAGGTCGAGGCCGATCTCGTCGCGGGCCGCATCGACGCGATCTTCACCGACGCCGCGCAAGCCGCCATCGGCTTTCTGAAGAAGCCGCAGGGCAAGCCGTTCGCGCTCGTCGGCCCGATCGTCGAGGACAAGGCGATCATCGGTCCGGGCACGGCCATCGGTCTGCGCAAGGGCGACGCCGATCTGAAGAACGGCCTGAACAACGCGTTCGCCGAGATCAAGAAGAACGGCACGTTCAAGCGCATCATGGCGAAGTATTTCGAGACGGATATCTCGATCCAGTAAGCGCCGTCCGCCGCATTCGTTTTCGACCGGAAAGGCATCGTTCGCGATGCCTTTTCTTTTCGCTTTCGACGAGAGATACATCGAAGATGCAGGTTCATCATCATCCGCTCGTCGGCGCGTCGCTCGGCACAGGGCGCGCGATCACGAGCTATCGATTCGGTCCGCAAGACGGCGACGCGGCGCCGAAGGTCTATATCCAGGCTTCGCTGCATGCCGACGAATTGCCGGGCATGGTCGTCGCGTGGTATCTGAAGCGGCGCTTCGCCGAACTGGAAGCAGCGGGGAAGCTGAACGCGCGTGTCGTAGTCGTGCCGGTCGCGAATCCGGCGGGATTGAACCAGCATTGGTTCGGCACGCAGATGGGCCGCTTCGAGATGCGCTCGGGGCAGGACTTCAACCGGCGCTTTCCCGAGTTCGGCGCGGAATTGGCGCTCGAACTCAAGAACCGTCTGACGGGCGACGCGACGCGGAACGCTCGGCTCATCCGCGCGGCGCTGCGCGAGCATCTGGCGGCGCTCGAAGCGGCGACCGAGCTCGAATCGCAACGCATCGAGCTGATGAAACTCGCGTGCGACGCGGATCTCGTCATCGACCTGCATTGCGACTGGGAAGCCGTCGCGCATCTCTACACGACGCCCGGCGCGTGGCCCGCGATCGAACCGCTCGCGCGCTATCTCGGCAGCGAGGCGCAATTGCTTGCGGACGTGTCGGGCGGCGAGCCGTTCGACGAGGCGTGCACGGCGGCGTGGCGCTATCTGCGCGGTGCGCTCGGCGAGCGCTTTCCGATTCCGATGGGCGCGCAATCCGTCACGCTCGAACTGCGCGGCGTGCGGGACGTGTCGCACGAGATGGCGGCGCGCGATGCACAGGCGATCGTCGATTATCTGACGCACATCGGCATGATCGCAGGCGATGCGCCGAAGCCGCCGCCGCTGCGCAATCCCGCGACGCCGCTTGCGGGATGCGAGTACATCCACGCGCCGATGTCGGGCGTGATTCTGCATCGGCGGGAAATCGGCGAGCGGATTCGCGCGCGCGACGTCATCGCCGACGTGCTCGATCCGCTCGACGATCGCCTCGTGCCGCTCGTGGCGCAGACGGAAGGGCTGCTCTACGCGCGGCACTGGACGCGCTTCGCGACGGCGGGAATGCTGGTCGCGCGCATCGCGGGCGCGGACGCGGCGCGGCAGGGCGACCTGCTCGTGCCTTAGCTGCGCCTCGGTTGCGCGGCGGCGGGTACCATATATTCGGCTGGCCTTACGTCATGGAGAACAAGAAACATGCTCAAGAACATCGATCCGCTGCTCAACGCGGACATCCTGCACGCGCTCTGCGCGATGGGTCACGGCGACGAAGTCGTGATCTGCGACGCCAACTTTCCCGCCGATTCCGTCGCGCGACAGACGGTGCTCGGGCGCGTGCTGCGGCTCGACGGCGTGAGTTCGCCGCGCGCGGTGCGGGCGGTGCTGTCGGTGCTGCCGCTCGATACGTTCGTCGATCATCCTGCTCAGCGCATGGAGGTCGTCGGCGACGCGGCCGCGCTGCCCGCCGTGCAACGCGAAGCGCAGCGTGAAGTCGATGACGCCGAGGGGCGCGCCGTGCCGCTGGCGTCGATCGAGCGTTTTGCCTTCTACGAGCGCGCGAAGAACGCGTATTGCGTGATCGCCACCGGCGAATCTCGGGGTTACGGCTGCTTCATCTTCAAAAAGGGCGTGCAGTTGGCGCCCGACGCGCCGGAGAAAAATTGACCGATCGACCTAGGGAATACCCTGTTGCTTTTTTGAAAACGTGTTGCGGTGCAGCGAGAAAGGCGTATAGTTAGGGTTATTCCCTAGCTACTTACCCTGAGAGACCCACATGAAAACCACCGCACAACAATCCCTGGTCGTTTCGTTCGGTTCCTGGCTGCGCGCGGCAAAGGCTGCGGTGCGTCGTGAGTGGAACCGTGCGCTGCAACTGCATCTCCAGAACTGCGAGATTCTCGTCGAATCGTATCGCCGCAAGTAAGCCGCGCGCGACAGCATCCCGGTCAAGAGCATCATCCGCAACGCCCCGGAAGTGAAGAGCTTCCGGGGCGTTGTCGTTTTCGCGCTTGACATGCAACCAAATGGTTGCATAATCCGTTCATGGATGACGATTCGGTTTTTCGCGCGCTCGCCGACGCGAGCCGCAGGCAACTGCTCGACCGGCTTCGCGAGGCGAATGGCCAGACGCTCGGCGATTTATGCGACGGCCTCGTCATGACGCGGCAGGCCGTGTCGAAGCATCTCGCGATACTCGAAGACGCGAATCTCGTGTCGACGCAGCGTCATGGCCGCGAGAAGCGTCATTTCCTTAATCCGGTGCCGATCCACGAGATCGCGCAACGCTGGATCAGCAAGTTCGAGCGTCCGCGGCTGGACGCTTTGTCCGACCTGAAACGCTCGCTTGAAGGAGACGATCATGAGTAGCGACACGTTTGTGTATGTGACCTACATCCGCACGACGCCGGGAAAGCTGTGGGAAGCGCTGACGACGCCTGAGTTCGTTCGGCAGTACTGGTTCGGGATGCATCAGGAATCCGACTGGTCAGCAGGCTCCGCGTGGAAGATGCTGTTTTCCGATGGACGCGTCGCGGATGCCGGAGAAGTGCTCGAAGCCGAGCCGGGCAAGCGCCTCGTGCTGAAATGGCGCAACGAATTTCGCGACGATCTGAAGGACGCGGGCTGGTCGCGCTGCACCTACGACATCGAGGCGCTCGGCGATGCGGTCAAGCTCACGGTCACGCACGTCAGCGAGAGCAAACCGTTCATCGAGGCCGTGTCGGGCGGATGGCCGAAGATTCTGTCGAATTTGAAGTCGTTGTTGGAGACGGGTTCCGTCGCGCTCGTCACGAAGTAACACGGCCATGAAAAACGGCGCGCTGTCCTCTCGGGTAGCGCGCCGTTTCGCTTCACGCGATCGAGCCGTCGATCAGATCGCCCAGCCGCCGAGATAGAAAACCGCGAGCACGACCGCGATCGCCACCGTGCCGACATTCAGCTTGCGCCATTCGCCCGCGACGATGCGGCCGATCACGAGCGTGCAAAAGCCGAGCATGATGCCCGTCACGATATTCGCCGACAGCACGATATACACCGCGCAAACGAGGCCCGACATCGTGTCGACCGTGTCCTCGAAATGCAGCTTGCTCACGTTGCCGAGCATCAGCAGGCCGACGTACATCAGCGCAGGCGCCGTCGCGTAGGAAGGCACGAGCGCGGCGAGCGGCGACAGGAACATCACCACCAGGAACAGCACGCCGACGACGCTTGCCGCGAGACCCGTCTTCGCGCCCGCCGCCACGCCCACCGACGATTCGATATACGCCGCAGCCGGCGCGCCGCCGAAGCAGGCGGAGAAGATCGAGCTGAGCGAATCGGCGGTCAGCGCGCGGCCGCCGTTGACGATGCGTCCGTTCTTGTCGATCTGGCCCGCTTGGCCCGCGACCGCGCGGATCGTGCCGGTCGCGTCGAACACGGCGGTCATCACGAGCGCGAGCACGCTCGGCAGTACGGCCATCGAGAGTGCTCCCTTGATGTCCATCGCACCGATCAGCGATGCATGGCCCGGCGCCGACAACGCCGGCAGCGCGAACACGCCATGAAAGCGCACGGACGGATCGAAGATCAGGCCGATCGCCGACAGGCCGATCACCACCAGCAGGATGCCGCCCGGCACGCGCCGGCGCTCCAGACCGAAGATCGCGGCGAGGCCCGCCACCGACATCAGCACCGGAAACGCCGTGATATGCCCGAGCGACACCGGCATGCCGGGCGCGGGATTCTTGATGATGAGCCCGACATCGTTCGATGCGATCAGCAGCAGGAACAAGCCGATGCCGATGCCCGTGCCGTGCGCGACGCCCGTCGGCAGATTGCGCAGGATCCACGAACGCACGCCGGTGACGGAGATCGCGGTGAACACGACGCCCATCAGGAACACGGCGCCGAGCGCGATGTTCGGCGTCAATCCCTTGCCGAGCACGAGACCGAAGGCCGTGAACGCAGTCAGCGAGATTGCGCAGCCGATCGCGATCGGCAGACGCGCCCACACGCCCATCAGCAGCGAGCCGAACGCGGTCGTGAGGCACACCGCGACGAACACAGCGCTCGTGTCGAAGCCGGCCTTGCCGAGCATGCCCGGCACGACGAACACGGAGTAGACCATCGCGAGGAACGTCGTAACGCCCGCGACGATCTCGCGTTTTTCCGTGCTGCCGGTTTTGGAAATGCCGAAATAGCGATCGAGAAATCCGCCGCTGGCGGTCTGAACGCTTTCCTCTCGTTCTGTGGGGGTGATGTCGATGTCGCCAAGCTGCTGGGCGGAGGATTCCAACATGAGCTGCTCCTTTATCAGCACGCTGAAACGGAACGCCGTGCGCCGCGCTTGTCAGCTCGCCGGCACCGCGGGTCCATCGTCAGGGTCGTCTCGTATGTAGTTCTGGATGAATGCCGGGTGACGCGCTCTGATGGCTGCACTCGGTCAGGACAGAGACTAGGGGAACAGAACGCGGGGTCCAATCCCATGAAAAACATGCCGCTCATGCCGAGCGGCTTATATGCCGCGAATCCCGCGCGGGACGGGGCTCCCGCATGAGCGAAAAAAGGCCGGACTAGGGGAAACGCCTAGTCCGGACCGGACCGCTATTTTACTCGTTCGACGTTGTAAGGCGCGTTACTGGATGACGCGCGACACGCCGCGTCCGCGCGGATCGGACATCGGTTCGGGCTTGTCGCCGTCGATGCGGATCGCCTGAATGTCGCCATTGAAGTTCTGCATCGTGAACTTGTAGCCCTTGTCTTCGAGCTGCTTGACGACGCTCGCGTCGAGCTGATGGAACGGCTCCTGATAGATGGTGTCCGGCGGCAGCAACTGATGATGGAATCGCGTCGCGCCGACGGCTTCCGCCAGCGGCATGTCGAAGTCGTACACGTTCGTGATGACCTGGAAAATCGACGTGAAGATGCGCGAGCCGCCCGGCGTGCCGATCACCATCGCGACCTTGTCGTCCTTCGTGAGGATGGTCGGCGTCATCGACGAAAGCGGACGCTTTTTCGGCGCGATGGCGTTCGCATCGCTGCCGACGACGCCGAACATGTTCGGCACGCCCGGCTTCGACGCGAAGTCGTCCATTTCGTCGTTGAGCACGACGCCCGTGCCTTCCGCGATCACGCCCGAGCCGAAATAGCCGTTGATCGTGTACGTGTTCGACACCGCGTTGCCCCATTTGTCGACGACCGAAAAGTGCGTCGTTTCCGCCTTCTCGGGCATCGACGTGCCGAGTCCCGGCTGCACGCTCTTCGTGTCCGAAGGCTTGTCGGGATTGACTTCCTGCGCACGCTTCAGGATGTAGTCGTCGTTGGTGAGCTGCGCGACCGGCACCTTGTAGAAGTCCGGATCGCCGAGATATTGCGCGCGGTCCGCGAACACGCGCTTCTCGATTTCGGCCACGAGATGGATGTACTGCGCGGAATCGAGCGGCACGTCCTGGAACTTGTCCTTGAGGTCGGCCTTCATCTTGAGCAACTGCACGAGGCCGACGCCGCCGGAGCTCGGCGGCGGCGCGGTGATCACGCGATAGCCGTTCCAGCTTGCCGTGATCGGCTGACGCCACACCGCCTTGTAGTCCTTCAGGTCGCGCGTCGTGATGAGGCCGTGGCCTTCCATCGACTTGGCGATCAGCTCGGCGGTTTCGCCTTCGTAGAAGCCTTTCGCGCCTTTATCGGAGATGCGCTGCAAGGTCTTGGCGAGATCCGGCTGCTTGAACACCTGACCGGCCTTCATGCCGCCGAAGTACAGATCGAAGTTGGTCTTGCCGGCGAACTCCTTCGATGCGTTGTCGCGTCGCGAAACGAGTTGATCGTCGACTTCGAAGCCGTCCTGCGCGTACTTGATGGCCGGCGCGAGCACCTGTTTCCACTTCAACTTGCCGAAGCGCTTCTGCGCTTCCCACATGCCCTGGACCGTGCCCGGCACGCCCACCGCGCGATGCCCGATGAGGCTCATGCCCTTGATGACCTCGCCCTTGTCGTCGAGATACATGTTGCGCGTGGCCGAAAGCGGCGCGCGCTCGCGATAGTCGAGGAAGTACGGACGATGATCGACGTAGAGCGTCATGAAGCCACCGCCGCCGATATTGCCCGCTTCCGGATACGTCACGGCGAGCGTGAAGGCGATCGCGACGGCCGCATCGACCGCATTGCCGCCGAGCTTGAAGATTTGTTCCGCGGTGTCGGCGGCGTATTTGTCGGCGACCGCGACAGCCGACGCGGTCAGCACCGCCGGCTGATTGTCGGTGGTTTTTGCGTAAGCCGGCGCCGTCTCGACGAATCCCGCCGTCATGAGCGCCGACGCGACGATGGCGCCGAGTGCGACCGAGCGGATGCGAAGTTCCTTTTTCAAAAGCATCTCCTGCGTTCTCCTTTATTGCATGCGACGAAAGACCAGCGCTTTATATACCACGAGCCGCGCGACGCTCAGGGCATCAACTGGCCGCCGTTCACGTCGATGATCTGGCCCGTCACATAGCGCGACATCGCTTCCGACGCGAGATAGAGGAACGCGCCGCTGCAATCGTCCGGCTCGCCGATGAAGCCCATCGGAATTGCCTTGCGGAAGGATTCGAGTTGTTCCGGCGATGTGAAGCGCTCCTGAAACGGCGTCTGGATCACGCCGGGCGCGACCGCATTCACGCGGATGCGATCCGGCATCAGTTCCTTCGCCATGCCCTTGGTGATGGTGCTGACGAAGCCCTTCGACGCCGCGTAGAGGAGCGCGCCCGGCCCGCCGCCGTTGCGCGCCGCCACCGATGTCACGTTGATGATCGAGCCGCCGCCGCCCGAGCGCAGCGACGGCAGCGCCGCGCGCGTGAACGCGACGACCGAGCGCGCGTTGATGTGCATGATCTCGTCGAAGAGCTCGTCGCTCGCGGACGCGATCGGCTCGCGTTTCACGAGACTGCCCGCGTTATTGATGAGCACGTCGATCTTGCCGAACGTATCGGCGACTTGCGCCACGGCGGCATCGATGGCTTTTGAATCGCGCACATCCGCGCCGACGGTGATCGCCGTGACGCCGAGCGCGCGCACGTCCTTCGCGACTTCCTCGGCCTTGTCTTTCGAGCTGTTGTAGTGCACCGCGACATTCGCGCCGTATTGCGCGAACGCCCGCGCCGCCGCGGCGCCTATGCCGGTGCTCGCGCCGGTGATGAGAATCGACTTGCCTTTCAGATCGTGCATGTGTGCTCCGTATGGATGAGGGTTTGAAGCGGGCGCAACAGACGAGAGTATGAAACGGAAAACCGATCGGCGGCCGAGTGGCGCGCGGCGCGTCAGTCCTCCGCGAGAGGCGCTTCTTCGGCGGCCTCGAACGAATAGTGCTCGACCACGCGCTTCACCGAACTTCGGAACGATGCGACGAGATCGGAGCGGATGCCGCTGCTCGGATACGACAGCACGTATTCATACTCGATGTCGGTCTCGAACGGCCGCACGACCACGCCGTGCGCGCGCCAGACCTTGGCCGCGAACGGCTCGACGATCGAAATGCCGAGCCCGCCCGCCACCATCGCGTAACGCGTGTGCGCCGTGTCGGTGAAAACGGTGTAACGCGGCCGGTCTTCCGTCGATGAAATCAGCGATTGCTCCGCCTCGTACGGCTGGCGCGCGTTCGGCAGCCAGCCGATGAGCTTTTCGCCGCGCAAGTCGGAAGGGCGCACGATCTTCTTCTTCGCGAGCTTGTGCGTCGTGGGCATCGCGCACGACGCGCGCGCCTTGAGCAGCGTCTCCACCTCGATGCCCGCGACCGCCGGAAACGCCAGGCTCAACGCGACATCGGCCTTGTGGTTCTGCAGGTTCACCAGCACTTCCGGCACTTTCACCGAATCGACCTTGATCGGCACGCCGGGATGACGTTCGGTGAAATCGGCGAGTACGGGCGGCAAAAGCGTGGTCGCGAGCACGGGCATGCATGCGACCGTGAGGCTGTCTGAAGCTTCCTCGCGAATCATTGCGGCGACCTGCTTCAAGCGCTCCAGGCCGAGGAAGTTTTCCTCGACGGACTTGTAGAAGCGCAGGCCGGCGGTCGTCGGATTGAGACGGCCGCCGATGCGCGAGAACAGGCTGAAACCGAGATCGGCTTCGAGATCGGCGATCAGGCGGCTGATTGCGGGCTGCGTCACATGGAGTTTTTTTGCTGCGCCGACACTGGTGCCGGTCATGATGAGGCTGCGAAATGCCTCGATCTGGCGGAAACGGATCATCTTTCGGACGGCTCTGAAGCGGCGGTTATACGGCGACGCAATCTTATAGGAAACAAACACTTGCTGCCTTAACCCTGTTCAGCTAACCAAAGCCCGAAAGTGCGTTAAACCAACAAATTGAACGACTATTCGAAAAATTTAGTGACTATAAGCACATGTGAGTGGCATCCGTCTTATTGATACGAAATACTCGCCGCCAGCCTGAAGCACGAATGAAAGCGTCTACGTAAGAAATATCCGCCAGACGCGCGGTTTTCAACGAGTTATCGGCATTGGCGCGCCGACAGAAGATAGAAAGCAATACGTTAGATTCTCCGGGCTTGAAGCTGCTTTGTTTATCCCAACGGCGATAAACGATCCGCTACACGAAGGACTGCCAAATTTCGAAAGCCCGGCGAAAGGCAACAATCGATAAACGAGACAGGAAAGAGGATTCCCCATGACGTTTTTTGCCGTTCCCCACGCATCGATCCAACGCACGAAACTCGCCGCCGCCGCGGCGCTGCTCGCGTTCTCCGCGCTGAACGCGTCGGCCGCCATCGTGCCGCCGGGTGTTGCGCTCGCCGCGAAGCAGGAACTCGTGCGCAACAACGGCTCGGAGGTCGAGACGCTCGATCCGGCGCTGGTCGAAACCGTGGTGGCGGCCAACGTCTCGCGCGACCTGTTCGAGAGCCTGACCGCGACGAATTCGGACGGCACGGTCGTGCCCGGTGTCGCGGAAAAATGGGAACAGAAGGACGCGACGACCTGGATTTTCCATCTGCGCAAGAACGCCCGCTGGTCCAATGGCGACGCCGTCACCGCAAACGATTTCGTGTACGGCTGCCAGCGCTTCCTCGACCCGAAAACGGCGTCGTCGTATGCGAGCGTGTACGGCCCGTTCCTGCTGAACGGCGCGGATATCGCCGCGGGCAAGAAGCCGGCGAGCGCGCTCGGGGTGCGCGCCATCGACGCGAGCACCGTCGAAATCAAGACCGCCGGACCCGTGCCGTTCCTGCCGGAACTGATGTCGAATCCGAACCTCGGGCCGGTGCATCGCGCTACGATCGAGAAATTCGGCAAGGAATGGACGAAGCCGGGCAACATCGTCAGCAACGGCGCGTTCCAGTTGAAGGACTGGCAGGTCAACAGCAAGCTCGTGCTGACGAAGAACGCGAACTACTGGGACAAGGCGAACGTTCAACTGACGCAAGTCACGTATCTGCCGGTCGAAGACGAGAACACCGACGTCAAGCTGTTCCAGTCCGGCGAGAACGACATGACGTATCAGCTTCCGACCGGCACCTATGCGAAGTACAGCCAGCAGTTCCCGAAGGACATCCGCAACTCGCTGATTCTCGGCACGCGCTACTACAGCTTCAACAATCGCGATCCGCTGCTGAAGGACGTGCGCGTGCGCAAGGCGCTCTCGATGGTCATCGACCGCGACCTGCTCGCGCAACGCGTGACCGCCGATGGTCAGACGCCGCTTTACGGCCTGCTGCCGAAGGGCGTGAGCGGCGCCGACGTGTCGAATTACGAATGGGCGACGTGGCCGATGGCCAAGCGGGTCGAGGAAGCCAAGAAGCTGCTCGAACAGGCGGGCGTGAAGCCCGGAACGAAGCTGCGATTCGCGATGAACACGAGCGATTACAACAAGAAGATGGCGATCTTCGTCGCATCGGAATGGAAGTCGAAGCTCGGCCTCACGATGGACATCGAATCGATGGAGTTCAAGGTGCTGTTGAAGAAGCGCCATGAAGGCGACTATCAGATCGCACGCAACGGCTGGGTCGCCGATTACAACGACGCGACGACCTTCCTTACGCTCGTGCAATGCAAGTCGGAGCAGAACGACAATTTCAGCTGCAACCCGAAGGCCGACGCGCTCATCAAGGAAGCCGGCGAAACCACGGATCAAGCCAAGCGCACGCAGTTGCAGACGCAGGCCGCGAAGATCGTAATGGACGACTATCCGATGCTGCCGCTCCTGCAATACGGCCTGCCGCGCCTCGTGAAGAGCTACGTCGGCGGATACTCGCTGAAGAATCCGATGGATCATTACGGCAGCAAGGATCTCTACATCGTCAAGCACTGACGGCAAGGAGCCTTTCATGTGGTCCTATACCTTGCGGCGCGTGTTGCTCACGCTGCCGACGCTGCTGATCGTCGTGACGATCTGCTATCTGCTCCTGCACGCAACGCCGGGCGGTCCGTTCGATGGTGAGCGCAAGATTCCGGCGGAAGTGCTCGCGAATCTGCAGGCGAAGTATCACCTCGACGAGCCGCTGTGGAAGCAGTATGTGTTCTATCTTCGAGACCTTCTGCACGGCGATCTCGGTGCGTCGTTCCGTTATGCCGACTGGAGCGTGAACGATCTCGTGCTTCGTGCGCTGCCGGTGTCGCTGACGATCGGCGGCGTGTCGATGCTGCTTGCCATCGTGATCGGCGTCGCGCTCGGCATCGCCGCGGCACTGCGCCGCAATAGCATCGCGGACTATGTGCTGATGCTCGCCAGCAACGCGGGCAATGCGTTCCCGTCGTTCGTGCTCGGGCCGGTGTTGATCCTCGTCTTCGCGATCCTGCTCAAGTGGCTGCCCGCGGGCGGCTGGAACGACTTCCAGTTGCGCTATATGGCGCTGCCCGTCGCGCTGCTCGTGATGATCAACGTCGCCACGGTCGGCCGCGTGACGCGCGCGAGTCTGATCGAAGTGCTGAACACGAACTACATCCGCACCGCGCGCGCGAAAGGCTTGCCGATGCGCACCATCGTGCTGCGCCATGCGCTGAAGCCGACGCTCATTCCTGTCGTCTCGGTGATCGGCCCGCTCGCGATCTCGTCGATCACGGCGGCGGTCGTCACGGAATCGGTGTTCTCGCTGCCGGGCATCGGCAAGCTGATCGTGAACGGCGCGGCCAATCGCGATTACACGCTCGTGCTCGGACTCGTCGTGCTCGTCACGGTGGTGGCCGTGCTGCTCAACCTGCTGGTCGATCTCACGTATGCGTGGCTCGATCCGAAGATTCGTTACTGAAAGGGCGCGCGATGAAATCTGCTTCTCTTGCACCGATGCTCGAAAGGGCGGTCGCCGGCCGCAGCCCGTGGCAGGACGCGCGCGCGCGTTTCCTGCGCAACAAGGCGGCGGTCGTGAGTCTCGTGCTGCTCGTGCTGATCACGCTCGCGTGCATCGTCGGACCGTGGTTGTTGCCGAACGAATTCGACTCGACCGACTGGAACGCGACGAGCGTCGCGCCGACGCTCGCCAACTGGCATCTGTTCGGCACGGACGACACTGGCCGCGATCTGCTCGTGCGCTGCCTGATCGGCGGGCGCGTGTCCCTGATGATCGGCGCACTCGCCACGCTCACGTCGGTGACGCTCGGCATCCTGTGGGGCGCGGTCGCGGGCTTCGTCGGCGGACGCGTCGATAACGCGATGATGCGTATCGTCGACATGATGTACGCGATTCCGTATCTGCTCATCGCGATTCTGATGGTGACGCTGCTCGGCCGCGAGTTCTATCTCGTCGTCATCACCATCACGATCTTTTCGTGGATGGACATGGCGCGCGTCGTGCGCGGCCAGACGCTGTCGATCCGCTCCAAGGAATATGTCGAAGCGGCGCGCGCGATCGGCGTGCCGACGCGGCGCATCATCCCGCGGCATGTGGTGCCGAATCTGCTCGGCATCGTCGCGATCTATACGACTGTCACCGTGCCTGCCGTCATCCTCACGGAATCCGTGCTGTCGTTCCTCGGCCTCGGCGTGCAGGAACCGATGACGAGCTGGGGCGTGCTGATTCAAGACGGCGTCGGCGTGATGGAGTCGTCGCCGTGGATTCTGCTGTTTCCGGCGGCGCTGCTCTCGATCACGCTTTACTGCATCAACTTTGTCGGCGACGGGCTGCGCGACGCGCTCGATCCGAAGGACAGGTGAGCCATGCCGCTACTCGAAGTCAACGATCTGCAAGTCGAATTCAGGACGCACGACGCCGCCGTGCGCGCCGTCAACGGCGTGAATTTCACGCTGGAAGAGGGCGAGACGCTCGGCATTGTCGGCGAGTCGGGCTCGGGCAAGAGCCAGAGCGTGCTCGCGATGCTCGGCCTGCTCGCATCGAATGGGCGCGCGAGCGGACGCGCGATGTATCGCGGCGAGAATCTCATCGGCATGACGAATCGCGCGATGAACCGCATCCGCGGCAATCGCCTGTCGATGATCTTCCAGGATCCGATGAGCTCGCTCAATCCGTATCTCACGATCGAGCGGCAGATGACCGAAGTGCTCGAACTGCACAAGAACGTCACGCGCCGCGAAGCGAAGAGGCGCGCAATCTCGTTGCTCGAAGCCGTGCGCATTCCCGAGGCCGCGCATCGCATCGGGCAGTATCCGCACGAGTTGTCGGGCGGCATGCGTCAGCGGGTGATGATCGCAATGGCGTTGCTGTGCGAGCCCGAAGTGCTGTTCGCCGACGAGCCGACCACCGCGCTCGACGTCACCGTGCAAGCGCAGATTCTGCAATTGTTGCGCAATCTCCAGCATGACTTCGGCACGTCGATCGTATTGATCACGCACGATCTCGGCGTCGTCGCCGGCTTGTGCGAAAAAGTCATGGTGATGTACGGCGGGCGTGTGATGGAGCAGTGCGATGCGAGCACGTTGTTCGCGCAGCCTTCGCATCCGTACACGGTCGGCCTATTGCGCGCGTTGCCGCGTCTCGATCACGACGGCGGCGAGCTGACCGGCATCCCCGGCAATCCGCCGAACATGGCCCATCCGCCGGCGGGCTGTCCGTTCCACGAACGATGCGCCGATGCAAGCGATGAATGCGCCGTCGATGCGCCCGCGCTGAAGGCGATCGGACCGGGCTGGCTGCGGGCCTGTCATCGTCCGGTTCATCTGATCAAGAAGGAAGCGAGCCATGTCTGACGCGACGATTCTCTCCGTGCGCGACATGCGCGTGCATTTTCAGGTGAAGCCGAAGAACCGTCTGCCGTGGGCGGCGCGCCGCACGCTAAAGGCCGTCGACGGCGTGAGCTTCGATCTCAAGGCGGGCGAGACGCTCGGCGTCGTCGGCGAATCGGGTTGCGGCAAGTCCACGTTGTCGCGCGCGATCCTCAATCTCATTCCCGCGACGAGCGGCGACATCGTGTGGATGGGCGCGCGCTTGTCGGGCGCTTCGACGCGTGAATGGCATCGCGTGCGCGGCGACGTGCAGATGATCTTTCAGGACCCGCTCGCATCGCTCGATCCGCGCATGACGATCGGGCAGATCATCGCGGAGCCGCTCGTCGAGCATCGACCCGGCATGAACACGCGCGAAGTCGAAGAACGCGTGCGCGCGATGATGGCCAAGGTCGGTCTGCGCGAGCAGATGATCAACCGCTATCCGCACGAGTTTTCGGGCGGGCAGTGTCAGCGCATTGGCATTGCGCGGGCGCTGATCGTCGAGCCGAAGCTCGTCATCTGCGATGAACCGGTGTCCGCGCTCGATGTGTCGATTCAGGCGCAGATCGTCAATCTGCTGAAGTCGCTGCAAAAAGAGATGAAGCTCGCGCTTATCTTCATCGCGCACGATCTGGCCGTGGTGCGGCACATCTCCGATCGCGTGATGGTGATGTATCTCGGCCGCGTGATGGAGCTCGCGGAGAAGCACGCGCTCTATGACACGCCGCGCCATCCGTATACGCGGGCGTTGCTGTCGGCGGTACCGGTACCCGATCCGGCCGTCGAGCGCGCAAAGACCGTGCAGATTCTGTCGGGCGACATTCCGAGCCCGATCGATCCGCCTTCGGGCTGCGTGTTTCATACGCGCTGTCCGATGGCCGACGCGCGTTGCGCACGCGAAGTACCGGTGTTGCGCGCGCTTGGTGAGAGTTCGTCGGCCGCCTGTCTGTATGCGTGATGGCCCCGGCGTAAAGGGACACTTTCTCTTTTACTAGCGCGTCCCTGAACGGACCGTTCGTGCCGATCCTTCGCGATCGACGGGCACGGTTCACTTTGTCGAGTAATTCGGAATCCTTTCTAGTTGTTCATTTCATGTTGTTTGCGGGTCGAGTCAGTGGAGATACTTTTCATGAAAAAACAAAAAACGTCAGCGGCATTGTCCATTTTGCTTTTCGGCGCTTATATCGCCGCAGCCGTTCCGGCACATGCGCAACAGGCGCCGACGCAGGCCGCGCAGGCGCAGCAGCCATCCGCCGACGATGATCTGCTCACGCGTCAAAAGGCGCTGGCACCGGATTCGCCGCCCAACACGGAAGCCGATGCGCCCGTCAGCAATCAGGCGAAATCGAAGGGATTCATCGAGGATTCGCACTTGAATCTGTTGATGCGGTCCTTCACAGAGCATGACGAATTCAAGGGCGCAGGCAAGAAGGACGCGTGGGTCCTCGGTGCGCAGGCCGTGTTCGAGTCGGGCTATACGAAAGGGCTGATCGGCGTGGGTGCGGACGTGTCGCTCTTCGGTGCGTTCAAGCTGAACGGCGGGCAGGGCGCGGGTAATCGCGTGCACGTTTCCTCGAGCGGCGACCCGAGCGGCGCGAACCAGCTCGCGTGGGCGTATCCGGGCGTGTGGGACGTGAAGGCGCGCGTGTCGAACACGGTGCTTAAATACGGTCAGCAACTCTTCGATAACCCGTTCCTCGTGCCGCACGACAACCGCGCGTTGCCGCCGACGTATCGCGGCTTCTCGCTTGCCAGCGACGAGATCAAGAACCTGACGCTCAAGGCCGGCACGGTCGATGGCGTGATCGCGCGCGGCATGACGACCGTCACCGGCCTCACGACGGAATACGGCGGCACGCACGTCTCGCAGTTCACGTACTTCGGCGGCGACTGGACACACGGTGACGATACGGCCGTCTCGCTCTACGGCAGCGTCGCGAACAACGTATGGCAGCAGTACTACCTGACGGCGACGCAGAGCATCGGCGATCCGAAGAGCATCCGCTGGACGGGTTCGTTGAACTACTACTACACCGGCGCGATCGGCGACAAGCGTCAAGGGTCGATCAACAATAACGCGTATTCGCTCGCGCTCGCCGGCACGCACGGCGCGCATACGGTGCAGTTCGCGTTCCAGCAGATCGTGAGCGATCAGACGTTCGACTACATGGGGCAATCTGCGGGCGATTATCTGTCGAATTCGCTCGATGTCGACTACAACCAGCCGCATGAAAAATCGGTGAGCCTGTCCTATTCGCTCAACCTCAAGGAATACGGCCTGCCCGGCGCGAAGTTCGCGTTGTGGGGTGCTTACGGCTGGGGCGCGGATGGCAGCGCGATGGCTAACGGCGACAGCGCTCAGGCGGCTAACTATCTGGTGAACGGCAAGCCGATCAGCGGTACGCACTACGAAATCGGCGTGATCCCGAGCTACACGATTCCCGACGGCAAGTTCAAGAACACGTCGATCAAGTTCTACTACATGCATCACCACAGCAATAGCGCGTACTATCCGGACGACACGAGCGACGTCTACCGGCTGATGGTCAATGTCCCCGTGAACGTGTTCTGAAAACGCCTAAAAACACCGCAGCGTAAACCCTACAAAAATACCCGTTTACATTACGTTTAACTTTCATTTATAAAGAGAGGGCGTGCTGCGGATTGCCATGTCTCGCCCACGCTCATCGCCCGGCAGGTCTCCCTCTGCCGGGCTTTTTTTCGTCTGTACGATCCGCGCTCACTGCAGCTTTCATGCGCTTACACCGTTTCATCCTCTAAGTGAAAACCCCGCCATTTCTTTCGCTTGACTTACTTGATATATCACATACTGTGTATATGCGCGCAGCATGAATGGGCGTCGCGGGAGGCGTCGTTCGACGTCCGCATACACAAGGCATATTTGCCAAGGAGACAGGCATGGGAATGAACCAGATGGGCCGCGATGACAAGGCGTCGCGCCTCGCGTCGCCGTGGGTGCAGTTGGTTTTCGGCGTGATTTGCATGGCGATGATCGCGAACATGCAGTACGGCTGGACGCTCTTCGTCAATCCGATCGACGAGAAGTACCACTGGGGCCGCGCGGCCATTCAGGTGGCGTTTACGATCTTCGTCGTGACGGAGACATGGCTCGTGCCTATCGAGGGTTATCTCGTCGACAAGTACGGTCCAAGGCCGGTGGTGGTCGGTGGCGGGCTGCTATGCGCGATCGCGTGGGCGATCAACTCGGTGGCGTCGTCGCTGCCGCTTCTGTACTTCGCCGCGGCGGTCGGTGGCGTGGGTGCGGGCGCGGTGTACGGCACGTGCGTCGGCAACGCGCTCAAGTGGTTCCCGACGCGGCGCGGACTTGCTGCGGGCATCACGGCGGCAGGCTTCGGGATGGGTTCCGCCGCGACCGTCGTGCCGATCGCGCACATGATCAAATCGAGCGGCTATGAAGCGACGTTCCTGTGGTTCGGTCTCGGCCAAGGCCTCGTGGTCTTCCTGCTCGGCATGGCGCTCTATGCGCCGCCCGCGCAGTTGCTCGCGACGGTGAAGAGCACGGTCAAGGCCGCGGTCTACAACGCGAGTCCGAAGCAGGTGCTGCAGTCGCCGATCTTCTGGGTCATGTATCTGATGTTCGTGATGATGGCCGCCGGCGGCCTGATGGCGACCGCGCAGCTCGGTCCGATCGCGAAGGACTTCGGCTTGCACGATTCGCCCGTGTCGATACTCGGCTTGACCTTGCCCGCGCTGACCTTCGCGCTCACGATCGACCGCGTGCTCAACGGTCTGACGCGGCCGTTCTTCGGTTGGGTCTCGGATCGCATCGGACGGGAAAACACGATGTTCGTCGCGTTCGCGATCGAGGCGGTGGGCATCGTCGCGTTGTCGAAGTACGGGCATAGCCCGATCGCGTTTGTCGTGCTGACGGGCATCGTGTTCTTCGCGTGGGGCGAAATCTACAGTCTCTTCCCGGCGACGTGCGGCGATACCTTCGGTCCGAAGTTCGCGGCGACGAACGCGGGCCTGCTGTACACGGCGAAGGGCACGGCGGCGTTGCTGGTGCCGTTCTCGAGCGTCATCACGACGATGACCGGCAGCTGGCACGCCGTGTTCATGCTTGCGGCGGGGATGGCGGCGATATCGGCGCTGCTCGCGCTTTTCGTGCTGAAGCCGATGCGCAATGCACATTCGCAGACCCAGCAAAGTCTCATGCAACAAGGGCTAACCAAAACGAACCAGATATCTTCCTGAAATTAGCCTGGTTTTCACTGTCGTCCGCGAACGTCCTTGTGCCGGTTCGTGGCCGAGCAGTGCTCGTGTGAAGGTCCTCTCCGCGCGTCTTCGGCTGAAGCCGCGCGGAGAAGGGAGCGGGTCAAACGGGTTGCCGCTTCGGCAACTTATTAATTTGTGTCACACCGCGTTACAATTCCGCCTTCCAAATAGGCGGCATTCATGAGAACGCTGGGACAAGCTTTTAATAAGAACGGCCGAGAGGACAGTAATAATTTCCTGCTGTTGCGTCTTATCGCCGCTTCGCTCGTTGTCTATGGGCATTCGTTCGCGCTTGCCGCCACGACCAACGGTCTCAGAGATTTCACGACGTCGATCCTGCATTACCGATATTCGGGCGATCTCGGTCTGCATATCTTTTTCGTCATCAGCGGATTTCTCATCACGTTCAGCTTCGATCGTCGGCACAGCGTGAAAGACTTCGTCATCTCGCGCGCCCTGCGTCTGTTCCCGGCGCTGGTCGTTTGCATGGCGCTGCTCGCCTTCGTGCTCGGACCGTCGTTGACGACGCTTTCGCGCGGAATCTACTTCGAGTCACCCGAGACGTACGGCTTTGTCTGGCGCAACGCCTCTCTGTATGAGTATGCCGAGCGCTTGCCCGGCGTCTTCGCGGACAATCACGCGCGGAACGCCGTGAACGGAACGCTGTGGAGCATCTGGGTCGAGGTCCGGCTTTACGTCCTGGTACTGGTGTTCGGCGCGCTCGGCGCGCTTCGCAGTCGATGGGTCGCTAACCTCTGCATCGCCGCCCTGGTCGCGATCGGACTCTTCGCGCCGACCTACATGCCGTTCATCACGGGCGATCCGTCCAACCTTCGCGTTGCCGTGTTTTTCGCCGCTGGTGTCTTTCTCTACGTCAACCGGGATTTCATCCCGCTGAACCGCCAGGGTCTCTTCGCGCTGCTGCTTGCGGCGGTGCTTTCCTACCGTCAGCCGGCGTTCGAGATTGCCTGCGGCGCGGTGATTGCCTATGGCGTGTTCATGATCGCCTTCGCGCCAAAGCTCAATCTCGGACCCATCGAAGACTATTCGTACGGGATCTATCTCTATGGCTGGCCGATTCAGCAGGTCGTGAATCACTTCCATCCGGACGGCTCCGCGCTACAAATGATGCTGATCGCGCTGCCCGGTTCCTGGCTCGCGGGCGCGCTCTCTTGGTATTTGATCGAGAAGCAGGCGCTCGGATTGAAGGCGAGGTATTCGGGCGCCAAAAAGGCGAAGGCCGCGGGCGGCGTTGCGCTGTGATGACGATGATCCTTGCGACCCGGCTTGTCGCCCGCCTCGCGCCATCGAATCAGAACCGCGTGCCGACGCTGCAGCCGCCGAAGCCGCCGCCGTTGGTGGCAAAGCCGCTGCATCCGAAGAGGCCGCAGCCGGAAAGGGCGAGCAAAGCGGCGATGAGCATCGCCGCGGCGCAAAGAGAACGAAGGTGCTTCATGGCGGGATCGGAATCGGAATCGGGAAAGCCGGACGCGATTCTCGCGGAACCCTCGCTTCCCGATGTCAAAATCCGTCGCCGTCTCAACCTGGCTTGCCATCCGCACGCGGCTTGAAGAGCGGCGCGGCATAAGCGGCGACGTAGAGCCCGAACGCAAGAACCCAGCACGACCCAGCCGCAAAGACCCACGTCGAATGCCACGAAGGCGCGACGAGCGGCCCGAGCACGCGCAGTGCGCCCGCTGACATCACGAGCGCGTAGCACGCGACATCGCGCGTGTCCGCGACGAGCGGCCGTCCGGTATGCCCGCGCGCGGTGCGCGTGATCATCGCGATGATCGCGCCGCCGATCGCGCCAGCCGCGAACGCATGCATCGCGAGACTGTGCGGCACGCGTGTCCATCCGAGCGCCGACAGCGCGAGCAGTGCGAAGCCGAGCGGCAGCCACGCATAAGCGAGATGCAGGATCGCGAGAATCGGCCGGCCGCGCACCGCGTACGAGCGCCAGCCGATCATCCGCGCGAGATGCACGCCGCAGGCCAGCAAGGCGATCGGCGCGACGATCGCGCCATCGAGCGCGAAGGCGTCCGCGACAAACGCCGCGATCGTGAGCGGCGCGGCCATCAACTCGACGAAGCGCCAGCGCCGTGCGATGAAACCGGGCATTGCATTGGCGGTGAACATCGGGATCACGCGTCCGCCGATCACGCCGACGAGCAACACGACGATGCCCGCCGACGCACACACCGCGCGCATCGCGAGATCGGGGCGCGCGTCGATCGCGAACGCGTGGAACGCGGCGTTCAGCGCGCCGAACGCGAACACAACGACCGCGATGAAGTAGTTGCGCCGGTTGCCCGCCTCGACGAGCACCCGCAGCAGCAGAATCGCGGCGACCGGCAGGAACGCGCTATCGACGATCGCCGCCGGCAGCGCCGGGCCGCTCCACACGAGCACGCGCCCGGCGAGCCACAGCAGCACGAGCGATGCGAGTGTCGCGCCCTTGGCCGTGTCGCGTCCGGTCCACGCGCGCACGGCCGTCAGCAGAAAGCCGGCGACGATCGCCGCCGCGAACCCGAACACCATCTCGTGCGCGTGCCAAGCGACCGGATCCGCGCGCAGCAGATAGCCGCCGAACAGCGGCACGCCCGACAGCACCAGTAGCCACACCGTCACCGAGAGCGCGCCGAACGCCGCGCCGCACAGGTAGAACGGCCGGAAGCCGAGATCGAACAGCGCGAAACGCGGCCGATGCTCCGGCGAACGCTTCTGCGGCGTCGCGATGAAAACGGTGTCGGGTTCTGCGATCTTCATGTTGTCCTCAATGCGGGATCGGCTGCTTGACCGGATCGCCATCGCCGACGATCGCGAACACGAGCAGCTTTGCCGGCTTCGTCGCGCTCGCATTCTTCGACACGATGTGATGCGCGCCCGGCGGTTCGTACCACGATTCGCCGGGGCCATACGTCTTCGCGCTTCCGCCTTCGAGCTGCGATGTCACGCGGCCCTCCAGCACGTAAGCGAAGATCGACCCCGGATGCATGTGCGCCTCCGACGACTGTCCCGGCTTGTACGAGACGGTCGCCATCAGCACGTTCTTGCCGGCCACTTCCGGCACGGCCTGCTTGATCATCGGCGTGACGAGTTCCGCGCCCGCCGCGTCGTGCGCGCCGGCGCTCGCTGCACCGATCGTCAGCGCGGCCGCCAGCACGAGAATTTCGCGCTTTCTCATGTCGATGCCCTCACGCCGGCAGCTTGCGGAAAGCGATCGCGAAACGGTTCCAGCTATTGATCGCGGAAACGAGCAGCGTCAGGTCGACAATTTCATCGTCGCTGAAATGGGGCTTCACGGCTTCCCACACGGCATCGGGTACGTGGTCTTGCGACACCAGCGTCAACGCCTCGGTCCATTCGAGCGCGGCGCGTTCGCGATCGGTGAAGAACGGCGTCTCGCGCCAGACAACGACCGTCGCCAGCCGCCGATCAGTCTCGCCGCCCTTGCGCGCATCGGTCGTATGCATGTCGACGCAAAACGCGCAGCCGTTGATCTGCGATGCGCGTAGCCGTACCAGTTCGGTCAGCGATTTCTCGAGCGCGGACTTCGCGATGCGCTCCTCGACGCCGACCAGCGCCTTGATTGCTGCGGGATTGGCTTTGTAGAAGTCGAGACGGGGTTCCATTTGCGTATCCTCCTTGCCTGGGTTCTGAAAGTGCGCCAGATCGGCGCGGCAAGAGCAGATTAGGCGTCTGGCTGGCCTTTTGAAATGTCCAGTTTCTACAAAATCGAGGTAACCACTTGCAAAGGCTGGAACGCGCAAAAAAACCCACGGCCAAATGCGCCGCGGGTCGACAGGGCCGCACCGGGCACGGAATCAGTCGAGCGCGGCGGCCGGGCCGAAGAACTCGTAGCGGCTCTGCGCTTCGGGCACGCCGAGCGCCTTCAGATGCCTCTTCACCGCCTTCATGAACGCCTTCGGCCCGAGGAAGTAGGCATCGACATCGCGGTTCTTCGGCAGCCACGTATCGAGCAGCGTTTCGTCGACAAAGCCGATGCCGTGCGCTTCGAGATCGCCATCGCGCTTGTGCTCGTAGCAGTAGAAGCGCTTCAGTTGCGGATGGCGCGCCGCCAGTTCCTCGATCGCCGCACGGAACGCGTGCACGCCGCCGTGCCGCGCCGAGTGGATGAAGTGCACCGGGCGTTGCGTTTTGAGCGCGGCTTGCAGCATGGCGAGCGTCGGCGTGATGCCGACCCCGCCGCTGATGAGCACGAGCGGCTTGTCGTTGTGTTCGAGCTTGAAGTCGCCTGCGGGCGGATAGAGATCGAGCACGCTGTTTTCGCCGACGTGTTCATGCAGGAAATTCGACACCTTGCCATTCGCCTCACGCTTCACGCTGATGCGATATTCGCGGCCGTTCGGTGCGGCCGAGAGCGAGTAGTTGCGGCGCAGTTCCTCGCCGTCGATGAACAGGCGCAAGCCGATGTACTGACCCGGATGGAAGTCGAGCAGCGCGCCGCCGTCTTCCGGGACGAGATAGAAGGACGTGATCTCGTCGCTTTCCTTCTCCTTGCGCGCGACGACGAAACGCCGCGTGCCGCGCCAGCCGCCCGGCGCGTTTTCGCGCTCGCTGTAGATGCCTTCCTCGAGTCCGATCAGCAGATCCGCAAGTTGCCCATAGGCCGCGGCCCACGCCTCGATGACGGCGTCGGTGGCGATTTCCGCGCCGAGCACCTCACGGATCGACGCGAGCAGGCAGCGTCCGACGATCGGATAATGTTCCGGCTGGATGTCCAGCGCGACGTGCTTGTTGATGATCTGGCCGACGAGCCCGCCGAGCTTCTCGAGTTCGTCGATGTGCCGTGCGTACATCAGCACGCCGTTGGCGAGCGCGCGTGGTTGCGCGCCGCTTGCCTGGTGCGCCTGGTTGAACATCGGGCGGACCTCGGGATACTCGCTGAGCATCTTGTTATAGAAGTGCGTGGTGAGGGCTTCGCCGCCGCTTTCCAGAAGGGGAACGGTCGCTTTGACGATGGCACGGTGTTCTGCTGACAGCATTGTTCGTTTCCTCGTGTGATAAAGGCGAAAGCGGGGCGCTTTCGCGTCTGAATGTTCGGCAGAATCTATACACGATCCGTGCCAGAGTAGAATCGTCGATAAATCAATCGTTTATTATCAAACATGGTCGATTCGACTCTAGTCAAAAGGACTGCTGACGTAGTCGCAATGACTTCACGCGTGCTGCTCGATGCGCTCGTTCCGCTTATCGAGGACCTGTCGAGCGAGATGCCCGACACCGAGCGCTACCGCCGTTTGCTGCACACATCGCGCGCGCTGTTTCCGAGCGATGCGTCCGCGCTGTTGCGGCTCGACGGCGATACGCTCGTGCCGCTCGCCATCGACGGTCTTTCGGGCGATACGCTCGGCCGGCGCTTTCGCGTGAGCGAGCATCCGCGATTCGCACGCATTCTCGCGCGCGCTGAACCGACGCGCTTCGCCGCCGGCTCGGACTTGCCCGATCCCTACGACGGACTGGTCAAGGGCGTGAGCGGCGATCTGGAGGTGCACGATTGTCTCGGCTGCCCGCTCGTCATCAACGGGCGCGCGTGGGGCTTGCTGACGCTCGACGCGCTCGATCCCGCGCGCTTCGACGGCATCGACATGGCTTCGCTGCAGGCGTTCTTGAGTCTCGCGGCGGCGACCGTGAGCGTCGCCGAGCGCATCGATGCGCTCGCGAAATCGAGCGAGGCCGAGCGTCAGCGTGCGGAGGTGTATCGGCAGGCGAGCGGGCCGCGAAGGCGCGAAATGATCGGCAGCAGCGAGCCGCATAACCGCTTGCAGGAAGAGATTGCGATCGTCGCGTCGAGCGATCTGACCGTGCTCATCACCGGCGAGACGGGCGTCGGCAAGGAGCTCGTCGCGAGCGAGATTCACGCGCTTTCGCCGCGCGCCGACAAACCGCTCGTCAGCCTGAATTGCGCGGCGCTGCCCGATACGCTCGTCGAAAGCGAGCTCTTCGGGCACGTGCGCGGTGCGTTTTCGGGCGCGTCGTCGGACCGGCGCGGGAAGTTCGAACTCGCCGATGGCGGCACGCTCTTTCTCGATGAAGTCGGCGAGCTGCCGCTGCCCGTGCAGGCCAAGCTGCTGCGCGTGCTTCAGAACGGCCAGTTGCAGCGGATCGGCTCGGACAGCGAGCACAAGGTCGACGTGCGGCTCATTGCCGCCACCAATCGCGATCTCGCCGAGGAAGTGCGTGAAGGGCGCTTTCGCGCGGACTTCTATCATCGGCTGTCGGTGTATCCGCTCGTCGTGCCGCCGTTGCGCGAACGCGGACGCGACGTCTTGCTGCTCGCCGGCTACTTTCTCGAAGAGAACCGCTCGCGCCTCGGCCTCCTGAGCCTGCGTCTTTCCGCCGATGCGCAAGCCGCGCTGCTCGCGTATCGCTGGCCCGGCAACGTGCGCGAACTGGAGCATCTGATCGGACGCAGCGCATTGAAGGCGCTCGCGGCGCATCGCGAACGTCCGCGCATCCTCACGCTCACCGCCGCCGACCTCACGCTCGCCGGCGACACCGCACTGGCCGCCGATGCCGCGACGCGCGTCGAAGCCGCGCCGCTGCCCGCGCCGGGCGCCGACTTCCGCGACGCCGTGACGGCCTACGAGCGCACGCTCATCCTCGACGCGTTGAAGCGTCACAACCAGAACTGGGCGTCGGCGGCGCGCGAGCTCGGTCTGGATCGCGCGAATCTCAATCGCCTCGCCAAGCGCCTCGGGCTCAAATGAGCAACACCTCGTTCATCTCGAAATGATGGACATGGCCGCGCAAAGCGACTATCTACAGTCCTTAGCAGATCGGGTCGACGTCGTTGCTCGTCTCAAAAAGATGCGGTTCATTGTTCGAACGCAAAAAACACTTGGATTTGTCACGCGCATCGATGTGACAGATTGAGACAATCTCTGAGTTGGGAAAAACGGGCGATCTCTTCTAAGATCAGAAAAGCCTAGCGCAACCCATCTGCAGCAAGAACATTGCAGCGCCTTGAAGAACCGAGCCGGACGAGCAGCACGCGCCCGGCACATCGAACACGGCAAATCGACAACGGGGGTTACGTGCGAAACGTGGCAAAGCTCGGCACATTCTTTTGGTCCGCGCTCTTCGCGTTTTTCAGCATCGGAGCGTTCGCGGCCGACAACGCGCCGCTGGAGCGCGCGCCCGACACGATGCAGGCCCGCGTGATGGGATGCGCCACATGCCACGGCTCGCAGGGCCAGGGCACCGACAACGACTACTTCCCTCGTCTGTCCGGCAAGCCCGCCGGCTATCTGTACAACCAACTGCTCGCTTTTCGCGACGGCCGGCGCAAGTATCCGCCGATGAATTACCTGCTCGCGTATCTTCCCGACGCGTATTTGAAGCAGATCGCGGAATACTTCGCGAGCGAACATCCGCCGTTTCCGCCGCCGTCGCCCGTCACCGTCGATTCGAAGACGCTAGAGCTCGGCAAGACGCTCGTCACGAAGGGCAACGCTACGCGCAACGTGCCCGCCTGCGTGAGCTGCCACGGCGCGTCGATGACCGGCATGGAGCCGGCGATTCCCGGTCTGCTCGGCCTGCATGCCGACTACATCAGCGCGCAACTCGGCGCATGGCGATACGGCACGCGCTCGACGGTCGCGCCGGATTGCATGGGGCAGGTCGCGAAACTGCTCTCCGACCGCGACATCACCGCGATCGCAGCCTACCTCGCGACGCTGCCCGCGCCGGCCGATCCGGTGCCGGTCGCCGCCGGTTCGCTCAAGATGCCGCTCGCGTGCGGCAGCGTCCACAACTAACGAGGACCCGACGTGCTCCGTTTTCGCCCATTCCGAGCGCTGACCGTCGCGGTCTTCATGGCGGCGTGCGCCGCGCCGATCGAACATGCCATCGCGCAGAGCGCCGACGCCGCGACCGTCAAGCGCGGCGAATATCTCGCGCGCGCGGGCGATTGCATCGCGTGCCATACGCTGCCGGCGGGCAAGACGTTCGGCGGCGGCCGTCCGATGGACACGCCCTTCGGCACGCTCTTCACGCCCAACATCTCGTCGGACAAGGAGACGGGCATCGGCAGCTGGAGCGCCGGCGAGTTCTACACGATGATGCACTCGGGCAAGTCACGCGACGGCTCGCTGCTTTATCCCGCGATGCCCTATACGTCCTATACAAAAGTCACGCGCGCCGACTCCGACGCAATCTACGCATTCCTGATGTCCACGCCGCCGGTGCATCAGCCCAACCGGCCGCACGAATTGCGTTTTCCGTTCAACCGACGCGAGCTGCTGTACGGCTGGCGTTCGCTCTTCTTTCGCGAGGGCGAGTATCAGCCGGACGCGACGCAATCGGCGGAATGGAACCGCGGCGCGTATCTCGTCGAAGGGCTCGGTCATTGCTCGATGTGCCACACCGCGATCAACGCGCTCGGCGGCAATGTGAAGTCGAAGGCGTTCGAAGGCGGGCTGATCCCGATCCAGAACTGGTACGCGCCGTCGCTCACGTCGAACAAGGAAGCGGGTCTCGGCGACTGGAGCATGGAGGACATCGTCGGCCTGCTGCATGCGGGCGTGTCGAATCGCGGTGCGGTGTATGGACCGATGGCCGAAGTTGTCTACGACAGTCTGCAATATCTGAGCGAGGAAGACGTGCGCGCGATGGCCGTCTATCTGAAGGCGCTGCCCGCGCGTTCCGGCGACAAGCCCGCGCCGCCGAGCCAGGCGGCCGTCGAGGCGCGCTCGGATCTCGCGCCGCTCGGCAAGAAGGTCTACGACCAGCACTGCGCCGAATGTCACGCGACGCAAGGCCAGGGCAAGCCGCCCGATTTCCCGCCGCTCGCGAACAATCAATCGATCGTGATGAACTCGTCGGTGAATCCGATCCGCATGGTGCTGAACGGCGGCTATCCGCCGGGCACGTTCAAGAACCCGAAGCCTTACGGCATGCCGCCGTTCGCGCAGTCGCTCTCGGATGTCGAGGTCGCGGCGGTCGTCACGTATATCCGCACCGCGTGGGGCAACCACGGCACGCCGGTTTCCGTGAAGGAAGTGAACGAGCTGCGTTCGGCGCCACTTTATTGAGCATCGACGACACCATGACCGAAGACCCGAATGAACTCGCGAAGGAAGACGCGCAACTCGACGAGATCGTGAAGCGCGGCCCGTCGGGCGCGATCGCGCTCGCGGGCATTTCGACCGCGATCGTGATCGGCATCTGGTTCATCTTTTACTTCGCCGTGTTCCTGCCGCGCGGCGTGATCCAGTGATTCATTAAGGCGTCGCATATGGCCATCCATCCAAGCTCGCACGATGTCGCCGAACGGGTCGAACGGCGCTGGGCGATTCTCGTGCTCGCGATCGTCGTCGTGCTGGTCGGCATGGTCGTCTACACCGGCGTGCACTGGGCGATGATGCCGCCCTCGCGCGTCGAGACGGTCCGCCCGGAAACGCTGCACGTATCGGGCGAATTCATCGAAAGCAATCTCGGCAGCGCGCCCGAGGCGGACGGCTCCGTGACGGTGCGTATCGTCGCGCAGCAGTATTCGTTCACGCCGCAATGTCTTGTCGTGCCGGCGGGCGTGCCGGTCACGTTCCGCGCGACGAGTTCGGATGTCGTGCACGGCTTTCTGATCACCGACACGAACATCAATTCGATGCTGGAGCCGGGCTATGTCTCGACCTTCAAGACGACCTTCGACAAGCCGGGCGACCATCTGATGCCTTGTCACGAGTATTGCGGCACCGGGCATCAGAACATGTGGGCGCATGTGAAGGTGGTGGATCGCGCCGAATTCATGCAGATGGCCGACAAGATGCCGGCCAATTCGCGGAGAGTGTCCTGTGTTCAATAGCAAGCGCCTCGTCCTCGCGCATTTCTGGCTGGCGTTCATCGCCTTCGGTGTCGCGCTGCTGCTCGGCGCATGGCAGATGCTCGTGCGCAGTCCGCTGCATCCGTGGCTGCAGAATCCGGAGCTTTACTATCGCTCGGTGACGGAGCACGGCACGGTGATGGGCTACGCGTTCCCGACGCTCATCGCGATGGGCTTCGGCTATGCAGTCAGCGAGCTTGCGTTGAAGCGCCCGCTCGTGGGTTTGCGCTTCGCGTGGCTCGGCTTCTGGCTCGTCGCGATCGGCGCGGTGACGGCCACTGTGCCCGTCGCGATGGGTCTCGCATCCGTGCTCTATACCTTTTATCCGCCGATGATCGGCAACGTGTTCTATTACGTCGGCGTCGTGTTCGTCGTGGTCGGATCGTGGGTCTGGGTGGCGCTGATGTCGGTGAATCTCGCGTCGTGGAAGCGCGAGAATCGCGGCAAGCCGATCCCGCTCGCGATGTTCGCGACCGTCGCGGGCGCGTATCTTTGGGGTTGGACGGCGGTGGGCGCGGCCATCGAAGTGCTGTTCATGATTCTGCCTGTCGCGATCGGCTGGAAGACGACCATCGACGCGGGACTCGCGCGCGTGTTCTTCTCGTGGACGCTGCACGCGATCGTCTACTTCTGGCTGATGCCGGCGTATATCGCGTATTACACGATCATTCCGCGCGCGATCGGCGGCCGTCTCTACAGCGATGCGATGGCACGCATCTCGTTCATCCTGTTCCTCGTCGTGTCGATGCCCATCGGCATTCATCACTTGTTCGCCGATCCGCAAGTCGGCTCGGGCTTCAAGTTCATGCATTCGGTCTTTACGACGCTCGTCGCCGTGCCGACGTTGCTGACCGTGTTCACGATCTGCGCGTCGGTGGAGATTGCGGCGCGGCTGCGCGGCGGACGCGGCCCGCTCGGCTGGATCAAGGCGTTGCCGTGGGATAACCCGATGATGCTTGCGCTCGCGTTCTCGTTCGTGATGCTCGGTTTCGGCGGCGCGGGCGGGCTCATCAACATGAGCTATCAGCTCGATTCGACCGTGCACAACACGCAATGGGTGACGGGGCATTTCCATCTGATCTTCGGCGGCGCGATCGTCATCATGTACTTCGTGATCGCCTACGATCTGTGGCCGCATCTGACGGGCCGCGCATTGCAGAGCGTGAAGCTGATGCGCTGGCAATTGTGGCTGTGGTTCATCGGCATGATCGTGCTGACTTTTCCGTGGCATTTCGTCGGCATTCTTGGCATGCCGCGACGCATGGCGTTCTACGACTACAACGATCCGGCGCTTGCGGCGCAGGCGCTGTCCGTCGTGATATCGGTTGTCGGCGGGCTGATTCTGGTTGTGTCGGCGGTGCTGTTTTTCATCGTGCTCATAAGGGGACATCGCGCGCCGCTGGTGCAGCCCGAGGCGTTCCGCTTCAGCCGCGCGGTGCATGAGCCGCGCACGCTTCCGGTGGCGTTGAACAGCTTTGCGCTGTGGCTCGTGCTGATGATCGGGCTTACGCTCGTCAACTACGGCTATCCGATTGCGCAGTTGCTGGCGCGTTCGGACACGGCGGTGCCTGCGGTGCCGATCGGAGCGCAGCGATGAGCGACGAACGCCTCTTCACATTTCGCAATCGCTGGTTCACGGTCAGCGTGTTGGGGACGATCGCGGTCGCGGTGGCATCGGCGCTGATAGGGTTCGTGTGGCTGCCTTCGGTGCAGCGCGATGCGCAGTTCGCCGGCATCTGGAATGCGATCTGCAGCGCGGCGGGCGTGCCGCGCGAGTGGTATGCGGGCGGCGCGGCGGTCGAGCCGAAAGAGAAGCTGACGAGCGTCGAGATGACGCCTCAACTGCTCGACAAGGTGAGCGCGAATTCGATCGGACGTGGCGCGACGCTGGCTCTACGCTGCACGATGTGTCACGGCGAGCGTGGCATGAGCGAGGCCAACTCGCCGAATCTGGCGGGGCAATATGCGTCGGTGATTTACAAGCAGTTGATCGATTTTCAGAAGGGCGCGCGGAACAACGCGGTGATGTCGCCGATGGCGATGAATCTTTCGGATCAGGACATGCGCGATCTCGCTGCGTATTACGCGAACTTGCCGCGGCCGCCGGCGCAGCGCAAGGTGAGCAGTGCGCTTGCGCCGCCGATCGTCGCGCACGGTGCGCCGATGAGAAATATCGCTCCTTGCGCGGTGTGTCATGGGGGCATCGATACGAAGGCGGGGAGTCCGTGGCTCGATGGCCTGCCGGCGGCTTACACCAAATCGCAGTTGCTGGCGTTTGCCAATGGGACGCGGGCCAACGATATCGATGGGGTCATGCGCAATGTCGCGCGCAACATGACGCCCGAGGAGATCGATGCTGCTGCCATGTATTACGCGCGGGAGTTGAATTCGGGGGCGAATGCGAAGTGATGTTTGGTTTGCCTTCGGCTTCTATCAAATCCGATTACGCGTCGGTCTATTGGCACTGCCCCTGTGCGGGGCTGCAGTAACTAAAACTAAAGAAAGCAGCTACTGATAGGCCCGCGGTCATGCGCGATTTGGCAATCGGGGATGCGTGTGCTTCGCTAGTGACATCGCTATCGCACTGCGTGCGCAAACCGATGGTTTCCCTTGAATGCCCGGCGGCAGCGCGTAGCGCTGTGCCGATGCTTTTTCGTGCTGAACCGGCGCGCTCAACGCATTCGGGCGGCAGACCGTGCGCGATCCAAGCTGGATTGGGCCTATGAGGGCACTCTTTAGGCGAGTGCCATCTGCGATGAGAGAACTACCCAAATTGCGTGTGACCGCGGGCCTGAAAAGCTGCTTTCTTTGCTTACTTTCTTTGCAGCGGCAAAGAAAGTGAGTGCCGCCCGCACAGGGGCAACGCCAACAGACCGACACGAAAACGGGATCCGGCGACATAGCCCAGAGCTAGAATGCACGCCTCACCACCGCAAGACAGAGCACCCTATGAAGGCATCCACATCAATCCGCCACGAGCAACTCAGCGACATCGACGCGATCGAAATACTGACCACTGCCGCATTTCTCGATATGCCCTATTCGAGCCACACCGAGCAGTTCATCGTCAACGCATTGCGAAAAACGGGCCGCCTCACGCTATCCCTCGTTGCGGTGGAAAACGGCGACATCATTGGGCATATCGCGATCTCGCCCATCAGCATCAGCGCAACCGCGAGCGGCTGGTTCGGCCTCGGTCCGCTTTCCGTGACGCCCGCGCGTCAACGCGAAGGCATCGGCGGCGAACTCGTGAAGGAAGCGCTCGCGCACCTGAAGCGCGATGGCGCCGCGGGCTGCGTCGTGCTCGGCGATCCAGGTTATTACGGACGCTTCGGCTTCCGACCCGAATCCGCGCTCACGCTCCCCGGCGTGCCCGCCGAATACTTCCAGGCGTTAGCTTTCAGCGAAAAAGTCCCCGCCGGAACCGTTTCTTTCGACGAAGCCTTCGATGCCCGCGCCTGACGCCTGAAAGCAATCGCCGCTAAGCCGCAAGGGGTTTCGTTGCCGCGAGAGAACGCTTTCTGTATCGTGGCCCGAAGAATGCTGAAAAACTCAGCAGGCCAAGGAAAGAACCCCGAAATGGAACCTCAAAGCGAAGCGATAAAAACCGACGTGTTGATCATAGGCGCGGGCCCGGTCGGGCTATTCGCGGCCTTCGAGGCGGGCGTCATCGGCCTCTCGTGCCAGATCGTCGATACGCTCGGCCGCATCGGCGGACAGTGCATCGAGCTCTACCCCGACAAGCCGATCTACGATATCCCCGCGATTCCCTCATGCACCGCGCGCGAACTCGTCGATCGCCTGCTGGAACAGATTCGTCCCTTCGACGTGCCGATCCACCTCGATCAACGCGTGCAATCCGTCACGCAGCGCGATGACGATCATCGCTGGACCGTGACTACGGAAAACGGCATGACTTTCGATTGCGCCGCGATCCTCATCGCCGCGGGCAACGGCGCGTTCGTTCCGCAGCGTCTGCAGTTGCCCGAAGCCGCCGCGCTCGAAGGCCGCGACGTGCATTACAGCGTCTCGCGCGCGGCCGATTTCGCGGACAAGGAGATCATCGTCGCGGGCGGCGGCGACTCGGCGCTCGACTGGGCGCTCGCATTGAAGGACATTGCCAGGAAGCTCACGCTCGTGCATCGGCGCAACGGGTTTTCAGCAGCCGCGAATTCCGTCGCGACGATGAAGCGCGCGGTCGAAGCCGGTGAGATGTCGTTCGTCGTCGGCATGATCGAATCGCTCGATGCGCCCGATGGCGTGCTGCGCGGCGCACGCATCAAGCAGGTGGAAGGCTCGACCGATCTGGCCGTCGACAAGATCGTCGCGCTCTACGGTCTCGTGTCGGAGCTCGGGCCGATCGCGACATGGAATCTCGACGTGCGCGGCGGCCGCATCGAAGTGGATACGTCCAACTATGAATCGTCGCGGCCGGGCATTTTCGCAGTCGGCGATATCGCCAACTATCCGAACAAGCAGAAGCTCATTCTGTCGGGCTTTCACGAAGCGTCGCTCGCGTTGCGCAAGGCGTATTCGTACGCGTATCCCGAGAAAAAGCGCGTGCATGTACATTCGAGCTACGACGCCAAGCTCGCCGAGCGCGTGAGCGCGGCGCACACGGCCGATCACGCGTGATCGCACGCATCGTCGGATGGCTGTTGCTCGCGTGGCTTGCCGGCGCGGCGATGTTCGGCTACGCGGTCTATTCGAAACGCATCGTGCTGCCCGAGCGTTACGATCCGTTCGCACCGCTCGACGTGCGCGCGCCGCAAGGTCCGCTCACGCGCTTCAAATTATGGCGCACGATGCACGACGCGCAACGCTGCGATGCCGCGCTCGCACGCTCGGGTCTCGTCTATCGCGAGATGGCCGATGCGACCGGACCGGGCGGATGCGCGCTCCAAAGCGTCGTACGCGTCACGCAATCGCAAGACGTGCGCTTCAGCGCGCCGTTTCTCGCGACGTGTCCGCTCGCGCTCGGCATCGCCTACTTCGAGCATCAATATCTTCAGGCGGCCGCGCTCGATACGTATGGCGAGCGCATCGCGCGCATCGAGCATGTCGGAAGTTATGCTTGCCGCAATGTGAATCATCAGCAGGACGCGGCGCTGAGCCAGCACGCGAGCGCGAACGCCATCGATCTGACCGGCTCCGTGCTCGATGACGGACGCCGCATCACGCTCGCTCGTTGGGACGATGCCGCGTCGCCCGACGGCCAGTTCCTGCGCCGCGTTCACGAAGGCGCGTGTCATGCCTTCGATACCACATTAGGCCCCGACTACAACGCCTTGCACAAGACGCACTTTCACGTCGACATGGGTCCGTATCGCGTTTGTCGCTGAACTACGCGTGTCGATGCGAAGGATTGCGGCACGTCGCATGATCGTGCGGCTGATCGTTCCACGCCGATCCGAGGATGATGCTGCAGAAGTTCAGGCGCCTGTAGTTCGGGTCTTTCAGCGCGAGGACATCGGCCTTGACGTTGCCGAAAGTGGATTCCGGCTTGGCGATCGTCCCTTTGGCGAAGGCGTCGATGATGCCTTCCTTGAAGTTCGCCTCGCGCGGATGCGCCGCGACGACGAGCCGGCGTTGATCGGCGCTGAACTCGTCGTAGGCGAGACCGAGCACATCCATCTCGACGCCCGCCGTGACGAGCGCGACCACCGATTTCTTGTGCTGCGGAATGCCGGGCGTCGTGTGCAGCGCGATCGCATCCCACACCTGCTCGATCTCGCTTTCGCCGATGCCATGCCCGCGCAGGAAATCGCGCGCCGCGTTCGCGCCATCGACTTCGAAGCGGTCGTGCGGGCTGCTGTATGCATCGGTGAGGCCCATGTCGTGGAACATCGCGCCGATATAAAGCAGTTCGGGATCGTATTTCAGCCGCTTGCGTTCGCCCGCGAGCGCGCCGAACAGGAACACGCGGCGCGAGTGATGATAGAGCAGGTCGGGTTCCGTATCGCGTACGAGTTGCGTGGCTTCGCGCGCCATCTGGCTGTCGGGAATGCTGATGCCTGCGATGATTTCGCTCATGTTTGAAGCTCCGGAATGTGAGTCGATGAAAGACGCGAAGCGTCGTGCGTTGCTAAAATCGCGCAGCGCGTCCGATGCCTTCAGTCTCTTCAAAAGGCGCTCGCGTCTCAATCGAAACGACGCGTCGAACTCTGCCAGGCGCACGCCGTCTTCCGCCACGCGCGCTCATCACCGACTTTCTCTCCGATGCCGACAGTTGCAATCGCAATCTTTCAGGGCGTGCAGGCGCTCGATGTGGCCGGTCCCGTCGATGTCTTCGCGGAAGCGAACGGCTTCATCGCTGCCTCGGACGCGTATGAGATCACGCTTGTCGGACCGGAGGAGCGCATCGTGCGCGCGTCGAACGGCACGCGGCTCGTCGCGGATCTGCCGTTCGACAAAGCCGATCGCCATTACGGCACGGCGCTCGTCGCGGGCGGTCCGAGCCTTCCCGTCGATGAACCCGATCGGCGCCTCTGCACCTGGCTCGTCGATACCGCATCGCGCTGCGAGCGTTACGGCTCGATCTGCACCGGCGCATTCGCGCTCGGTCACGCGGGCCTGCTCGACGGCCGCAATGTCACCACGCACTGGCAGAATGCGCCGCGGCTCGCGGAGCGTTTTCCGCGCGCACGCGTCGAACTCGATCGCATTTATATGCGCGACGGCAATCTCGTCACGTCGGCGGGCGTGACGGCGGGCATCGATGTCGCGCTCGCGCTCGTCGCCGAAGATCACGGCGCGCAAGTCGCGCTCGCGGTCGCGAAACGGCTCGTCGTATTCGCGCAGCGGCGCGGCGGACAATCGCAGTTCAGCCCGTATCTGAGCGCCCCCGCCGACGACACGTCGCCGGTCGCGAAAGTGCAGGCGTACGTCATGGAGCACATCGGCGAGCGGCTGTCCGTCGCGCGCATGGCGAGCGTCGCGGGCATGAGCGAGCGCAACTTCGCGCGCGCCTTCGTGCAACTCGCGCAGTTGACGCCGCACGAGTTCGTCGAACGGGCGCGCGTCGACGCGGCGCGCAATATGCTCGAAAGCAGCGACACGCCGCTGAAAACCGTCGCCTACGACTGCGGCTTCGGCACGGCGGACCGCATGCGGCTCGTGTTCACGCGGCGGCTCGGTGTATCGCCGAATGATTATCGACTGAGCTTTCGCACGCGCTTTGTGAAGTGATCGGGGCGCTGGCGCGCCGACGCGTGACGCCGGGTTCGCTAAAATTCGAGATGAACGCGGCCCGTGCGACAGTGCGCGCGCCGCAGAATCCACCCTCGACATATCGGAACAGCGAATGACGAAACAAGAGACCGCCACGCAAGATCCCTACGAACGACGCGCACTGCTGCTGCATCTCGGCGACGTGCTGGAGTCCGTGTTTTGCCTGAGCCAATGCGCCGACGAATACGCGAGCATCGGCGAAGCGGTGAAGGGCAACGACGCGCTCGCGGGCTTCACGCTGCTCGGCTTCGTCGACGCGACCATGCCGCCGCGCGATTTCATCCGCCGTGCATCGGGTGCGTTTTTCGTTTGGCCGAAAGCGCTGCTCGATGAAACGCTGAATCGCCCGATGCTGGCGAACACCGTGAAGCACGATCTTTTCGCGGACAACGCGAAGGGCTGGAACGCCTACATGGAAGAGCGGCGCAAGGAAGTGCCGTGGTTCGGCGAGGATCTCCCCGAAGTCGCAACGAGCGCGGCGCCTGCGCACGAAGCCACGCCGGCAGCGGAAGCGGAAAAGCCGTCGCGCTATTCGACGTGGCCGTGGCCGGACAAGCCGGCCGACGCGTGATCTACTGCTTCTTGCTCATGCCGCTCGCGCCCGAGTCGAAGCCGAGTCCGTTCGGCCGGTCGGGCGCTGCGCCCTTGCCCGATGACGTCTTGCCCGGCCGCGTCTTCAGCGCATCGCTGGCATTCGCGGCGGCCGCAGCGGGCGGCGTCACGTTTTTCTCCTGATACGCGGGCGTACTGTCGTAATCGAGCTTGTTCGGTTTTTGCGGCGCCTGCTGCGCGCTCGCCACGACGGCCAATGTGCCGCCGAGCAGAATCCCCGTCATGCGCCCGAGTGTGCCGATTGTGGGTCTCATCTGCTTCCTCCCTTTGTTCTGCACGTTCTCTTCGTTCAGCAAGGCGCGGACCCGCCCGCAAGTGGCGCGCGGTCGCAGACCCGCCGATGCGTAAAGCATGCTTGTCCGCGCGCAAGGCTTGCCGCGATAGGCGGCGCGCGTCTGGCGCGCGTTGATTGTGGTCAAAGGCGCGACCGACCCTCGCTCGGACAATTCTCACTTTAACGTGAGTGAGCTAAAAATGAGAAAGGGTCTCGGGGCAATCGTCATGGCATGCGCGGCGTTGTTCGCGGGCGCGGCGCAGGCGGCAGGCGATGCATCGTCGAGCGATGCGATGGGCGGCATCCACGCCGGCGATGTGCTGGTTCGCCTGCGCGCGATCAGCATTCAGCCGGATGTGACAGCGGGGGGCACGCTCGGCACGCTCGGTGTCAACGTCAACAACGCGATCGTGCCGGAGCTCGATTTCACGTACATGATCCGCGATGACATCGGTGTGGAATTGATTCTCGGCACGTCGCGGCATCAGGTGACATCGAACATCGGCGGGCTTGGCGGCGTGGGCGTGCTGCCGCCGACGCTGCTCCTGCAATATCACTTCAATCACGCGGGGCGCGTGCGTCCGTATGTCGGCGCGGGCGTGAACTATACGTACTTCTACAACGACAAGCTCAAGGCGGGCGACACGCCGGTGTCGATCAAGCACAGCAGCTTCGGCCCGGCGTTGCAGGTGGGCGTCGACGTACAGGTGGCGAAGAATTTGTTCGTCAACGCCGACGTGAAGAAGATCTGGATGCGAACGAGCGCATCGGCGGGCGGCGCCGATCTCGGCTCGCTCAAGATCGATCCGTGGGTGATCGGCCTTGGCGTCGGCATGAAGTTCTGATGCGCGGTTCATCGCGGCAAATGTGCGCCGCGCCGCGCATCGTCTGAAAGTTGGCGGAAGATGCCAGTGCTTCTGGCGTGGACGGTTCGGCGGGCGCGGTATCCTTGACAGCAGGCCCGGCGCAGACTCGCGTCGCTCGAAGTGTGTCCGAGCGGCGCAAGAAACTGCAACGACTAATAAAACCGCATCGGGGAACTGCAAGCCAATGAGACCTTCCACTTACGCGGGATTCGTTTTGCTCGCGGCGTGTGGCGCCGCCTTCGCGCAACAGCCGCTCACCGTGCCAGGCCGCAGCCAGAGCGCGTGGCAGCAATCGATCGATAACGCCGCCTGCTACGGCTACGCCAATCAGACGACCAAAGTGAACATGGCGCGCGAGTCGCAAGCGCCATCGCGCGACGCTCAGGCGCAGCGCGACACGCGCACGCTCACGCCGCCGCGTCCGGTCGAGCCGCCGTTGCCGGCGAGTGCGGCGGGCGCATCGGGTGCGCTCGCGGCGTCTGCGGCGGCGCCTGCATCGGGCGCATCGGCGGCGATCGCCGCGTCGGGTGCGTCCGGCGCGACGGGCGTGACCGCCTTGCCGCATCCCGCATCCGGCGCGATGCCCGGCATGCCGGCGATGCCCGCATCGATGGCGGCGGGCGCATCCGGCGCATCCGACGCGATCTACGGCGGCGACATGAAGATGCCGCCGCTGCCGCCGCCCGAGCCGCCGATGACGCGCTACTGGCGCGCCTACAGCGAATGCATGCAGAACCGCGGCTACTTCACCCGATGAATCAGCCGCTTCACGAAGGCGGATGTGCGTGCGGCGCGGTGCGGGTGCGCGTCGCGGGCGCGCCGAAGGAAGTGAATCTGTGTCACTGCATGACGTGCCGGCGCATCCACGGTGCGCCGTTCGGCGTTTACGCGATCTTTCCGCGCGATGCGTTTGCCGTGACGGGCGAAACGGTCGCGTGGGCGAGCTCCGCGACGGGCAGGCGGCATCATTGCCCGCTGTGCGGATCGCCGGTCTATCTGGCGTTCGACGGCGTCGACGAAATCGAGGTGCCGACCGGCATCTTCGATGAAACCGGCCTTTATCCGCCGCAGTACGAAATCTGGTGCAAAAGCGCCGAGCCGTGGCACGACGCGCAAGGACGGCCGCGCTTTGTACGCGGCGCGCCCTGATTCAACCGGTCAGCATTCGACGATTGCTTTCACGACGCCCGCTTTCGGATCGAGCAGCGACGAGAACTGCGTCGGCACATCGCTCAGCGTCAGACGATGCGTGTTGAGCGCATCCGTCGGCACTTCGCCCTTGCGCATCGCGGCGAGCACGGTCTCGAAGTCCTCGGGCGTCGCGTTGCGGCTCGCGAGCAGCGTCGCTTCGCGCTTGTGGAACTCCGGATCGGCGAAGGAAATGCGATCCGGCACGATCGACACCAGCACGTACTTCCCGCCGTGCGCGATGAATTCGAAGCCGCGTTCCATCGCGCGCGAATTGCCGGTCGCGTCGAACACCACATCGAAGAATTCGCCATTCGTGAGCGTCGACAGTTGTTCCTTGTCCTGCTCGCCGATCTGCACGGTCGCGTCCACTTTCAGTTCGCGCTTGCAGAACGCGAGCCGGTCTTCGCGCGTATCGAGCGCGGTGACGTTCGCGCCGCGCAGCCGCGAGAAGGTGATGGCCGCCATGCCGATCGGACCCGTGCCGACAACCAGCACGCGCTGCCCCGGCTGCACGTCCGCGCGACGCACGGCGTGGGCGCCGATCGCGAGGAATTCGATCATCGCGGCCTGATCGAGCGTGACGCCCTCGGCCTTATGGACGAATTGCGCGGGCAGATTCAGATATTCGGTGAACGCGCCATCGCGATGCACGCCGAGCACCTGAATGTTCACGCAGCAATTCGTCTTGCCCTGACGGCACGCGATGCACTTGCCGCACGACAGATACGGCATCACGTAGACGGTGTCGCCCGCCTTCAGCCCGCTCGATGCGTCCGCTTCCTCGATCACGCCCGACAACTCGTGGCCCATCACGCGCGGATACGACAGATAAGGCTGATTGCCGGTGAAGATGTGCAGGTCCGTGCCGCACACGCCGACGCGCTTCACGCGCAGCAGCACTTCGTTGTCGGCGCGCTGCGGTTTCTCGCGCTGTTCGGCTTTCAGGGTTCCGGGCGTTTCGCAGATGACGGTCAGCATGCTGGATGTCTCGATATGTCGTTGGAGTGGGGCGTCCGTCAATCTAACGATGCGCGCCGATTTGGTCAAGCCAATTTCAATATCGAAAAAGTGGTAAGGCCGGATGCGCAGCCAGCGGCGCGGGCGGTTTCGCCTTATATTTCCACCAGAGCAAATCGCTCGGACAAGCGAAAAAAGGACGGCAAGTGCAGCAGCTTCATGAATTCGTCGAGCGGCATCCGCGGCTTTTCGTGCTGTCGGGCGCGGGCATCAGCACGGAATCGGGCATTCCCTGTTATCGCGATCGCGAAGGCCAGCGCACGGGCCGCGCGCCCATTCTGCTGAAGGACTTTCTCGGTTCGGACTACGCGCGCCGGCGCTATTGGGCGCGCAGCCTCATCGGCTGGCCGGTCGTGCAGAACGCGCAGCCGAACGCCGCGCATCACGCGCTGCGCGGGCTCGCCGCGCGTTCCCGGGTACATCGGCTCGTCACGCAGAATGTCGACGGATTGCACACGCGCGCCGGCAATCCCGATGTGATCGAGCTGCACGGCAATATCGGGCGAGTGCGCTGCATCGAATGCGGCGAGCGGCATACGCGCGCGGCCGTGCAGCGGATGCTGGAAGCGGCGAATCCGGATTTCGTCGGCTATACGGCGCCCGCGGTGCCCGACGGCGACGCGCATATCGAAGATCTCGATTTCGCCGCCTTCGACGTGCCCGGCTGCACGCGCTGCGGCGGCGTGCTCAAGCCCGACGTCGTGTTCTTCGGCGAGAGCGTGCCGCGCGCGCTCGTCGACGACGCGGCACGCTCGCTCGAAGCCGCCGATGCGATGCTCGTCGTCGGCTCATCGCTGATGGTGTATTCGGGCTATCGCTTTTGCGAGTGGGCCGCGAAAAGCGGCAAGCCGATCGCGGCCATCAACATCGGCAAGACACGCGCCGACGCGCTCCTCGCGCTGAAAGTCGAAGCGCCGTGCTCGGACGCGCTCGAACGCCTGATCGAGCATCTCGACGCACGGCCGGTGACGCGCTGACGCTTACTTCGCTTCGCGCGCAAGCGCCGCGATGCCTTCGACGAGACGCTCGGCATCCGACATGCGCGAGAAGAGCGCGGGCGTCACGCGGACGACTTCGCCCGCGTCGGGGCCGGGCCGCGTCACCGTGAAGACGCCGAAGCGATCGCGCAGCGCGGCGACGATCGCATCGCAACCTGCTTTCGTCGCGCGCCCGTTCAGGCGGAACGCAGTGATGCCGGCGGTCATCGACGGATCGTGCGGCGTCAGAATCTGCACGCCGGGAAGCTCGCTCGCGGGCTTCGCCCAGGCATCGCGCAACGCACGCAGACGCGCTTCCTTCGCCTTCGCACCGATGCGCCGATGCACGTCCAGCGCCGACGGCAGCGTGAACCACGCGGCGAAGTTCGGCGAGCCGGTGTGCACGCGCGCGCGGATATCGTCGGCGGGCCAGGAGCGGTCGCCGAGATACGGATCGATCGACGCGACGTGTCCCTTCCGGATGTAGATCGCGCCGCAGCCGAGCGGCGCGCCGATCCACTTGTGCAGGTTCAGCGCGGCGAACGGCGCGTTCAAGTCGGGCACGTCGAAAGCGAGTTGCCCCCACGAATGCGCGGCATCGACGATCACTTCCGCGCCGGCTTCCTTCGCCATCGCCGAAATCTCCGCGACCGGGATCACGAGGCCCGTCGCGAAGCAGACGTGCGACAACAGCACGAGCCGCGTGCGCGGATGCGCGCGCAGCGCCTTCGCGTAGGTGTCGAGCACCGCTTCGCGCGTCGCGGGCTCCGGCATCGTAATACGCACGGGCGTGACGCCGCGCCGCTCGCGCAGCCATTCCATCGCGTCCTTGCCGCACGGGTAATCGAGATCGCTGTAGAGCACCGTCTCGCCCGGCGCGAGGCGGTTGTAGCCGCTGATGAGCGCGAGCAGCGCTTCGGTCGCGTTGCGCGTCAGCTCGATCTCCTCGACCGCGCAGCCCATTTCGATCGCGACGCGCTCCCGCAAACCCTGATACAGCGACATCAGATGCGGGCGGATCAGAAGCGTCGTCTCGCGGTTCACGCGCTCGGTCCAGTAATGGAACATCGCCTTGACCGGCTCGGTCATCGCACCCCAGAAGCCGTTCTCAAGGTTGATGAGCTCGTCGGAGTGACGCCACAGCGCGCGCACCGCATCCCAGTAGCGTTCGTTCGTGGCGAGACCGGCGGTTGGCGTCGGCGGAAGCGTCGCGAGCGCATCGGCGAATCCGGGCGTGCGGTGATCGAGGATCTCGGGCATCGGAATGTAGAAGTTCGTGGAAAGAAAATGAAATGCTTACCTAACTTCGCGCATCTGTATGGTAACGGTATTACCGAACGTCGTGGACAAAGTGCAGACTATTTGCATCTTTTCCCTTCAGTCCAAAAATCGTGAGCCGTAATCAGCTTTAGAGCGTCGCGCATCTTTTGCGCTCGATCGTTCGCTCGCGTAGCAGTATGCCGCGCGAAGCGATCACACGGACGCCGTATGTCCCCCGAACGGACCCTGAGAGAACCCTGAAAATGAACCTCAAGAACATCACGATCAAGAACAGGCTGATCGCTGGCTTCGGCATTCTGGCGGTGCTGGTCGTGCTGGTGGCAGGCATGTCGCTGCGCGCGCTGTCCGTCGCGACGGACGGCTTCGCGCACTATGTCAACGGCATCAACGCGCGCGCCGATGTCGCCGGTCAGATTCGCACGGCCGTCGACCGCCGCGCGATCGCCGCGCGCAATCTCGTGCTCGTCACGAAACCGTCCGATATCGAACTCGAGCAAGCCGAAGCCACGCGCGCCCACGAGGACGTGCAGGCGCGCCTGAAGCAACTCGACGACATGCTCGCCAGCGCGAGCGATACGAGCGACAAGGCGAAGAGTCTCGCCGCCGAAATGATGCGCGTGGAGGCGCTGTACGGTCCCGTCGCGACGAAGATCGCCGGGCTGGCGCTCGCGGGCAAGCACGAGGAAGCGGTGACGGCGCTCGACGACGAGTGCCGTCCGCTGCTCGCGCAACTCGTCAAGGCCACCGACGACTACGCGGCCTACACCGCGACGCGCCGCGAGGAAATCGTGCGCGCGGATCAGGCGAGCTATCGGACGCAGCGCAACGTGCTGATCGCGCTATGCGTGGTGGCGGCGCTCTTCGCGGTGATCGGCGGCGTGCTGGTCACGCGCTCGATCACGGCGCCGATCGGCGAGGCGGTCGGCATCGCGCAGACGGTGGCGCGCGGCGATCTGACGAGCCGCATCGTCGCGAATACGAAGGACGAAACGGGCGATTTGCTGCGCGCGCTCGCCACGATGAGCGCGCGCCTCACCGACATCGTGAGCCGCGTGCGCGAAAGCAGCGGCGCGGTCGGCGGCGCGGCAAAGGAGCTCGCGACCGGCAATACCGATCTGAGCCAGCGCACCGAAGAGCAGGCCGCTTCCCTGCAGGAGACGGCGGCGAGCATGGAAGAGCTCACGTCGACGGTGCGTCAGAACGCCGAGAACGCGCAGCAGGCGAGTTCGCTTGCATCGAACGCGTCGGATATCGCGAAGAAGGGCAGCGATGTCGTCGGCCGAGTCGTGAACACGATGAACGGCATCAGCGACAGCTCGGACAGGATCGCGGATATCACGGGCATCATCGAGGGCATCGCGTTCCAGACCAACATTCTCGCGCTCAACGCGGCCGTGGAAGCGGCGCGCGCGGGCGAGCAGGGCCGCGGTTTCGCGGTCGTCGCGAGCGAAGTGCGCAGCCTCGCGCAGCGTTCGTCGACGGCGGCGAAGGAAATCAAGGAACTGATCGCGGATTCGGTGGGCAAGGTGCGCGACGGCTCGCTGCTGGCAAGCGAAGCGGGCACGACGATGGCCGAAGTGACGCAGGCCGTCGCGCGCGTGACGGACATCATGCAGGAGATCGCGGCGGCGTCCGCGGAGCAGGGGCGCGGCATCGAGCAGGTGAATCTCGCGATCACGCAGATGGACGAGGTCACGCAGCAGAACGCCGCGCTCGTCGAAGAAGCCGCCGCCGCCGCGACGTCGCTCGAAGAGCAGGGGCGCAGGCTCAACGAGGCGGTCGCGTTCTTCACGGTGGAAGGCGCGACGGCTGCGATCACGCAGGCCGCGCCGCGCGTGGCGCACGCGCCGCGCACGCCGGTTGCGAAACCCGCGCCGCGCGTCGCTCAAGCGGCCGTGGCGCAGCCCGCCACCGCCGACGGCTGGAGCACGTTCTGACGCCGCTTCAGGCGTTCACGTCGACGATCACGCGCCCCTTCACCTCGCCGCGCAGCAGACGCGCGGCGACGTCGGGCGCATCGGCGAGCGGGATCGTCGTCGCGACGCTTTCGATGGTCGCGACCGGCACTTCATCGGCGATTGCCCGCCACGCCGCGATGCGCCGCTCGCGCGGCACGTAGACGCTGTCCACGCCGAGCAGCGCGACGCCGCGCAGGATGAACGGCGCGACCGACGCCGGCAGATCCATGCCTTGCGCGAGGCCGCACGCGGCGACTGCGCCGCCATAGCGCAGGCTCGCGCAGATGTTCGCGAGCGTGTGACTGCCGACGCAATCGACGGCCGCCGCCCAGCGCTCTTTCTGCAGCGGCTTGCCCGGCTCGGAAAGCGTCGCGCGCTCGACGATATCCGCCGCGCCCAGTTCGCGCAGCCGCGCGGCTTCCTCGGGACGGCCCGTCGACGCGATCACGCGATAGCCGCGCTTTGCCAGAATCGCGACCGCGAAGCTGCCGACGCCGCCGTTCGCGCCCGTCACGAGCACGTCGCCGTCCTGTGCGCCGATGCCGTGCTTTTCCAGCGCCTGCACGCAAAGCATCGCGGTATAGCCCGCGGTGCCGACGGCCATCGCCTGGCGCGTCGTGATGTTCGCGGGCAGCCCGATCAGATGAGCGGCGCTCACGCGCGCCTTCTGCGCGAGCCCGCCCCAATGCGTTTCGCCGGCGCCCCAGCCGTTCATCACGACTTTGTCGCCGGGCTTGTAATCCGGATGCGAACTCGTCTCGACGACACCCGCGAAGTCGATGCCCGGCACCATCGGCCAGGTGCGTACGACGGGCGCCTTGCCGGTGATCGCGAGTCCGTCCTTGTAGTTGAGCGTGGAGAAGTCGACGCGCACGAGCACGTCGCCGCCATCGCCGGATGAAGCGAGTCGGGCTTCGTCGATCGACTGAATGGACGCGACCGTGCGGTCGTCCTGTTTGTCGAGGATGAGGGCTTTGAACATCGGCTGGCTCCGGTTGAGTTCGGGCGAGGCGGCGCGCGGCCGCCCCGTCAGGCACTACGGCGAATCAATGATGCTCGAATTGCGCGCGCGGAATCGGCGTCGCCTTCACCTTGTTGTACTGGAACTCGGGCAGCGCCTTGATCGCCTCCTTGGTCGCGCCCGCGAGCACGAACTGGCCGTTTTTCACGTCCAGTTGCTCGATCGGAATCGCGACGTCGTGACGCGCCACGCCGAGGAACTTGTTAGCGGCGATGATCGCGAACGAAACGGACTTGTCGGGCGCGACGATGATGTCGTTGATGACGCCGACGCGTTGTCCCTGTTCGTTGACGACCGGCTTGTTCAACACGGATTTCTTGATGCTCCAGCCATCGATGATGGCGGTCGATACTTCGACGGATACGCCGAGCGGCTGCGTGCCTGCGACTTGGGCGAACGATGCCGTGGAAGTCAGGCCAAGTGCCGACGATGCAACGAGCAGTGCCACGAGTTTCGATTTCATTGGTTCGATTCCTCAAAGGATTGGGGCAATCCGGTTCAATTGAAATGCGCGATTCAAGCTTCCAGCGCGGTAGAAGTTTGAACGTTTATCGTGGTTTCTGCAGGAACGGTGTCAGGTGGCGTCGCGCGCACTGCAATAGTGCGAACGTGCGGTGCGCGCGGTCAATGCGAGATCCGCTTGAGCGCGTCGCCTTTGTGAACGGCGCGCTTGCCGCTCTTGTCGCTTTCGACTTCGAAATGCGGATCGTCGTGCGATGCGTTGACCGTGTGGCCGTCGAGCGTCGTGCGCTCGGTGACGATGCGCACGATGCGGCCCGTCGTTTCGCCTTGCGGCGTATTCCAGCGGACGTGATCGTGCAGCTTGAAGGATTGGCCCATGGCTTGCGCTCCCGGAAAAAGTGGACGTTTCCCGAAGCGCAACGGCCATGCCCGTCATGTCAGGCGGGAAAGCGTCGCCTCGTCGGACTGGCCGTCGAAATATCGGCGCAGCGCTTCTTCGAAGACGGCGGGATCGTCGGCGGCGTGCGCGAAAAGGGTCATCGACGAATGGAATTTCATGTCGTCCGGATAGCCGAAAATCTGCCCGGCAGTGCGTCCCTGCAGCCCGTTGACGATGCGCGTCAGCTCGACGAGCCGCGCGCCCAGCACGGGATGCGCGAGATAGGCGCGGGCTTCGTCGCGCGACGAAATCGCGTAGTGCTGCGCCATTGCGCTGTGCCCGAGGCCGACGATCTGAGGGAACACGAACCACATCCAGTGCGTGCGTTTGTGGCCGGCGGAAAGCTCGGCGCGCACGTCGTCGATGACGCTTTCCTGTGCGTCGACGAAACGCTGCAGGTCGTACGGATCGCTCATGCTCATCTCCTTACGCGACCGCATCGGCGATGCGCTTTCGCATCGCTTCATCGGGATAGTTGCCGATGCCCGCGCGCGCGTTATCGATCATGTATTCGCGGCGTCCGGTGCCGGGGATCACGCAGGTCACGGCCGGGTTGCCCAGCACGAACTTCAGCAGGAGCTGTGCCCACGACGTGCAGCCGATTTCCTGCGCGAAATCCGGCAGCGGCCGGTTGCGCAGGCCCGCGAGCAGCGATCCGCCGCCGAACGGCTGATTCACCATGACCGCGACGCCGCGCTCGGCGGCGAGCGGCAGAAGGCGCGCTTCGGCATCGCGGTCGTTGGCGGCGTAGTTGATCTGCACGAAATCGATGCGCTCCGAGCGCAGCACCGCCTCGACCTGCGCAAACGCGCTCGACGTGTAATGCGTGACGCCGATGTAGCGGACCTTGCCGGCGGCTTTCCAGTCGCGCAGCGTGGCGAGATGCGTGCGCCAGTCGAGCAGATTGTGAATCTGCATGAGATCGACGCGATCGGTCTGCCACAAGCGCAGCGATTGCTCCATCTGCGCGATGCCGGCCTCGCGTCCGTCGGTCCAGACTTTCGTCGCGATGAACGCTTTGTCGCGCGTATGCGATTGCGCGAGCAGCGCGCCCGCGACGGCTTCGGAGGAGCCGTACATCGGCGATGAATCGATTACCGAGCCGCCCGCGGCGAAAAGCGCGCGCAGGACCTCGGCGAGCTCGCGGCGGCGGGCGGGGTCGTCGCCGGCGTCGAAGGTGCGCCAGGTGCCGCAGCCGATGACGGGCAAAGGCTCTTTCGTCGACGGGATCGGGCGGGTGTGCATGGGTTGGGCTGCCTGTGCCGTGTCGAATGCCTGCGTGGCGAGCGCGGCGGCGGTCAGGCGGAGGAAAGCGCGGCGGTTGGGCATGGGCGGGGCGATGTCAGCGGGAGAGTTTGCATAGTAGAGAACATCGGGCGATCCGTTTCGAACGTTCGTCAGCGAACGCGCAATCCGACGCCGATGCTTTCATCGGCACAGCCCAGTGCCACCCACGATTCTTTCTCTCCCCGAAACGCCTTTTGACGCAAAGTGCCTTCCCCCATTGGGCCGATACATCTACCTTGGATTGACGCTTTTTTGCGCTCGCGATGCATCGGGGAACTAACATACCGCCTCCCGCCCGCAGCCTTCCTACAAAAAATCAGCATGGCCGATATCGACAACATACGAGACATGGCGCCGCTCGACCTCATCCGCACTTTGCGAGCAGCAGGACGCGCCGCCGAAGCCTGTGCGCTCGCCGCGCAACTCGCCGCGTCGGCGAACCCGGATTGCTGGCTTGCCCAACTCGGCGTCGACCTCAGCTTTCTCGGGATGCACGCGCAAGCCGAGAAATTCCTGAAGCTCGGACTCGAAGAGCCGCTTTCGCAGGCCAATCGATACGCGCTGACCGAAGAGCTATGCATGGTGCAGTTCGCCCTCGGCAGGTTTCACGAGGCGAACGAACGCTATCGCACGATCCGCGGCAGATCGTATGCCGAAGTCTTTCATCAACTCGTTCTCGAATCCGATCCCGATTGGGCCGGCGCGCTCCCGGACAAGCTGCTCGGCATGGACGAGTCCGTCGCGGGCAAGCGAATTTTCATTTCCGCGGAGGGCGGCTTCGGCGATTTCGTGCAGTTCTCGCGCTACATCGACGCGCTGCTGCGCGAAGGGGCGAGCATGATCGTCTCCGAGCAATTTTCGGGTTGGGAGGAAGTCTTCCGACAGAGCGAGCAGGTCAAGCTGTCGATGGCGACGCAAGAGCAGCGCGCGGCCGAACTCGCGTGCTGCGATCGCGTGACCTTCGGTTTCAGTCTCTACGCGCGCTATCAACGCTCGCCATACTTTCCGATGGAAAATCCCGCCGCGCGCATCGCCATCGATCCGGCCAAGCGTTTGTCCGATGACGCCAATGCGCTGTTGAACGTCGAAACGACGCGCCCGAAAATCGGCCTGATCTGGAGAAGCGCGAGCGGCGTGCGGCACGAACCGTATCGTTCGATGCCGCTTCAGCGGCTCGAATCCTTGCTGACGAATCAGGCTTGTCAGTTCTATTCGCTGCAAGTCGGCGAACTCGGCGACGACGAACGCGCGATCATGAACCGCCACGGCGTGACCGATATCGCGCCGCATCTCTCGACCTTCGGCGACACGGCCCGCGTGCTGGAGAAGCTCGATCTGCTCGTCACCATCGATACAGGCACGGGGCATCTCGCCGGCGCGCTGAATCGGCCGGTGCGGGTGTTGCTGTCGCGGGCCTGCGACAGCCGCTGGCTCGACTGTCAGCGCTTCACGCCGTGGTATCCGTCGATGCGGCTGTATCGTCAGACCGAACTGGGCGACTGGACGCAGCCGCTCGCCGATCTCTGCGCCGACCTCGCATCCTTCAGTGCTTCTTCAGCGCCGGCGCCGTCCGCCGAAAGCCCCTGAAGCGCTCGCGCCGATGTTCCTCGTCGAAGTGCGCGCGCGCGGGCTTCACGAGATCGCTGCGCGACACGATGCCGACGAGCCGCCGCGACGCCTCGTCCGCGACCACCGGCAGGCGCTCCAGTTCATGCACGGCGAGACGCGTCGCGGCAAGGCGGCACGGCTCGCCCGGCAGCGCGAACGCCGGCGCGCCGTGCTCCATGCGCTGCAAGGCATCGCCGATGCTGACGCCCGACTGCGCCACCGGCGACGCCCCGATCAACGTCCCGAGCGACGCCCGGTCCAGCATGCCGACGAGCACGCCGTCGCGCACCACCGGATACGCCCGATGCACCTGCTGCGGCCCGAAATGCTTCGCGAGCACGTCGGAAAGCGGCGTGGCGGCGTCGATCGTCAGCACGTCGCGCGTCATGACTTCATCGACGTGATGGCGCTCCAGCGGATCCACGCCGTATTCGCGATAGATGTGATAACCGCGCCGCGCGATCTTCTCGGTCATGATCGAGCGCTTCATGACGACGGTCGCGAAGCCGTGCGCGACGAGCGTCGCGGCGAGCAGCGGCAGGAGCGCGTTCGCATCGTGCGTGAGGCCGAAGGCGAAGACGATCGCGGTGAGCGGCGCGCCCAGCGTCGCGCCGAGCGTCGCGGCCATGCACACGAGCGGCCAGAGCGCGGTGTCGTGGCCGGGCAGGATCGCGCCGAGCGCGGTGCCGAGGCCCGCGCCGAGCATCAATAGCGGCGCGAGCACGCCGCCCGAGGTGCCCGAGGCCAGCGCGACGACCCAGATGATCGCCTTCACGGCGAGAATCGACAGCGCCACCTGAATCGCGATGTGCTGATGCAGCAGATCGCCGATCACGTCGTAGCCCACGCCGAGCGCGCGCGGCTCGAGATATCCGCCGATACCGACGATCACCGCGCCGAGCGCCGGCCACCACATCCAGTGAATCGGCAGCTTGTGGAACAGGTCTTCGAGCTTGTAGAGCGCAGCCGACAGCCCCGACGCCAGCGCGCCCGACAACAGCCCGGCCACGAGGCACGAAAGCAGCGAAATCATGTGCGGCGGCGGCGTTTGGAGCGGAAAGAGCGCGCCCGTACCGAACACCGCCGCGCGCGCGAAGCCCGCGACCGCGCAAGCGAGCGCGACCGGCAGAAAGCTGCGCGGCCGCCATTCGAATAGCAGCAGTTCGACCGCGAGCAGCACCGCCGCGACCGGCGTGCCGAACACGGCCGTCATGCCCGCCGCCGCGCCCGCGACCAAGAGCGTCTTGCGCTCCGCGGCGGTCACGTCGATGCATTGCGCGATCAGCGAGCCGAGCGCGCCGCCCGTCATGATGATCGGGCCTTCCGCGCCGAACGGCCCGCCGCTGCCGATCACGATCCCCGACGACAGCGGCTTCAGGATCGCCACCTTCGGCGACATGCGGCTCTTGCCGAACAGGATCGCCTCGATCGCCTCCGGAATGCCGTGTCCGCGAATCTTGTCCGAGCCGAAGCGCGCCATCATGCCGACGATCAGTCCGCCGATCACGGGAATGCCGATCACCCACGGCCCGAGCGTATTGAGCGCGGGCGAGTTGTCCTCGAGTGAAAGCGTGCCGAAGAAAAACAGGTTCGTGAACAGATGGATGAGCGCAAGGAGCACGACGGCCGCGAGCGTGGCGATGCCGCCGATGACGGCGGCGAGTCCGCATATCTTCAGCAGCCGGTCGTTGACCGAAAAGTCACGTTTGTGATGGTCCATGAAGGCGCTCCAGGAATTCAGAAATCGATCTGCGGCACGCGGAACGCGCCATCGAGAGACTTGATCTCCGCGCGATGCAGCGCGGCGAGGCGCGTGAGCACTTCTTCGCCGCGCGCTTCGAGATGCACTCGCACCTGACGGCGATCCTCTTCGCTCTGCGCGCGTCGCACGAGCCCGGCCGCCTCGCAGCGCGTGACCAGCGCCACCACGCCGTGATGATGCGATTGCAGCCGCTCCGCGAGTTCGCCGACCGTTGCCCATTCGCGCCCCGGATAGCCCTTGATGTGCAGGAGCAGCAGATATTGCAGCGGCGTGATGCCTTCGTTCTGCGCGGCCTGCTCGGAGAAGCGCTCGAAGCGCCGCATCTGATAGCGGAATTCGGACAGTTGCTCGAAGTCCGGCTTGTCGAGTTTGCGCGGAGTGTTCATCGGATTTCAGTGGACGCGCTCAGGCGGTCTTGCGCTCGCCCGCGAACGACTGTCGATAGAGGCCGGAGATCAGATCGGCTTCGGTGATCATGCCCGCGAGCTGATCGTGCGCGCCGACCACCGGAATGTGGTGATGCCCCAAGTGCGCGAACATCGGCACCAGATCGGCGATGGCGGTGCTCGTCTTCACGGTGCAGACGTCGGTTGTCATCAGCGAGGCGACGAGCGGCGGCGTCGTCGACGGGCCGCGCATCAGCCGCTCGATCGCCTGCTGCGCGCGTTGCCCGATGCCGTCGCGGCGCACCGGCGCCAGGTCCGCGCGCGTGACGATGCCGCACACGCGTCGCGTCGCGTCGATCACCGGCAGCGCCTTCACCTGATGCCTGTCGATGAGCGCGAGCGCCGCCTGCGCGCTCGTCTCGGGCGTCACGGAGACGATCGCGCGCGACATGATGTCGGCGCACGTGAACTCCGTGAACCGGCGCGCGTAGGCCTGCAACTGCGCTTCGCGAAGCAGCGCTTCGAGATCGTCCGGATCGACGTCGAGCAATTCGCTGCGGCGCGACAGCACGGCCTGCAGGTCGGCGCGCGTGAACGAGTCGGCGCCGGGCGGCGCGACCGCGGGTTTCGGCGCGGCGTGGCCGTGCGGATAGCGATGCCCGGTGAGCGCGTGAAATGCGATCGCCGACACGAGCAGCGCCGCCGACTGGATCGCCACCGGCGCGAACACGAAGCCATAGCCGAGCGCGTGAATCGACGGCCCGCCGAGCACGGCGGTCAGCGCGACCGCGCCCGAAGGCGGATGCACGCAGCGCAGCGCGAACATCGTGCAGATCGCGAGACAGATGGCGAGCGCGGCAGCGTCGACGGGATCGTGAACGAACATCGCGCAGCTGACGCCGACCGTCGCCGACACGATGTTCCCGCCGATGATCGACCACGGCTGCGCGAGCGGACTCGCGGGCACGGCGAAGAGCAGCACGGCGGACGCGCCCATCGGCGCGATGAGATACGGAATCGCGGATGCATCGCCGATCAGCAGATGCGCCAGCCCGCCCGTCAGCGCAATGCCGATCAGCGCGCCAAGCCCCGCGCGCAATCGCTCGGTCCAGCGCAGCGTGACCGGAGCGGGAAGAAAGCCTTGGAGCCAGCGAAGCAATGCGATACGCGTCACTTTTCAGCGTTCCGGGAAGAGTCAGTGGAAGGTCACACTGGCTGGCCGGATCGAGGGCGCGAAAAGCAAGCGTGCGACAATCGTGAAATTGTATCGCAATATGATACAAATTGTCGCGCGCTTCGATTCGTCCCAGGATTCGTCGCACTTTTGATCCGGTTGAACGGGCGTGCGCGGCCGCCATGTCCTCCTGTACGATGAATTTTCCCTTGCGCGGCGCGGACACTTCGACATGGCACGTCGCAACATTTCCCGGATGGCGTGCTACATCGCGTTCGCGTGCGCGTGGCCGTGCGCGGCGGTCGCGGCGGACGAAGACCCGTCGACGATCGTCAGCGACGTTCACGAGTTCGTCGTCGCGAGCGACGGCTCGCTCACCGAAGACGACATCACCGTGCTGCGCGCGAACACGTCGGCGGGCGTCGACGAAATCGCGCAGCGCTACGTCTGGTATGACAAGAGCGTGTCGAAGGTGGAGATCGTCGAGGCCTATTCGATCGATGCGAGCGGCGCGCGCCACGACGTCTCGCCGGATCAGATCCGCGACGTTCAGGAGCCGCGCTCGGCGGGCGCGCCGACGTTTCAGGACGCGAAACTGCGCGCGGTGATCTTTCCGGCGATGGGCATCGGCTCGACCGTGCATCTGCGTTTTCGCAAGAGCCAGGCGGCGGCGGTCATTCCCGGGCAATTCAACTATTACGTCGATCCGGGGCAGCGGCCCGTCGTGCAGCAGACGCTCGTCTTCGATCTGCCCGCCGACAAGCCGCTTTATGCCGATGCGCGCGGCTATGTCGCCGAGCCGCCCGTCACGGCGAACGGGCGCACGCGTTACGCGTTCACGTACCGGCACGATCGTTTCGCGCGCATCGAAAGCGGCTCCGTGGGCTATGCGCAATACGGCGATCGGCTGATGGTCACGACCTTTCCCGATTACGCGAGCTTCGCGAAGGCCTACCGCGACGCCGCCGTCGATCCGGGCGCGACCGATCCCGCAATCCGCGCGCTCGCGCAATCGCTCACGCAAAACGCCGCCGACGACCGCGCCAAAGCCAAAACGCTCTACGACTGGGTGCGTCACCATATCCGCTACGTCGCGATGTTCATCGGGCAGAGTCCGGCCGTGCCGCATCGCGTGACGGACGTGCTCGCGAATCGCTACGGCGATTGCAAGGATCACGTCGCGCTCTACGGCGCGCTGCTCGATGCCGTCGGCATTCGCAACGAGCCCGCGCTCATCGGGCTCGGTTCGGTCTATACGCTGCCGTCGGTGCCCGGTTACGGATCGGGCGCGATCAACCACATCGTCACCTGGCTGCCGGATCTGAACGTGTTCGCGGACAGCACGGCGGCGAGCGTCGAATTCGGCTTTCTGCCGCTCGCCGACATGGACCGGCCCGCGCTGCTCGTGAATACCGGCGCGCTGGCCCGCACGCCCGCGACGCAGCCGCTCGCGCGCACGGCACGCCTGCAGATCGAGGTCGCGGACAAGGGCGAGGCGAACTTCGCCTACTGGGTCGAGGACGCGGGATGGAGCGCGGAAATCGAGCGGATCAACCTGCGTCTCGCGAATGCGCAACGGCGCGACCAGATCGCGGCGGACCGGCTCCGTTACACGAATCTGCGCGGCGCGGGCGCGTTGACGACGAGCGACGTCGATGCAACCGGCGGCCCGTTCGCGACGACGCTGCGCGGCACGCTCGACGACATCGTCTGGCCGACGGGCACGACGGCATTGCCCGCGCTGTCGAGCCTGTCGGGCGGCATCGCGACGGCGGTGCGCAACTGGCTCGCCGAGCGCACGCGCACGCAGCCGTATCTGTGCATCGGCGGCACGTTCGACGAAACCGCGCAGATCACGCTGCCGAAGACGACGCACGTCGCCGAAGTGCCCGACGATCTCGATCTGACAAGCGATGTTTTTCGTTATCGCGCGCGCTATGTATTCGATCCGTCGACCAACGTGATCCAGATATCGCGCACGCTCGACGCCCGCTTCGGCAAGCAAGTCTGCACGCCCGACGATTTTCGGGCGGCGCTGCCGCTGCTCAAGAAAATCGAGCGGGACACGCAGGCGCAGATCATCCTGAAAGCGCTGGGCGGATGAACCTCACTCCATGTCCCGCGCGACGCGAAAGCCGTTCTGCGATTGCCGCACGCTCGAGCTGTACTTGAAGCGCGTCGCCGACTGCATGTAGGCCGCGCCTTCGCGCCACGAGCCGCCGCGAATCACGCGCACGCTGCACGACGGATCGTCCCAGGCGCGGCCATCGGCGGGCGCGTTCTTGTAGGAACTGTGCCAGCAGTCGGCGACCCATTCCCAGACGCTGCCGTTCATGTCGTAGAGGCCGTACGGGTTCGCGGCGAACGATCCGACCGGCGTCGGCGCTTCGGGCTTGTACGGATCGCCGCAATCCTTGCAGTCGGCGGTGCCTTTTTTCATCTGATCGCCCCACCAGTACGTCGATTGCGTGCCGCCGCGCGCGGCGTATTCCCATTCCGCTTCCGTCGGCAAGCGATACGGCTTGCCGCCCACCTTGCTCAGCCATTTGACGTAGACCTGCGCGTCGTCCCAGCTCACGTTGCGCATCGGCGCGTTGCCGGGCGGCGTCGATTCGCCTTCGGGCGCGACGCGCGTGCATGCGCCCGCATCGGCGCAGGCGTTCCATTGCTCGACGGTGACTTCGTATTTGCCGATGGCGAACGCACGCCCGACCGACACGCGATGCGGCGGCTTCTCGGCGGGATCGTCGTTGTTGCTGCCCATCGTGAAGCTGCCCGCGGCGATCGGGATCAGCACAGGGCACGCCGGGCAATCCTTGATCTCGCCGCCGCTCGCCGTCTTGGCGGCCGGTTTGGTGGTCACGGCGGCGGGCGGCGCGGCAGGCGCTGCCGCCGTGCTCGGGCGCGGTTTTTCAGGCGCGGCAGCGGTAGCCGGCGCGGACGGCGCGGGCGTCGGCTTCGGCGCGGGTGCGGGTGCGGCCGGTGCGGCGGTCGCGGCAGGTGGCGCGGAAGCGGCGGGCTTTGCATTTCCGGCTGCGCGCAAACGCTCGATGCGCGCCTTCGCGAGCGCCGCGAATCGGCCGTTCGGATAAGCCTTCAAATAGGCTTCGTAATCGCTCGGATAGGTGCTGTCCTTGATCGAATCCCAGAACGTCAGTTCGTACTGCTCGTTGCTGTCTTTCGGCAGAATGCCGCGCGTGCGGACGATGCTGGCGGATTCGGCAGGCACGATGGCGGTCGCGTCCGCTATACGCATGTTCGACGTCGTATCGGCGATGGCGAAGCCGTCATCGAGCGTCGACGCGATCCACGGCCGCTGCGCGCCATGCGATGCCCGCGCGACATCCGATGCCGCCGCAGCGAACGCCGCCGGCGTCACCGATGACCGCGCGCCCAACGCGTGCAGCAACGCCGCGGTATAGCGCCCGTTGCGCGCGTCTTCGGATGCGGCATCGCCCGGCGCAGCCGCATACGCGACGAGCGTGCGCGGCGGCAGCGTCCACGTCCGCGCGCGCGTTGTCTCGAAGGGATCGGTGAGACACATGTCGAGCACGACGATGTTCGCCGCGTCCGGCCGCGCCCGCGTGATGCGCTCGACGATGTCCCGCGCGGAAATCGCATCGCGCACGAGCGTCGCGGGGCGTTGCTCGCGCGCGTCGAGCGGCACGAGCAACGCATCGCCGCCCGCCTGCAATCCGTGGCCGGCGAAATAGACGAGCGCCGTATCGTCGGGGCCGAGGCGCGCGGCGAACGCATCGAGTGCCTGGCGCATCGCGGCTTCGTCGAGATTCGTGCGGCGCGTGACGTCGAAACCGAGCGCGTTCAGCGCGATGCTCATGTCGTCGGCATCGCGCGATGCGCTCGCGAGCGGCCGATCGAGATAGTCGGCATTGCCGATCACGAGCGCGAGATGACGGGGCGCGTGTGCGATCGTCGAGATCGGGGAAGAGGGCGGCGCTGTGACCGATGCCGCGTTCGCTGATACGAGCGTCTGGCCGATCGTCAGGACAACGCTCGCGATAAGAAGAGTTCGCCACATGTTCACACCCTGTCCGTCCGGCTTTGAGTGGAGGGCATCGCACTGCATTCGCGTGCGGTGCCAACGCTTCGGGTACGGCATCAACAACGATAGCACGCGCTCAGACGCCGCTTAATCCCCTGAAAGGAGGTATCCGTCATGAGGTTAATCAGGCCCCCCGCGTGACCGTATCTTTTTTAAACGTTACGTCCTAATCTAAAAACCAGCGACGCAGCATCAGGTAATCCGCATCGCGCTCGAGCACGAGCGTTCGTCCGTGCCCGGAGCGATTTCCCTGGCCCATCCGCGAGGCCTTTCAACGAGAGAGGCGTGCATAACATGCTGAGAAGAACCGTGCTTGGCGCGCTGGCTTCCCTGGCCGCATTGGCCGCCGATTCGTCGTTTTCCGCCGCGCGTGCCCGCACGCCCGCGCCGCCGAACGCCGAGGCGTACATCATCTGGCCGCCGGACGGCGCCGTGATCACGGGCGGCAAGCTTTGGGTGCGCATGGGCTTGCGCAACATGGGCGTATGTCCGAAGGGCGTCGATCTGCCGAACGTGGGGCATCACCATCTGCTCGTCGATACCGATCTGCCGCCGCTCGATCAGGAGATCCCGTCCGATCGCAATCACCTGCATTACGGCGCGGGCGAAACCGATGCTCGCCTCGAATTGCCGCCGGGCAAGCACACCTTGCAGTTGCTGATGGGCGACTACAACCACGTTCCGCACGACCCGCCGGTGTATTCGAAGAAGATCACGATCATCGTGAAATGAGCTGTGCACTTGCCGAGGGCACATGACATGAAAAAACGATCCGCTGATGCGCTCGCGCTGCCGCGTTCGCTCCTCGTCGCCGCCACGCTCGCGACGGCGTTCGCCGCGTCTCATGCGCTCGCCGGGACGACGCCCGCGCCGGCCAACGCGTATGCGTACATCGGCTTTCCGAACGATGGCCAGACCGTGCCCGCGGGCAAGCCGTTCCGCGTCTGGTTCGGGCTGCGTTTCATGGGCGTCGCGCCGCGCGGCGTGAAGTTTCCGAACACGGGGCATCATCATTTGCTGATCGATGTGGACCTGCCGCCGATGGATCAGGAGATTCCATCGGATCGCAATCATCTGCACTACGGCGCCGGCGAAACCGAAACGATGATCGAACTGCCGCCGGGCAAGCACACGCTTCAGCTTTTGATGGGCGATGACAAGCACATACCGCATAACCCGCCCGTCTATTCCCGAAAGATCACGATCTACGTCAAGTAAGTCCGGGCGCCGCGTGATGCATCGAGCGGCGCCTTTCCCGGTTGCTTTCATCCAACTCGTATCCGCGTGCGTATCGCGGAGGGGATCGTTCGTCCCCTGCAAATCGCACGGGTGTTGCCGGGCAACAGACAGTGAAGATCGGAAGTGTCGGGCGGGCAGCATCATCGGCTTAGAAGGACAGATGCAGCGTAAATCGGCGCAGCCGATATGCAGCGCGGCGCGCAGAGAAAAACGCATGACGCATGACGCGATTGGCACAGCCTGTGCATTGAATGGCGGCGAGCAGACAAGTTGCTCCGAGCCACCACCGAATGCGCGACGCGCACCCAAGGAGAGCGGAAATGAAGACGCTGACCATCAAGGACCTTCCCGTCACCGAAGATCTCGACACGCGTGCGATGTCGGCGGTGCGCGGCGGCTCCGCGGTCCTGTTTCCCGGCTTCATCTCGATGAACGGCACGACGCTCTCGATGCCGTTCAATCCGCAGCAGATCATCAATCAGACGCAGACGACGTTCAATCAGAACGGCAGCAACATCGCCTTCGCCGAAGCGCTGAAGTCGCAGTCGACGGTCACGCCGACGCAGAGCGCGAAGAACATCGCCAACGTGAACCTCGGCATCGCGGGCGATCTCGCATAAGCGAAACGTCGCGAGGAATGAACCGCATATCGGTGCGGTAAGCATCGAGGTAGTCGCAGCAAAGGCGGGGCGCGGGGAGCTTCGCCGTAACACCGCCCTCAGCATCGGGCGTAGTGGTTCGCGCGCGGGTCGCATCCGTCGCCGGACCGCGTCACGACGACGCGCGACGTGCCTCAAGAGCACGCGCGCGCAACGTGACTTAACCCGTATGGAGTCGCGGCGCGCCGTGTGATTTACTTGAATGACCGGACGGCCGGCGCCGTGCTTCTCACCCATGAAACTGACCGTCGGTGCGCGTTCACCGGGAGCGAGATCGTGCGAGCCTTGTTGCCATCGTTAGGGCTGGTTGCAGCCGCGCTGCTTTCGGGCTGCATCGACGTGACGCCGCCGACGTATCAGCGGCCCGACACGCCCGAGAAAACCGCCTTCACGAAGACCGACGCAGCGAAGGTCGCCGCATCCGACACGATCCGGCCCGACTGGTGGAAGCAGTTCAACGACCCGTATCTCGACTCGCTGGTTGAAAAGGCCATCAGCGGCAACTTCGACATCAAGGTGCTGGCCGCGCGCATCCAGGTGGCGGGCGCGCAGATCGGCGAGGCGCGCGCGGGCGCGTTGCCGTCGATGGATCTCGGCGCGGGCGCGAGCTTCGAGAAGACGACCGGCCAGCAGTTCTCGAAGCAGTACAACCTGGCGACGCAGGTGAGCTGGGACATCGATATCTGGGGCTCGGTGGAGAAGGGCGTGCAGGCGCAGAAAGCCGAATTCCGCGCGACCGAGGCCGACTGGCGCGCCGGTTATCTCGAACTCGTCGCACTCGTCTCGACGACGTACTTCCAGATTCTCCAGTTCGACGATCAGATCGATCAGCAGAAGCAGACCATCGCGACCAACCAGCAGATCCTGACGATCTTCGAAGGCATGCAGAAGAACGGCCTCGTGCCGAAGACGCAGGTGCTCACGCAGCGCGCCGAACTCAACCGGCTGACGCGCGAGTTGCTGGAGTTGCGCCGCTCGCGCGATCTCGCGAACAACGCGCTCTCGACGCTGATGGGCGTGCCGGCAGGCGAGTTCCGGATGCCCGACGGCAAGCTGCAAAAGCGTGTGCAGATTCCGCCGGTGCCGGAGGGATTGCCATCGCAGTTGCTCGCGCGTCGCCCCGATCTGATCGCGGCCGAATATCGCGTGCTCGAAGCGTATGACCTCGTCGGCCAGGCAAAGCTCGCGCAACTGCCGACCATCAACCTGACTGGACGCGCGGGCACTGCAAGCTTTCAACTGACCGATCTCCTGAAGATCTTCACGCTGAGTTTCGTGCCGAGCATCAATATCCCGATTCTCGATCCGTCCGTGCGCGCTCACGTCAAGACGACCGAGGCGCAGACGACGGTGGCCGAACAGCAATATCGCAGCACGGTGATGAACGCGTTCGAAGAAGTGGAGAACGCGCTGGTCAATCTCGATTCGCATACGAAGCAGCGCGTCGAGCTGCAACAGGAAGTGGACCAGTTGACGATCGTCGCCGCGCAGATCGACGCGCAACTGAAAGAGGGCGTGATCTCGCAGCTTCAGGTGTTCGAGACGGAGCGCACGCTGCTCGCGGCGCAACTCGCGCTGCTCGCGAACCATCAGCAAATTCTGTCGGACACGGTGACGCTTTATAAGGCGCTCGGCGGCGGCTGGCCGACCGTCGATGTACAAAGCGCAAGCAAGGACGGATTGAAGTGAAGCACTCCATGAATAATGTGCACCAAATTAATAATATGAATTGCTAACGATCGTGCCGAATCGCTCATGGATGGCGTGATGCAGCGCTGCAGCACGATTGACTACGACGATGCGTGACTTAAACTCTCAACAGCCGCCGGCTGCAAATGACTTCGATTACGGCGCGGTCCAACTTGTCCATGCGCCCGACGTTGCCGGGCAATCCTCTGGCGCGTCGGCGGCAGCGGCTGGACGTACCTCGTGACATGGACATGGCTCAAGGCTTTTCCGTGGCGGATCCGCAGCCGAGCGTGGGCGAGGCGTTCGACGTCGTCCTGAAGCCCGCGCCGCATGGCGAGCTTGCGCGCGAGCTGGCGGAGAGACTCACGGAGATCCGTATCGACGAAAATCTCTTCGCTATCGGCCGCGCCGAAGCGCCGTTCGATACGAGTCCGCCCGAAGCCGTGGCGCAGCTCTCGCGCCGTCATGCGCGCATCTTCATCGAGCACGGGTTCGTCTATATCGCCGATCTCGCCAGCAAGAACGGCACGGCCGTAAATGGCACGCCCGTGCGCGAGACGCCCGCGCGCGTGCGAAGCGGCGATGTCATTTCGTTCGGCAGCAAGCTGTCGTATCGCGTGCAGTTCGCGCCGCGCGCGCGGCGTCCGAATGCGCCGAAACCAATCGGCCTCACGCTTACGCCGCAGCGCGACGATCTCGGTCTTCGGCCGATCGAACTCGCGCAGTTTCCGTTTCTCGTCAGCAAGACCGACGACACGTTTTCGCGTTATCGCGATGAGTATCCGCATCAGGTCAATTACGTGTCACGGCGCCACGCGCATGTGTTCATCAAGAGCGGCGCGCCGTTCGTCGAAGACCTCGGCAGCACCAATGGCACGTTCGTGAACGGCGAGCGGCTCGGCGCGTCGGCGGTCGAACTGAAGAACGGCGATACCGTCGCGTTCGGCGGAACGCACTTCGCGTACGTGGTGCATCTGCACGGCGACGAAAGCGAATCGACGCTCACGGAAATCGTCGCGCAGGTCGCCGCGCCATCGCACGACGACGAATCCGACAGCGACAAGACGACCTTCGTCGGCTCGGCGCATTCGTTTCTCGACATCTTCTGCGTCGATCAGGCCGCGGCGCGCGAGGATGAAGTCAACGAAGAGGCGCAGCCGACACCCGCCGAGGAAAAGCGCCCGGACGCGCGCGCCGCGAAGCGCAGCAAGTTCGGGCTCTTCGTGTCGGAGTTGCGCCGTGTGCTCGCGAACGACGATGCGCGCGCCGCGCGCCGCACGCGCATCATCGTGGCGTGCGTGCTGACGGCGCTCGTTGCAGTCGGCGCCGCGCTTTTCTATAGCGGTTCGAACGAGCGTGAGGCCAAATCGCTGATGGAGCACGGCGAGTACGCCGAGGCCGCGGCCGTCACGAACGAATATCTGAAGACGCATCCGAAGGACGCGCCGTTCACGTCGATGAACACCGAGGCCGTGCTCAAGTCGAACGTGCCGCGCTGGCTTGCTGCACTGAAAAAGGGCGATTTCGCGAACGCGGACGCGATCATCGCGCAGATGCGTTCGCTCAGCGAGCACAACGCAGACGTGCATTCGCTTATCGACGAACTCGAATGGATCGGCAAGCTGGAAAGTTTTGTGATGAGCCGTGGCGGCGCCGAAGCGCCGATCCGCATGTACGGCGACGAGCCGCGCATCGGCGCAATCCTGAAGCATTGGGAAGCGGACGCGGCGGGACATCAGCGCGATCTGGACCGCATCGCGGGCTATGTGCCCGAGTTCCGCGATCCGTATGCGCTCGCGCTGAGTCATCTGCGCAAGCTGCAAAGCGACGATTCGGTGTATCTCGCGGCCATCGAGAGGCTCGATGCCAGCATCGCGAAGAATCTCGGCCAGGACGATCCCGATGCGATCGGTGCGGCGTTGAAGGAATATGCGGACAAGTATCCGCGGCTCGCGGGTCTCGATCGCGTGCGCGCCGATCTCGATGCCTACGCGGGCTTGCGACGCAGCATCAACGGTGCGAGCCTCGCGCCGCTCGCGGGTTCGGTCAGCAAGGCCCATTTCTCGACGCCGCCGTTCCAGGAAAAATTTCGGCAGATGACCGCGAGCCAGTTGCCGCCGCCCGACGTGCTCGCGCAATACACGAGCGTCGCGGATGCATGGAATCGCGGACAGAGCGCGCAGGCGATCGACGCGCTGCAAAAGCTGCCTCAAGGCTCGTGGACGCAGACCGTGCAGAAGGAACTCGCGCACAAGAAAGCCGTGGCCGCGCAGTTCGCCGAGCTGCAAAAGGCGCGCGGCTCGAAGGGCTACGAAGACGCGCTGCTGTCGTTCTACGAGACGCTCGATCTCGAGAGCGACGCGTTCTACGCGAAAGCCGTCGCGCCCGAATTCACCGCGTTGAAGGACAGGGCGACGGCCCGCGCGCAAGCGTTGATGACGCAGGCGCAAACGTCGTGGCAGCAGTATCGGACGAACGGCGGCATCGGCGGATCGCAGCGGCTCGAATCGGGCGTGTCGGATGTGTTCCGGACGCAGGCACGGCTGCTGTCCGACGCGGAAGACGCGGCCACGCGCGGCATGCGTATTTTCCGGCAGGTGAAGGCGGACAGCGCGACGGCGAAGTGGACCGCGCTCGCCAATGAGATCGACACCGAAGCGGATCTGCAACGGCGTTCGCTGCAGGATCTGCGGATGGTGCTCGAACCGGGGCTTCTCAATACCAAGCTGAGTCTGATCGGCGGAGGCACGAGCAGTGAAGAGAGACGCACACCTTAAGCCGCTGTCGGAGGCGCTAGGCGAACACGGCGCCGAAGGCATCGCGATTCTCACGGCGGAGCCCGCGCGGCTCACGCAGGGCCTTGTCTTCGCGATGGTGGCGCTCGTCGCGTCGGCGCTCGTGTGGTCGTTTGTCGGCCATGCGGACGTGATGGTGACGGCGCAAGGCACGCTCGCGCCGGAATCGGAAGTGCGGCGTTTCTATGCGCCGATCGACGGCGAGCTCGCCGATCTCTATATCGCCGAAGGGCAGCCCGTGCGCAAGGACGATGTCGTCGCGCGCCTGAATGCGCGCGGTGCGATCGAAGCGGCGACCAATGCGCTCGAAGCGCAGCTCAAGCTCGACGATGCCGAGCGTGAATGGAAGCAGTTCCCCGAAAAGAAGCTGCTGATGGAGCGCAAGATCGCCGCGCTCAAGGATCAGATGGATGTGGAAGAGCATCAACATCAGCAGCGCGTGGCCGAAGGCACGAGCAAGCTCGCGGAAGGTCAGAAGGCGCAGTTGCAGGAAGCACGCAGCACGCTCGAAAACGCGCGCCGCGCCCGCGATGCCGCGAAGGTCGAACTCGACCGCTTTCAGCGTCTGCTCGCGTTGCCGGGCGGCGGCGGCATTGCGGAAGCGCAGGTCGATCAGAAACGCAATGCCTATCTCGAAGCGGACGGCGCGTATCGCGTCGAGCAATCGCGGCTCGCGGAACTCGACTTCCGTCTGAGTCACGATTTCACGCAGGCCAAGCGTCAACTGGAAACGAGCGGTCAGGAAGCGACGAGCCTGCGTCTGCAATACGAAGCCGCGATGCGCGAAGTCGCGAGCACCGAAGACAAGTTGCGTTTGCAACTACAGACCGCGCGCCTCGTCGCGGATGCGGCCGCGCGCATCAAGTTCGAGAACATCGACAAGGACAATTTCCTGTTGATTCTCGCGCCGGTGTCCGGCGTGGTGACGGACGTGACATCGACGCAGCCCGGCGACAAGATACAGGCGAACACGCCGCTCGGCGGCATCGCGCCGGCCAATGCGAAGCCGGTGCTCAAGATCGAGATCGCCGAGCACGACCGCGCGTTTCTGCGCGAAGGGCAGCGCGTGAAGCTCAAGTTCAATGCGTTTCCTTATCAGCGCTATGGCGTGATCGAGGGCACGCTCGCGTTCATTTCGCCCGCGACCAAGCCGAGCCCGACGAGCAAGCAACCCGTCTACGAAGGACGCGTGACGCTCGATCGCGATTCCTATCAGATCGCGGACACGAAGTATCCGCTGCGTTACGGCATGACGGCGACCGCTGAGATCGTCGTGCGCGAGCGGCGCCTCATCGATCTCGGGCTGGATCCGTTCCGCAATGTAGCGGGATAAATATGGGGGGTTACACGGGCGCCGCAACGCGAACATGATGCGCAATTCAACATGGAACCGAACGGAGAACGATATGACGGCGATTGTGCGTATCGACGACGAAGTGGTCGACGTCGGCGAATTCATCAGGTTATTGAAGTTGAATGGTCAGTTCGACAGTCTCATCGAGCAGCTCGTGCGCGACAAGCTCACGGTGCGCGCGGCGAAGAAGTCGGGTATCGCCGTGAGCGACGATGAAATCCAGAATCGCGCCGATCAGTTCCGGCGCATTCGCGGTCTGCATCGCGCGGCGGACATGAACAATTATCTCGATGCGCTGCATGTGAGCCTCGACGAGTTCGAGGTCTTCATCACCGACACGCTGTATCAGGAAAAGATGCTCGACAAGGTAGGCACGGCGCGCGAGATCGAAGAGTACTTCCAGCTCAACTCGCCGAAGTTCGACAGCATCGAAGTCAGTCATATCCTGCTCGACACCGAAGGCAGCGCGAAGGAAATGATCTCGTATCTGAACGACGATCCCGACAGCTTCGCCGACATGGCGCGCGAGCACTCGCTCGCCGACACGCGCGACGCGGGCGGCGTGATCGGCCGCGTGATGCGCGGACAGATGAAACCGGACGTCGAGGCGAAAGTCTTCAACGCGGAGGTCGGCGATCTGCTCGGGCCGTTCGTATCGGCGGACGGCGCATCGTATGAGATTTTCGCGGTGACGGCGAAGTATCCGGCGAAGCTCGACGAGGACGTGTCCGCGGAAATTCGCCGCCTGCTGCGCGAAGACTGGATGATGGCGCGTGCGCAGGAACACGTCATCGAAGCACGCTGATCGACCGGAACGCGACACGACATGGACGCTCCATCGAGCCTTGATTCGCCTGCCGACTTTCTTTCGTCGGTGGAGATTCTTTCGCCCTTCACGCGCGAGGAAATCGAGCAATTCGCGGCGCAAGCGGAGTCGCGGCGCTTCGGTTTCGGCGAGACCGTGTGCAATGCGGGCGATGCGGCCGATGGACTCTATATCGTGAAAGCGGGGTCCGTGCGTATCTTCACCGAAGAGCACGGCAAGGAAATCAGCATGGGGGTGAAGAAGGAGCGCGAGACCTTCGCGGATATCGCGATGCTGCGCGACTATCGCCATGAGTCGTCGGTGCGCTCCTCCGGCAAGACCGAGCTGCTGTTCATCCCGCGCACGGCGATCGACCCCGTCATCGCGAAGAATCCCGCCGCGCTCGCCTTCGTCACGAGCTATGTCGCCATTAACTCGGCGGGCGGTTTCGTCGCAAAGCTCTTCGATTTGCGCGGCAAGCTCGACAAGGCCGAACTCGAAGAATGCGTGCGCAGCGTCGGCGTGAAGCGTGTCGCGGAAGGCAAGGAGATTCTCAAGCAGGAGTCGCGCGACGACCGGCGTCTCTATGTCGTGCGGCAAGGCGAAGTGCGGATCGTGCGCGAAGAGGGCGGCGAGCGGCATGTGCTCGCGACGCTCGGTCCCGGCGAGATCTTCGGCGAGAAGGCCTGCGTGATGCGCCAGGAGCAGATGGCCTCCGCCATCGCGAGCACCGATACGCGCCTGCTCGTGATTCCCGAGAAGACCGTGCACTTCATCATCGAGCGAAACGTGAAGCTGCGCGAAGTGCTCGAAGAGCGCATCCGCTTTACCGAGCGCGAATTGCAGCGGCAGAAGAAGATCACCGAGCGCCGCAAGCTGCCCGCAATGCTCGATCTGCACACGAAGCCCGAACTGGGCGAGCGCGTCATCAAGCGCTTCGCGTGGATCGAGCAGGCGGAGGAGATGGATTGCGGCGCGGCCTGTCTCGCGATGATCTGCCGTCACTACGGCATCAACATGACGCTCGGCAAGCTGCGCGAACTGGCCAACGTCACGACATCCGGCGCGACGCTGGATTCACTCGCACGCGCCGGCGAATCGCTCGGCTTCACGACGCGCGGCGTGCAGTGCACGTTCGAATCGTTGCGCGGCTTCGAGATGCCGTTCATCGCGCATTGGGAGGGATACCACTACATCATCGTCTATGGCGTGTCGAGCGAGAACGTATGGGTCGCGGACCCGGCGATCGGCTTCAGGAAGATGACCGTCGGCGAGTTCGAGCGCGGCTGGAGCGGCACGTGTCTGCTTTTCACGCCGGGGCAGGATCTTACGCAAAAGGCCGTGTCGCGTTCGCCGTGGCTGCGTTTCGTCGGCTATCTGAAGCCGTACAAGAAGATCCTGCTGCATCTCTTTCTCGCGACCTTCGTCATTCAAGTGCTGGGCGTGATACCGCCGCTCATCATCCAGAACATTCTCGATGGCGTGATCGTGCATCAGAACGTGAACCTGCTTCATGTGCTGATCGCAGGGCTCATCATCGCGAGCCTGTTCACGCAGCTCATGACGACGATACGCGCGTATCTCGCGAACTTCATGGTCCGCAACATGGACTTCGCGATGATGTCGCAGTTCTTCAGGCACACGTTCTCGCTGCCGTTCGGCTTCTTCGCGAAGCGCAAGACCGGCGATGTGTTCGCGCGCTTTCAGGAGAATCACACGATTCGCGCGTTTCTCACCGAATCGACGGTATCGACCGTGCTGAACCTGCTGATGATCTTCATCTACTTCACGATCATGTTCCTCTACAACGTGAAGCTCACGTTGCTGCTGATCGCGTTCGTCATCCCGATGATGGTGCTCACGGTCGTCGCGACGCCGCGCATCAAGCAGAACGCGCGCGAAACGTTCTCAGCGGGAACGGATGCGCGTTCGTATCTGATGGAAGCACTCGGCGGCGTCGAGACGGTGAAGGGCATGGGTATCGAGCGCGCGGTGCGTCTCAAGTGGGAAAAGAAGTATGCGAAGTCGCTCGAAGTGCAATACAAGTCGCAGCGCTTCAATATCGTGGTGGGCTTGTGCAGCCAGTTGCTCAATGCGGCGACGACCATCGGCGTGTTATGGGTCGGCGCGAATCTCGTGCTTGCGCGCGAACTGACCATCGGGCAACTGATCGCGTTCAATGCCTACATGGGCAGCGTGCTCGCGCCGCTGATGGGTCTCATCAACTTGTGGAGCCTGCTGAACGATGCGGGCGTCGCGATGGAGCGGCTCGGCGACGTGCTCGATATCGAGCCGGAGCAGAAGCCCGAAGACATGCAGCAGCGCGTCATGCTGCCCGACCTGCAGGGCGATATCAGTTTCAACGGCGTGTACTTCCGTTATGGCGAAGGCGATGCGCCCTACGTGCTGGAGAACATCAGCTTCGATATCAAGCCGGGCGAGCTGATTGCGATCGTCGGGCGCAGCGGATCCGGTAAAACGACGCTCGCGAAACTGCTCGTCGGTTTCTATGCGCCGAGCGAAGGCAAGATGACCGTCGATGGCTACGATATCAACGTCGTCGATAAAGGTTTCTTTCGCGCGCAGATCGGCTATGTGATGCAGAGCAACCTGCTGTTTTCGGGGACGATCGCGGAGAACATCGCGAGCGGCGATGAAGCGCCGGACAGAAGGCGTATCGAAGAAGTCGCGAAGATGGCCGACGCGCACGCGTTCATCGCGAAGATGCCGCTCGGTTATGAGCAGGTGGTCGGCGAGCGCGGCGTAGGATTGTCGGGCGGACAGATTCAGCGCTTATGCATCGCGCGGGCGCTGTATCACGATCCACGTCTGCTCGTATTCGACGAAGCGACGTCCGCGCTCGATACGCAATCGGAAAGCAATATTCTCGGCAACATGCAGGAGATTTTGAAAGGGCGCACGGCGGTCATCATCGCGCACCGCCTTTCGACGATCATGCGCGCCGACAAGATTCTCGTGCTGTACGAAGGCGGCATCGTCGAACAGGGCAAGCATGACGAACTCGTCGCGAGAAAGGGCATGTACTACCAACTCGTGCAAAAGCAACTGAGCGCAGCATGAAAATACTCGACCAACCGGAAAGCGATACCAGCGCGCCCGCGTCATCGGCGATTTCGTATGCGGGGCTCATCGAGAAGATCGAGATCTTGCGCTCGACGCTTCGATGGACCTCGCGGCTCGAGCGTCCCGAGATCGAAAAGCTGTTGCGGCAGGCGAGCACCCTGCGCGACGAAGTCATGCAACTGTCGCACAAGGAGCGCTTCGTGCAGGCGGCGGCCGCCGAACCGAAGCGCGATCTTCCGCCGGGCGCGCGGCGGCAGGCGCTGATCGAACGCAGCTTCGTATTCGAAGGCACGTTCGGCGATAACCCGAAGTTGCTGGAAGCGCTGGAAATCGCGGAAAAAGCCGCGCCGACGGACTTGCCGGTATTGATCGATGGCGAAAGCGGCACCGGCAAGGAATTGATGGCGAAGGTCATTCACGCGAACGGATCGCGTGCCGACAAGCCGTATATCTCGGTGAACTGCGGCGCGATTCCGGACAATCTGCTGGAGTCCGAACTATTCGGGCATCGCAAGGGCGCGTTCACCGGAGCGAGCAATGATCGCAAGGGAAAATTCGAAAGCGCGCACACGGGCACGATCTTTCTCGACGAGATCGGCGAACTGCCTTTGCAGGGGCAGGTGAAGCTGTTGCGCGTACTGGAAGCGCATGAAATTCAGCGCGTGGGTTCGGACGAGCCCATCGCGGTGGATACGCGCATCGTCGCGGCAACGAATCGCAACTTGCGCAAGTTCTGCGACGAGGGGCGTTTTCGCGAGGATCTGTTTTATCGGCTGAGCGTCATTCATCTGACGCTGCCTGCTTTGCGTGAACGCCGCGATGAAATTCCGCTGCTGCTCGCGTATTTCGGCGACGAAGCGGCCGCGACATTGAAGCGCCGGCCGGTGAAGTTGTCGCCGCGGCTACGGGATTTTCTGCGCAACTATGACTATCCGGGGAACATCCGCGAGTTGCGGAACGTGGTGTACCGCCTCGCGTGTCTTGCGGGCGATATGGCCGACATCGATCATCTGCCGGTCGACATACGGCCGAAGTCATCGCTCTCGCTCGCAATGGGCGGGCCGGCGGCGAGCGGAAACGGCATCGCGACGGCGAGCTCGCTCGCGGAAGCGAAGCGCGTCGCCAGCGACGAAGCGGAGCGCGCGTTTCTCGAACGAGGCTTGCAGGAAACCGGCGGAACGGTGGCCGAGCTTGCGAGACGGTACGAGATGAACCGCTCGCATCTGCAGATGCTTTTGAAAAAGCACGGGCTGCATTCGAAGGAGTTTCGAGCGGCGGCGCAGAAGAACAAGGAGGCGGGCGGTTGAGCCGCCTTTAAATCGACGGATTCACCTGCGTCTTATCCGTCGCCATCAAATCGACCGCATGCGCGACGACCACTGAAATATTGTCGCGCCCGCCCCGCGCGAGCGCGATTTCCAGCAGCCTTTGCGCGGCGACATCGCAATTGCCCGGCGCGAGCTCGCTCATCATTTCGGCTTCGCTGACTTCGTTCGATAAACCGTCGCTGCATAGCAGGAACGTATCGCCGTCGTTCAGGGCGAGCGTGTTCTCGTCGAGTTCGAGCACATCGAGCGCGCCGACCGCGCGCGTGATGAGATGCTGCGCCGGATGATGCAGCGCTTCTTCCGCCGTGAGTTGCCCGCGCGCCTTCAGTTCCTCGACGTGGCTGTGATCGCGCGTGAGCTGCACGAGCCGTCCCTGGCGCAGCAGATAGATGCGGCTGTCGCCGGCCCATACATAACCGCACGCGCCATCGCGCGCAGCGAGCACGACGACCGTGCTGCCGATGCGCGACACCTGGCGCCGCGCCGCTTCCGCACGCAGCTTGTCGTTCACGTCGAGAAGACGCGCGCGGGCATCGGCGATGGTGCCCGCAAGATCGTTCGCCGGCGATACCTTCGCGAGGCTCTCGATCACCATCCGGCTCGCCAGATCGCCGACCGCGTGGCCGCCCATGCCATCGGCGACGGCCCACAGTCCGCGCTCGGGCGCATCGAGCAGCGCGTCTTCGTTGATCTGCCGGACGCAGCCGGTGTCGGTGCGGGCGGCGGATGTCCATCGAAACTCGGTGGTGAAGGTCACGGCAACCTCCGGAATGCTGGGTGACGCGGCGTCGGGCGGGCCTTGCGGACGATCCCGCTCATTGTGTACCAACGCGCGTCCGAAGCGAATCTTGATCTGCACCGCTTTAGCCCGCGCGATTCCCCGCGACCGAATTCGGGCTGACGGTAAGGCTCGCGCCGTTGCCAGTATTGCTGACCGCGACGTTCTGAAACTGATTGACCATCTGGCCGACCGTGATGTTCGTCACGTTATTGGTGATGTTGTTCGTGACCGCGTAGATGTTGTTGGTCACATCGACCAGCGTAATCGCGCCGGCTGCGGCCCCGCCGCCCGATGAACGCTCCACGAAAGGCGTGATCCAGCCGAACACCCACGGCGCACCGCCTCCGCCGCTGATGGCCGACATCGCCGCGTGATCCAGCACGCGGTCGTATTCGAGATCGCTGACGGTCAAGGCGCACATGTCGTTTCTCCGGGATGGCCTGTGAGCAGGACGCACGGATCAATGCAAGGCCCATGCCGACGCACGCCAAATGGCGGAGGTTGCGTCCGAATCGCCGATGGGACGGCGTCCTGGCGGCATCGGCGCAAACGAGGCTGGCTGCATGCCGAATCGCATCCGTTGGATCGTCGCCAACAAGCGATGTTGGCGTCGCGCCGCATAACCAACACACGCGGCGCGCGTCCGATCGGCCCGCACGACGCGAATTCTGGTGCAGCAGGTCCAACAAACGCGCAAGAAAACTGTTGGCCGATGAAAAACACAACGCCGTCGAAACACGCTCCCGATTCCGCAATAACCACGCGTAATCAATGGCTTATCGGAACTGGCAAGGAAGATGCGAAAGGCTAGGCAACCCGGCGCCGAACAAACACCTGGCGCCAGGCAAAGAAAAATCGGAGCCAGCCATGTCAACCATCCAGCAAATCGGACTGATCGAACAGCAAGCCGCCGCGAACGGCTTCTCGCTCGACGACGAACCCGCGCTCGGCACCGAACTCGTCACGCGCCGTTCCGGCTATGAACATCACGGCATCTATGCCGGCAACGGCATGGTCATCCACTATGCCGGTTTCGCGAAGTCGCTGCATCGCGGCCCGGTCGAGGAAGTCCCGGTCGAGCAGTTCGCCGCCGGTCATGAAGTCACGATCCGCCAGAACCCGGCCGCGAAGTTCGTCGGCATGGAAGCGGTGCGCCGCGCCCGCAGCCGCCTCGGCGAAGACAACTATCACCTGCTCACCAACAACTGCGAGCACTTCGTTACGTGGTGCCTCGACGGCCGCGCCCGCAGCCGTCAGGTGCAAGCGTGCTTCATCGATCCCCACGCGGCCGTCAGAGCCGTGGCGGGACTCTTCCGCGCCTATGTCGCCGCCGAACGCCGCCGCCGCATGAACGTGGCGCTCGCAGCCTGAACCTCACGTTTTGCCGATCGATTCCGAGGAGACCATCATGCAAACCACCGAAAACTCGCTGCACTGGGCCGTCGACAAATGGCTCGCCCCGACTGCCGCGCATCCGGCACGCGTCGTGCGTCTGTGCCGTTCGCATGTCACCGGCGCGCGCTACGTCTGCATCGAGGCGCAGCATCCGGGCGGCCCGCTCGCGATCATCTTCTTCCGTCATGACGACGGCACCTGGAACGTGTTTCCGCCGCAAGCGAAGCGTCCGTCGATGAGCGCGGCGCGCCTCGCCGCCTGAAGGCGCGTACGATCGGCCGGGACGCGTCGGGCGGCCCCGGCTTTGACACGGCAATCCCGCTGCCGCTACTCTAGGCGCATCGTCGCGGCCATTTGGATGAAGCCGCCGGTCGCACGGAAGCAGCAGGTCGTGGTAGTTTTGCGTCCGTGAACCAGATCGTACATTTTCGAGGTATTGCCGATGACCCAGCCCGACTCCTCTTCCTCCGCCCGCGCGACGCCCGATTCGAACCTCGGCGACAATCCGCTCGGCATCGCGGGGCTGGAGTTCGTCGAGTTTTCCAGCCCCGATCCTGCAGGGCTCGCCCGACTGTTCGAGACGCTCGGCTTCGTGCCCGTCGCGCAGCACATCAGCAAGGCGGTGACGCTCTTTCGCCAGCGCAGCATGAATTTTCTGTTGAACGCGGAGCCGGATTCGTTCGCGTCGCGCTTTGCCGAGTCGCATGGCGTCGGCATCGCGGCGATCGGCATTCGCGTGCTCGATGCGCAGGTCGCCCACGAGCGCGCGCTCGAATACGGCGCGTGGGATTTCGAGGGCGAAAAAATCGGCCCGAACGAGCTTGCGATTCCGGCGATTCAAGGCATCGGCGATTCCCATATCTATTTCGTCGATCACTGGCCGGGCAAGAACAGCGGCGAGACGTCGATCTACGACATCGACTTTCGTCCGATTCCCGGAGCACGCGCGGATCTCAACGGCACCGGCCTGCTCGAAGTCGACCACTTCACGCAGACGGTCGGCGCAGGCCGCATTCAGGAATGGCTCGATTTCTATCGGGAAGTGCTGCACTTCTCGGAGATTCATCAGGTGCATCCGGACTGGCACGTCTCGCAGGATTCCGCCGTCACGCTTTCGCCGTGCGGCTCGATCCGCATTCCGGTGTACGAGGAAGGCACCTATCGCACGGATCTGATGCAGCAATATCTGCCCGATCACGAAGGCGAGGGCGTGCAGCATATCGCGCTGGCATCGGCGGATATTTTCGCTTCCGTCGATGCATTGATGGCGCGCGGCGTGCGCTTCCTGCAGCCGCCGCCGCGCTATTACGACGAGATCGACGAGCGTCTGCCGGGCCACGGTCTCGACATCGGAAAGCTGCGCACGCGCGGCATTCTCGTCGACGGCGAGATTCTCGGAGACGGCACGCCGCAGCTTTTTCTGCAGACGTTCGTCGAGCGCAAGCCCGGCGACATGTTCTTCGAGATCGTCGAGCGGCGCGGGCATCACGGATTCGGCGAGGGCAATCTCGCCGCGATCGCGAAGGCGCGCGGCTGACGCGACTCATTGCACGACGACCGTCCCCGTCATGTGCGGATGCAGCGAACAGAAGTACTTGTACGTGCCCGGTTTGTCGAACACATGCGAGAAGCTGTCGCCGCTGTCGAGCGGATCGGACTTGAAGCTCTTTCCCTCGTCGGCGACGGTATGCAGCATGTCGTCGTGATTCACCCACGTCACCTTCGTACCGACGGGCACGGTAATCGTCGCCTGATTGAACGCGAAGTTGTCGATGGAAACGGTCGGCGCGTTCGCCAGCGCGACCTGTTGCGCGGGTTCTGCCGCGCACGCCGACGGAATCGCCACGCCGATGACGCCTTTCACGACCAGCGCAAGCGCGGCCTGGCGCAGCAGCTTGCCGGCGAGCGGGCGGAGATTGTCGGGCGAAACGTAGTGCGCAATCGTCGATGCGATCATGACTGCACCCCCGCGAGCGACGTATCGGTGACGGCAAGTTGCCCGCGTCCCGCGATATGCGTGACTTCGCGCAGGCCGAGCATCGTGCGCAATTGTTCGGATGGCACTTTCATCGGCCCCGGACCGGACGGTGCGCCCGGCGCGGGCTGCGGAAACGCCGTCGACATCGCCGAATAAAAGCGCATCTCTCCCTCCACTTTCTGCGCCACCTGATGGACGTGGCCGTTCAGCACCGTTACCGAGCCGAAGCGTTTCAAGAGCGCGAGCGCCTGCGCGCTGTCGTCGGTGCCCCATCCCCATTGCGGATACAACGCCCACAGCGGAATGTGCGCGAACACGACGATCGGCGTGCTGCTCGATTTGCCCTGCAGATCCGCCTTGAGCCACGCGAGCTGCGCATCGCCGAGAAAGCCGAGGCCGCCGCCCTTCAGGTCGATCACGTTGGTCAGGCCGATGAAATGCACGCCGCCCTGATCGAAGCTGTACCAGTGACGCGTGCTGCCTTTGCCGTATTGCCCGGAAAAGCGGTCGAAAAACGCGTTGCCTTCTTCGACCAGCACGTCGTGCTCGCCGGGAACGTAATGCACGTCCATGCCCGACTTGCCGATGATCTGCGTCGCCGTGTCGAATTGCGCGGGCTTCGACAGATGCGTGATGTCGCCCGTGTGGATCATGAACGCGGGGCGTTTTTCCATCGCGCTCACGCGGTTGATGGCTTCTTCGAGCGTGCTCGTCGGCTCCGTGTTCGGATCCTTGTTGAAGCCGATGTGACTGTCGCTGATCTGCACGAAGCTGAACGAGCCGGTCTGCTCGGCCGCTTCCGCCGACGAGATCAGGCGCGAAACGGGCACGCCGCCGCTCACCGTCCAGATGACGCCGGCGCCCGCCCAGGCCATGCACGAAAGTGCGGTGCGGCGGCGCTTGCCGTGCTCGTCGAGTTCGTCGCGTTGCTGCGCGGGCGGCAGTGCGTTCGGGTCGGGTTTCATGATGGTTCCTTTGATGATGACGGCCGCGGTTCTTGTCGTTCGAATCGGTGAAGTCGGGCCCACGGCGGCTCGGTGCATGGGCGCGAAGCCGGCGATGCCCGTTGCGGCGGGCAGGATCACGTTGGCATCCGTCCATCGAACCAGCGAATGCGGCGGGATATTCCCGCTATATTTTTTTGAGTCGCCGTTGCAAACGGGAATAAAGCGCCCGCGTGAGGAGTAACGGATGGGAAGGCGCGGAAAAGCGATGCCGCCGCGCCCGAACGAAGTTTTCCGAACGTGATTGTGGAAAGGAGACCCGCGCGATGTGGCCAGGCAGGTCGAAAGAAGACAGGTCCGGGCGCCGCGGCCAGGCGGACGCCGAGGCGGCACACGCGCGCTTCGAAGCGACGGTGATGCCGCATCTGGACGCCGCGTACAACCTCGCGCGCTGGCTGTCGGGAAGCGCGAACGATGCCGACGATGTCGTGCAGGAAGCCTATCTGCGCGCGTTCCGTTTCTTCGGCGGATTCGAAGGCGGCGAGGAGGCGAACGCGCGTGCGTGGCTGCTCGCGATCGTGCGCAATACGTGGTTCACGGAATGGCGGCGGCGCGTGCAACTCGCCGACGCGACGCCCTACGACGAGGAACTGGGCGGCGACGAAGCCTTGCCGGGATGGTCGGAGGAAGGCGCGGCCGATCCCGAAACGCTCGCCGTGCGCCGCGACGAAATTCATCTGGTGCATCGCGCGCTGGAGGCGCTGCCGATCGCCTTTCGCGAGGTGCTGGTGTTACGCGAACTCGAAGACATGAGCTACAAGGAAGTCGCTTCCGTGACCGGCGTGCCGATCGGCACGGTGATGTCACGGCTCGCGCGCGGCCGCAAGATGCTGGCGGGGGCGGTGCGCGCGGCCCAGGGCGGGCAGGACAAGCCGAGCGTGCGGCTCGTGCGCCGCGCGGGACCGGGTCACGCAGAGGAGTCGGGAAATGGAAAATAACGACATTGCCTCGCTCGATGCGAGGCTTACCGATGGTTCGCTGTATCAGCGCGCGCCGGTGCATCTGCGCATGCAAGTGCTGGCGCGCGTGCGGGCTCAGGCCGAGGAAGAGGCGTGCAGGCGCGAGCCGGCGCGTCCGGCGAAACGCGGCTCGCGCAATCCGTTTGCCGCGCCGTGGCCGTTCTTCGGCGGCGCATTCGCGGGCGCGACGCTCTCGGCGCTCGTGCTCGGCACGATGCTGTGGTTCCAGGCGCTGCCGCTCGTCTCGTCCGTATCGACGGGCTCGCCCATCGCGCAGGAGATCGTGTCGAGCCATGTGCGCGCGCTGATGTCGGATCGTCCGATCGACGTGTTGTCCAGCGACAAGCACACGGTTAAGCCGTGGTTCAACGGCCGGATCGACTATGCGCCGCCGGTGATCGATCCGGCGGGTCCGGGCTTCGCGCTCGTCGGCGGACGGCTGGATTACATCGATCATCGGCCGGTGGCGGTCGTCGTGTATCGCTACCTGAAGCATCCGATCGACGTGTACGTATTTCCCGAGCGCAAGGGCGAAGCGAAGACGGAGCCGGTCGTCACGCAATCCGACGATGGTTACGCGCTCGCGCGCTGGAATCACGATGGCATGACGTTCTGGGCCGTCACCGATGCATCGGGCGCGGTGCTGCGTCAGTTCGCGCACGCGATCGAAACCGGTGCGCCGCGATAACAAGTGCATCGCGCAAACGCTGTCATCGCTGCGATAGCCTGAAGAGTGCGCAAGGTTACGCGCGGTCATCCTCCGGGATGCCGCGCGTTTTTTTCTTTGGCGTTACGCGTATACCCGCTGTTTTCTCCGTTTCGAAAGCCATGAAAACGCTTTGGGATGCTGTCTAAATTCGCATCTTTTCCGGGTTATGCCGGGCTTTGCACAGTTGCGATGCATTGGGTGTGGCCTAACGCTCGTGCTCTTCGGGTATGTCCGAATATGGTCATATCCTTACATTTTTCTAAACTCGCTCACAGTCTATGTAATCGATAACGCGGAATGCGTTTAAAAGGCATTGCGAAATTCGCCGCGTTGCATGGGACTTTCAAATAACGAATCAGGCGACGGAGACACACATGAAGATGAAGCTCATTGCGAGCACGCTCGCGTTCGGCGTTTTCTCGTTGGCGCACGCGGCCGACCCGATCAAGATCGGCGTCGATGGTCCGTTCACGGGCGGTTCGTCTTCCATGGGTGTCAGCATGCGCGATGGCGTGCGTCTTGCCACCGCCGAGATCAACAAATCGGGCGGCGTGCTTGGGCGTCAGATCGTGCTGGTCGAGCGCGATGACGAAGCGAAGAACGAGCGCGGCGTGCAGATCGCGCAGGAGCTCATCAACAAGGAGAAGGTTGTCGCGGTTGTCGGCTATATCAACACGGGCGTAGCGCTCGCATCGCAGCGCTTCTTTCAGGAAGCGAAGATTCCGGTGTTCAACAATGTCGCGACCGGCACGGTGGTGACGAAGCAATTCGACGATCAGCCCGATAACTACGTGTTCCGCAACGCTGCCGCCGATCGCATTCAGGCACCGATGATCGTCGAGGAAGCGGTGACGAAGCGTGGCTTCAAGAAGGTCGCGATTCTCGCCGATTCGACCAACTACGGCCAGCTCGGCCGCGAGGATCTGGAAAAGGCGCTTGCCGCGAAAGGCGTGAAGCCCGTCGCCGTGGAGAAGTTCAACATCAAGGACGTCGACATGACGGCCCAGTTGCTGAAGGCGAAGGAGGCGGGTGCGGAAGCGGTGCTGACTTACGGCATCGGGCCCGAGCTTGCGCAGATCGCGAACGGCATGGCCAAGCTTGGATGGAAGGTGCCTTTGATCGGTAGCTGGACGCTTTCGATGGCCAATTACATCGACAATGCCGGCACTAACGGCGAAGGTGCGCGCATGCCGCAGACTTTCATTCAGGAAGCGAACACGCCGAAGCGCAAGGCCTTCATCGAGGCTTATCTGAAGGAATTCAAGCCGAAGAACGAGCGGATCGATTCGCCGGTTTCTGCTGCGCAAGGTTATGACTCGGTGTATTTGCTTGCTGCGGCGATCAAGCAGGCGGGGACGACGGATGGGCCGAAGGTCAAGGAAGCGCTCGAGAATTTGAACACTAAGGTGGAAGGTGTCGTGATGGTGTACGACAAGCCCTTTACGAAGGGCGATCACGAGGCTATTACGCCGAATGTGCCGGTTATCGGGGAGGTGAAGGGCGGGCGGGTGATCTATGCGTATGACGCCGATAAGAAAGGCGGCGGGACTCTGCGGTCCAAGCAGACCACTACTGCTTCGAATTGATTTTTTTATATCGCCGGATCCCGTATTCGTGTCGGTCTATTAGCGTTGCCCCTGTGCGGGGCGGCACCTACTTTCTTTGCTGCTGCAAAGAAAGTAGGCAAAGAAAGCAGCTTTTCAAGCCCGCGGTCACACGCAATTTGGGTAGTTCTCTCGTCCCAGGCGGCACTCGCCTAAAGAGTGCCCTCGAAGGACCAATCGGGCTTGGCTCGCGCACGGTCCGCCGAACCAGTTTTCGAAGGGCGCTGGTTCAGCACGAAAGAGCTTCGGCACAGCGCTACGCGCTGCCGCCGGGTCCGCAAGGGAAAGCGGCGAGCGGCGAGTGCCGTGAGATGGAGACGTTAGTAGAGAAGCACATGCATCCCCGCTTGACCGGTCGGCCGCGAAGCGGGCCGGAGCTATTTGGTGCTGAACCCGTTTGTTGTGTGGTGCGATGACACAGACCGTGCGCGAGCCGAGCCCGATTAGGTGTTTGAGGGCACTCTTTAGGCAGCCCACGATGGACGAGAGGACTACCCAAATTGCGTGTGACCGCGGGCGTATCAGGAGCTGCTTTCTTTGCTTACTTTCTTTGCAGCAGCAAAGAAAGTGAGTGCCGCCCCGCACAGGGGCAGTGCTAATAGACCGACGCGAGAGCGGGATCCGGCGACGACACCGAGCCGACACGAAAACGCGATCCAGCAAAACAGCATCACGCAAAAGCTATAGACCGAAGCGAAATCAGGAATCTCAAGAAGCGCAGACCTGCACAAGAAAAACCCCGACCATGATCCTCCTTCAACTCGTCTATAGCGGCATAGCACTCGGCATGATCTACGCCGTGATCGCGTTCGGCTATCAACTCACCTTCGCCACATCCGGCACGCTGAACTTCGGCCAGGGCGATGCCCTGATGCTCGGCGCGCTCGTCGGCCTCACGCTCGTATCCGCTGGCGTCAACTACTGGCTGATGATTCCGCTCGTGTGTCTCTTCGGCCTCACGCAGGGCGCGTTCGTCGAACGCATCGGCGTGCGGCCCGCCATCAAGATCAAGTCCGAGTTCGGCTGGATCATGTCGACGATCGCGCTCGGCATCATCTTCAAGAACGTCGCGGAAAACGTCTGGGGCCGCGACGATCTGCGCTTTCCTTCGCCCCTGCCCGAAGCGCCACTGAAGGTCTTCGGCGCAAACGTGCTGCCGATGGAACTGCTCGTCGTCGGCGGCGCGCTCGTGATGATGCTCGCGGTCGAGTTCTTCAACCGCAAGACGATCTTCGGCAAGGCCGTGGTCGCGACCGCGAACGATCGCGATGCAGCGTCGCTCATGGGCATCAACACCGGCCTCGTCATCACGTTTTCATATGCGCTTTCCTCGTTGACCGCTGCATTTGCAGGGGTTTTGATCGCGCCGCTGACATTGACCGGCGCGACGATGGGCGCGGTGCTCGGCCTCAAGGCGTTTGCCGTGGCGATCATCGGTGGCTTGTCGAGCGGCATGGGCATCATCGTCGGCGGGATGATCCTGGGCATCGCGGAGACGACGACCGGCTTCTATATCTCCACCGGCTACAAGGACGTGCCGGGACTCGTGCTGCTCTTGATCGTGCTCGCGGTCAAGCCCGCAGGTCTCTTCGGCAAGACGGCGATCAAGAAAGTCTGAGGCGGCGACGATGAAAGCAAAGAACTGGATCGCGGCGCTCGTCGGACTCGCCGCACTCGCAATTTTCCCGGTGGCGTCAGGCAATCCGTACTACATCCACCTCGTCGAAACCATCATGATCTACGCGATCCTGCTGTTCGGGCTCGATATCGTCGTGGGTTACACGGGGCAAGTGTCGCTCGGTCACGCGGGATTGTTCGGCGTGGGCGCATACACGGCGGGCGTGCTGTTCATCAAGCTCGGCATGCCGTTCTATCTGACCGCGCCGCTTTCGATTCTGATCACAGCCGGCTTCGGCGCGATCCTTGCATTGCCCGCGCTGCGCGTGTCCGGTCCGTATCTCGCGATGGTGACGCTCGCGTTCGGCACGATCATCCAGATTCTCATCAACGAGATGGATTTCCTCACCAACGGACCGATGGGTCTCAAGATCCCGAAGCCGATGTTCGCGGGACACAGGCTCGACGAGGTGCAGTACTACTGGCTCGTCGCGGCGCTGCTCGTCGTGTCGCTGATCGTCGTGCATCGCGTGCTGAAGTCGCATCTCGGGCGCGCATTCGAAGCGCTGCGAGACAGCCCGATCGCATCGGACTGCATGGGCGTGTCGGTGTATCGCTACAAGGTAATTGCATTCGTAATCAGTGCGGGATTCGCGGGCCTCGCGGGCTGCCTGTACTCGTATTCCGAGCAATACATTTCGCCTAACACCTATAACTTCGAACTGACCATCCTCTTCCTGCTCGCCATCATCATGGGCGGACGCAAGACGCGCACGGGCGCGATCATCGGTTCGACGGTGATCGTCATGTTACCCAAGCTGCTCGACGATATCTCCAACTTCCGCGTCGTCGCGACGGCGCTGGCGGTCGTCGTCGTCGCGGGCGCCGCGCTTGCGCTCGCGAAGAAGACGACGACGCCGCAGCGCGTTGCGGTGCCGATCGTCGGCACGGCGGGACTAGCGGTGTTTTCGTTCTGGATCGAGGCGCTCACCGACTGGCGTCTGACCATCTTCGGTCTGATGATCCTGCTCGTCGTTTATTACCTGCAGGATGGCATCGTCGGCTTCGTGCGCAAGACGCTGAACCTTGGCCGCGTGCGCGTGACGAAGGTCGATACCGATGAGCTCGCGAGCCATACGCGCCAGGACGATGCCGTCGCGGCGGTCGATACGGAAGGCGCGGATACGATCCTCGACGTGCGCGGCGTGCTGATGCAGTTCAGCGGCCTGAAGGCGTTGAACGATGTGAATCTCACTGTGAAGCGCGGCACGATCCACGGCCTCATCGGTCCCAACGGTTCCGGCAAGAGCACGATGATGAACGTGCTGACGGGCATCTATGTCCCGACTGCTGGCGCGATCGAATACGAGGGGCAATCGCTCGCGGGGCGTACGTCGTCGAAGATTGCGCTGTCGGGCATCGCTCGGACGTTTCAAAACGTGCAGCTCTTCGGCGAGATGACGGCTTTGGAGAATGTGCTCGTCGGCTTGCATCACACGTTCAGATCGAACATCGCGGATGTCGGCGTGATGAGTCCGCGATATCGGCGCGAAGAGCGCTCGGCGCGCGAGCGTGCGTTCAACATGCTTCGTTTTGTGGGCCTGGAGCATGTCGCCGGAGAGGAAGCGCGCAATCTGCCCTACGGCAAGCAGCGTCTGCTTGAAATCGCGCGTGCGTTGGCGCTCGATCCGCAATTGCTTCTGCTCGATGAACCCGCGGCCGGATTGACCGCGCCGGATATTCGCGAACTCGTCGCGATCATTCGCAAGGTGCGCAATCATGGCATCACGCTTGTGTTGATCGAGCATCATATGGATGTGGTGATGAGCGTTTGCGATACGGTTTCCGTGCTGGACTTCGGGCAGAAAATCGCCGAAGGGAAGCCTTCCGAGATTCAGGCTAATGAGAAGGTTATCGAGGCTTATTTGGGGGGGCAGGCGGCGCAGGTGGCTTAGGTTTTGTTTTCGCCGGATCCCGTTTTTTTAGTGGTCTATTAGCGTTGCCCCTGTGCGGGGCGGCACCTACTTTCTTTGCTGCTGCAAAGAAAGTAGGCAAAGAAAGCAGCTTTTCAAGCCCGCGGTCACACGCAATTTGGGTAGTTCTCTCGTCCTCGGTGGCACTCGCCTAAGTGTCGCCCTCAAAGGACCAATCGGGCTTGGATCGCGCACGGTCTGACGAGCTAGTTTTAGATGGCCGCTGGTTCAGCACGAAAGAGCTTCGGCACAGCGCTACGCGCTGCCGCCGGGTCCGCAAGGGAAACCAAAGGGCGGCGATTGCAGTGAGATGGAGACGTTAGTAGAGAAGCACGCGCGGACCCGATTGACCGGTCGGCCGCGAAGCGGGCTGGAGCTGTTTGGTGCTGAACCAGTTTGTTGTGTGGTGCGACGAGGCGGACCGTGCGCGAGCCAAGCCCGATGGGACCTATGAGGGCACTCGTTAGGCAGCCCACGAAGGACGAGAGGACTACCCAAATTGCGTGTGACCGCGGGCGTATCGGAAGCTGCTTTCTTTGCTTACTTTCTTTGCAGCAGCAAAGAAAGTGAGTGCCGCCCCGCACAGGGGCAGTGCTAATAGACCGACACGATCACAGGATTCCCCCAAAAGCCGAAAAAGAAAAATGCTGACGATAACAAACCTCCACGCCGGCTACGGCAAAGTCAAAGTCCTCCACGGCATCTCACTAACCGTGCCGAAGGCAAAAGTCGTCACGCTGATCGGCTCGAACGGCGCCGGCAAGACCACGACGATGCGCGCCATCTCCGGCATGATCAAGCCGACCGAAGGCGAAATCACAATGGGCGTCGGCAGCAACTCCAAGCGCATCGATTCGCTCGATTCGCACAAGATCGCGCGCCTCGGACTCGCGCATTCACCGGAAGGACGCCGCGTATTCGCGACCATGTCCGTCACCGATAACCTGCTGCTCGGCGCTTTTCCGCGTCTCACATGGTCGCGCCCGAAGGGCGATGTCAGCGCCGATCTCGAACGCGCGATCGAACTCTTTCCGCGTCTGAAAGAACGTCGCAATCAACTCGCCGGCACGCTATCGGGCGGCGAACAGCAGATGCTCGCCATGGCGCGCGCCATCATGCTCAATCCGGACCTCGTCCTGCTCGACGAACCGTCGATGGGTCTCGCGCCCATTCTCGTCGACGAAGTCTTTCGCATCATCGAGCGCCTCAAAGCGGACGGCGTCACGATGCTGCTAGTCGAACAGTTCGCAGCCGCAGCGCTCAATGTCGCGGATTACGGCTACGTGCTCGAAAACGGGCGCGTCGCGACGCACGGCCCGGCAGAGCAGTTGCGCAATGATCCGTCGGTGAAGGCGGCCTACCTCGGCGCGAGTCACTGATTGCCGCACTGCGGCAGACGCAATCCGCTCTATCATGATCGGAGCGCGACCGCGCGCGTCCGACATCGTGAAAGGAGCTGCCATGATCAGCGGCAAGACCACTCTGATTGCTCACCTCGGCTACCCGACCGAAGCGTTCAAGGCGCCGATGATCTACAACCCCTGGTTCGACAAACAGGGCATCGATGCGGTCGTCGTGCCGATGGGCGTCAAACCCGACGATTACGTCGCGTTCCTGCCGCATCTGTTCAAGCTGACGAACATCCGCGGCGCGCTCGTCACCATGCCGCACAAGATCACGACCGTCGGCCTGATGGATGAAGTGAGTCCCACCGCGCGCATCGCCGGAGCCTGCAACGCAATCCTGAAGCGCGAAGACGGCACGCTCGTCGGCGATCAGTTCGACGGCGCTGGGTTCGTGCGCGGCGTCGAGCGCAAGGGCCGCAAACTCGCGGGCACACGCGTGCTCGTGCTCGGCAGCGGCGGCGTCGGCTCGCCGATCGCGGCATCGCTCGCGGCGGCGGGCGTCGCGGAACTCGCTATCTTCGACACCAACACGGCGTCCGTCGAAGGGCTCGCCTCGCGCTTGCGCGAGCACTATCCGAACCTGATCGTCAGAACCGATACGAAAGATCCCGACGGCTTCGACGTCATCGTCAACGCGACACCGCTCGGCATGAAGGACACGGACCCGCTGCCGTTCGATATCGACCGCATCGCGCCAGGCACGTTCGTCGGCGAAGTGGTGATGAAGTCGGAATACACGCCGCTCCTGCGCGCCGCGAAAGACAAGGGCTGCGCCGTGCAGGTCGGCACGGACATGCTGTTCGAGATGATTCCGGCGTATCTGGAGTTCTTCGGCTACGGCACCGCCACTGCCGACGAGCTGCGCGCGGTCGCTCAGATCAAATACGCGTAACGAAGCCTGCGCGGACATAACCGCGCTTCGTTCCTATACTTTTATCGACACAGCAAGGCAGACGCTCATCCTCTGACAAATAGGCCGCCCGCATGCGCGGCTCGGAAAAGCAGGGAGGAATCATGGGATCGACTGCACCCGGCTTGCCGGCCGATGACAATCACGCGCCGAAGCCGCACGGCCATCCGGCATTGATGGGGCTCTCGCTCGCGGCGCTCGGCGTAGTCTACGGTGATATCGGCACGAGTCCGCTCTATACGCTCAAGACCGTGTTCGATCCCGCGGGCGGCCTGCCTTTGCAGCCGGCGAACGTGATCGGCATCGTGTCGCTGATCTTCTGGTCGCTCACCATCATCGTGTCGCTCAAGTACGTGACGCTGATCCTGCGCGCCAACAATCACGGCGAAGGCGGCATCATGGCGCTGCTCGCGCTCGCGGCATCGTCGGTGGAATCGAAGAAGCGGCTGAAGCATGTGCTGCTGCTCGTCGGCGTGATGGGCGCGGCGCTCTTTTACGGCGATGGCGTCATCACGCCCGCCATTTCCGTGCTGAGCGCAGTGGAAGGCCTCGAAGTGGCGGCGCCCGGCCTTCAGCCTTATGTCGTGCCCCTCACGCTCGTCGCGCTGGTCGCGCTGTTCGTGATGCAAAAGCACGGTACGTCGGGCATCGGCGCCGTCTTCGGGCCGGTGATGGTGCTGTGGTTCATCGTGCTGGCCGTGTCGGGGCTCATGAACATCAAGGAATCGCCGCATATCCTCGCGGCGCTCAATCCGCTCGAAGGACTCGAGTTCTGCATGCGGCATCGGTGGCTCGCGTTCGTTGCGCTGGGCGCGGTCGTGCTTTCGCTCACGGGCGCCGAAGCGCTCTATGCCGACATGGGCCACTTCGGTTCGCGGCCCATCCGCCTGACATGGTTCGCGATCGTCTTCCCCGCGCTCGCGCTCAACTATCTCGGTCAGGGCGCGCTTCTTATCGCCGATCCCGCCGCGTTGCAGAATCCGTTCTACCGGCTCTTTCCATCGTGGATGCTCTATCCGATGGTCGTGCTCTCCACCATCGCGACCGTCATCGCATCGCAGGCCGTGATCTCGGGCACCTATTCGATGACCAAGCAGGCGATGCAGCTCGGCTTTCTGCCGCGCATGAGCGTCGTGTACACATCGGCTCGGGAGATCGGGCAGATCTATGTGCCGGGCATCAACTGGACGCTCCTGCTCGCAGTGGTCGCGGCCGTGCTCGGCTTCGGCTCGTCGACGGCGCTCGGCTCCGCATACGGCATCGCGGTCACGGGCACGATGCTCATCACCACGTTGCTGACGTTCTTCGTGATCCGCTATGCGTGGCGATACAACTGGGCACTATGTATCTTCGCCACCGCGTTCTTCTTCGTGATCGACGCGATGTTCTTTTCGGCGAATTGCCTGAAGATTGCGGACGGCGGCTGGTTCCCGGTGGCGATCGGTCTCGTGATGTTCACGATCATGGCGACGTGGGGACGCGGTGCGCAGATGATGATCCAGGAAGCGCGCGCGCGTGCGGGCACGATGCCGCTCAAGCCGTTTCTCGCCAACCTGCTCGAACGTTCGCCGGCGCGCGTGGAAGGCACGGCGATCTTCATGTCGAACGATCCGAGCGGCGTGCCGCATTCGCTGCTGAACAACCTCATGCATAACCGCGTGCTGCACGAACACACGGTCTTTTTGACGGTCGCGACCGAGCCTGTGCCATGGGTCGACGAAGCGCGCCGCGTGTCGATCGAAACGCTCGGCAACGGCTGCTTCCAGGTGACGGTGAACTACGGTTTCAAGGACGAAGTCGATCTTCCCGCCGCGCTGGAAAAGTGCCGCGGGGCCGGGCTGAAATTCGATCGCGCGACGATCTCGTACTTCATGTCGCGCGCGACCGTCGTGCCGACGCCCGGCGCCGGCATGGCCTTATGGCGCGAACGGCTGTTCGCGATCATGTTGCACAATGTCGGCAACGTCGCGGCCTATTTGCGATTACCGGCCGATCGCGTGATCGAACTCGGCGCGCGCGTCGAGATATGACGGCGCAAATCAGCTGATTTGCGTGCGTTCGACGCAAGCAGGCGGCGCGTATTCAAGCGAAACTCACGATAAGAAATGCGGCAGACAGGAGACGCCATGACCGCCAGCAACACGCCGACCCGCCATCCGTTTCCATCGACAGCGCGCCTCGTCGAACGCGGCAAGATCTCGTCCGCGCGCGAGGCCGTGCGTCTGATCCGCTCGGGCGACACGATCGCGACGAGCGGTTTCGTCGGCATCGGCTTCGCGGAGGAAGTGGCGATCGCGCTCGAAGAACGCTTCGTCGAAGGCGACGATCCGATCGCGGACCTCACGCTCGTGTATGCGGCGGGCCAGGGCGATGGCCGCAGCAAAGGCCTCAATCATCTGGCGCGCGAAGGGCTCGTCAAGCGCGTGATCGGCGGGCACTGGGGACTCGTGCCGGGCCTTCAGAAGATGGCGATCGAGAATCGCATCGAAGCGTATAACCTGCCGCAAGGCGTGATCTCGCAGCTCTTTCGCGATATCGCCGCGCATCGGCCAGGGCAACTTTCGACGGTCGGGCTCGGCACCTTCGTCGATCCGCGCAACGGCGGCGGCAAGCTCAATGCGCGCACGACGGAAGATCTCGTGCGGCTCATGGAGATCGACGGCACGGATTATCTCTACTACAAGACCTTTCCGATCGACGTCGCCATCGTGCGCGGCACGACCGCCGATCTCAACGGCAACGTCACGATGGAAAAGGAAGCGCTGACGCTCGAAGCGTTGTCCATCGCGATGGCCGCGCGCAATTCGGGCGGCATCGTGATCGCGCAAGTCGAGCGGCTTGCGGAATCGAACACGCTCAACTCGCGCCAAGTGAAGATACCCGGCGTGATGGTCGACTGCGTCGTACTGGCAAAGCCCGACAATCACTGGCAGACCTTCGGCGAGCAATACAGCGCGGCGTTTTCGAGCGAATTGCGCGTGGCCGCGAGTTCGGTGCCGCCGATGTCGCTTACGGAACGCAAGATCATCGCGCGGCGAGCGGCGTTCGAATTGATGGCCAATAGCGTCGTGAATCTCGGCATCGGCATGCCGGAGGGCATCGCGAGCGTCGCGAACGAAGAGCAGGTGATCGATCTCTTCACGATGACGACGGAGCCGGGCGTGATCGGCGGCATTCCCGCGGGCGGCCTCAATTTCGGCGCGGCGACGAATACGCAGGCGATCATCGATCAGCCGTATCAGTTCGACTTCTACGATGGCGGCGGCCTCGACATCGCGTTCCTAGGTCTTGCGCAAGCGGACGGCGAAGGCAATCTCAACGTGAGCAAGTTCGGGCCGAAGCTCGCGGGCGCGGGCGGCTTCATCAATATCAGCCAGGCGGCGAAGAAGGTCGTGTTCGTCGGCACTTTCAATGCGGGCAAGCTCGATGTCGCGATCAACGAAGGCAAGCTCGAGGTTCGCCGCGAAGGCGAATGCCGCAAGTTCGTCGATGCCGTCGAGCATCGCACGTTCAGCGGGCGTTATGCGGCGGAGCGCGGGCAGACCGTGATCTATATCACCGAGCGTTGCGTGTTCGAACTCACGGACAAGGGACTTGCGCTGACCGAGGTCGCACCGGGCGTCGATATCGAGCGAGACATCGTCGCGCAAATGGGTTTCGCGCCGATCATGGACACGCCGCCGCGTCTGATGGACGAACGCATCTTCCGCGATGCGCCAATGGGCTTGCGCAATATCCTGCTGAGGCTCGATCTCTCCGAACGCTTCAGCTACGACGCGGAGAAGAATCTCTTCTTCATCAACTTCGAAGGCCATGAAGTGAAGAGCCTGAGCGATGTCGAAGCGATTCGCCGCGAAGTCGAAAAGCAGTTAGCGGGCGTGACGACGAAGCCGCACGCGATCGTGAACTACGATAACTTTTCGATTCGCCCCGACATGCTCGACGCGTATTCGGAAATGGTCACGAAGCTCGTCGATGGACACTATGACCGCGTGACGCGCTATACGACGAGCAGCTTTCTAAGGCTGAAACTCGGCGACGCACTGAAACGTCGCGGCGTCGCGCCGTATATCTACGAAAGCCCTGAAGAAGCGCGCGAACACGAATCGAAACGCGCGTCGGAATGAAGCAAGGGCCGCGATTCGAGCGGCCCTTCGAATGTCATCCGCGAGCGGGGCGACGCGGCGCGGCTTCTCGCTGATTGCGCAGCCTGCTATGACGTATGCCGTAGCCGAAGTAAATGACGACGCCGATCGCCATCCAGACGATGAGCCGTATCCACGTATCGGCGGGCAGGCCGGACATCAGAAAGAGCGATGACAACGCGCCGAGCGGCGCGACCACATACACCGCGGGCGTCTTGAATGCGCGTTCGAGATTCGGCTGCGTGATGCGCAACACGAGCACGCCGATGCACACCACCATGAACGCGAACAGCGTGCCGATGCTCACGAGTTCACCGACGAGACCGATGGGCAACAGTCCCGCAAGAATCATCACGATGATGCCGGTGATGATGGTCGTGATATAGGGCGTGTGAAAGCGCGGGTGAATCTTCGATGCGAACGGTGGCAAGAGTCCGTCCTTCGCCATCGAATAGAAGATGCGCGGCTGCGACAGCAACAGCACGAGAATCACCGACGTCAGACCGAAAATCGCGCCCAGTTTCACGATGGGCGAAAGCCAGCGCATGCCGATCGCATCGACGCCGACTGCGATCGGGTCCGACACGTTCAGCTTGTCGTAAGACACGATGCCGGTGAGTACGTACGAAACGAGCACGTAGAGAATGGTGCAGATCGTGAGCGAACCGAGAAGGCCGATCGGCATGTCGCGTCGCGGATTGCGCGTCTCCTGCGCGACGCACGATACCGAATCGAAACCGATATAGGCAAAGAACACGACGGCCGCGCCACGCAACACGCCGCTCATGCCGAACACGCCCGACTCGCCGGTATTCGGCGGTATGAACGCGCCGGTCGGATTTTGCGGAGTGACCCAGTGGTTCGTATCGACATAGGCGATGCCCGCCGCGATGAACGCGAGCACGATCAGCACCTTGATGACGACGATGAAGCTGTTCACACGCGCCGACTCGCGTATGCCGATAACCAGAAGAATCGTGATGAGCCCGACGATCACCATCGCGGGCACGTTGAGGATCGCGCCGACATGACTCCAGCCGTGACCGGGATCGTAAGCGAACGGCGCTTTCGCAAGCTGTTCGGGTATGTCGATGCCGATCGAATGCAGAAAGCTCACGACATAACCCGACCATCCGATCGCGACGGTCGTTGCGCCGACCGCGTATTCGAGTATCAGATCCCAGCCGATGAGCCACGCGATCAGTTCGCCCATCGTCGCATAAGCGTAGGTGTACGCGCTCCCCGATACGGGCACGGTGGAAGCCATCTCTGCATAACACAGGCCAGCGAGCGCACAAACGATTGCGCCGAGCACGAAAGAGATGATGATCGCGGGGCCGGCGTTGGTGGCGGCCGCGTGGCCCGTCAGCACGAAAATCCCCGCGCCGATGATGCAGCCGATGCCGAGCAACACGACATCGAGCGCGGTGAGCGAACGCTTCAGCGCGTGGCCGCCGTGTTCCTGAAGCACTTCCTCGCTTTCGGCCGCTTCGCTTTGCAACGCAGCAACGGACTTTCTTTGCATGACGGTCACGATCGCCTCCTTATGCGGCGGCAGCGTGGCCACGCCGGGTGGCGCGGCGAATTCTGTCGCCTGTTCGACTGCGCGATGATCCAGGTGCCTGCGGCCTTGCACTTGCACGTTCGGTCTGACGTATGTGTCTCGTGATAGCAGATTTCGCCGGCGAATTCGAGCGCGGCGCCGTGCGAAACGCGAGCAACGGACATTTACGAAATATGCTTATTCACGGCGTCGCGGGTACGGAGCAGGAAACGTGCCGCTGACTATATCCGCCGTGGCTCGTGCGGCGCGACGCATGACCACACGACGCCAGCGGTCATCAATTGCCGATGCATCGCGCACTATAATCACATTCACGATTGCAATCCTTAACCCGGAAACCGTTCTTATGCATATGGAACGTTCACCGGCCTTTTCCTCACGTGGAGATTTGATATGGCTATACGCATTGGTGATGAAGCCCCCGATTTCACGGCAGAGACGACCGAAGGCACGATTCGCTTTCACGAGTGGATCGGCGACAAATGGGCAATCCTGTTCTCGCATCCGAAGGACTTCACGCCGGTTTGCACGACCGAGCTCGGTTATATGGCCAAGCTCAAGCCCGAGTTCGACAAGCGCAATACGAAGGTGATCGGCCTCTCGATCGACCCGGTGACGAATCACTCGCAGTGGGCGAAGGACATCGAGGAAACGCAGGGCGCGGCGGTCAACTATCCGATGATCGGCGACGCGGATCTCAACGTCGCGAAGCTCTACGACATGATCCATCCGAACGCGAGCGGCGCGAATCCGCGCACGGCGAACGACAACGCGACGATCCGCGCGGTGTTCATCGTCGGTCCGGACAAGAAGGTGAAGGCCACGTTCACGTATCCGATGAGCGCGGGCCGCAACTTCGACGAAGTGCTGCGCCTGCTCGACGCGCTGCAACTGAACGCGAAGCACACGGTCGCGACGCCGGTGAACTGGAAGCCGGGCGATGACGTCATCATTCCGACGTCCGTCTCGGATGAAGACGCGAAGAAGAAGTATCCCGAAGGCTTCAAGACGCTGAAGCCCTATCTGCGCACGGTCGCGCAGCCGAAGTAAGACACGGCGCTTCCGGGCGTCTCAGGCGCCGGCCCGCGAAATGCGGACCGGCGCTTTTCATTTCGCTCAGTTATGCCCCGTGCGTCGCTCGGGCGACGTTTCGACTTCGCCGGGCCTGCGCAGCATCTTGTCCACTTCGCCCGCGTGCAGTTCCTCGACCTGGATCATCTGCCGCGCGTATTCCTCCAGCGCGACGGAACGGTCTTCGACGAGCGAGAGCAACTCGCGATATTGACCGAGCGCGACGTTTTCCGATTGCAGCGATTCGCGCAGGATCGTCGCGATGTCGAACGTGTGATTGTCGAGCAGCGGGCCTATCTCAAGCGACGGATACGCGCCGAGCGTCGTGATCCATTCGCCGGCCTGATGCGCGTGCAGCAGGGACTCATCGGCCTGCGCGCGCAGCCACGAGACGATGGGAATGCGTCCGAAGCCGAAGACGAGAAACGAATAGTGCGTGTAACGCACGACACCCGCCAGTTCGGATTCGAGAATCTTGTTCAGGACGCCGACGACCCTTTCCTTTTCGAGCTCTGCCATTCTTGCCTCCGTTTTCCAACGCCGCGCATGCACAGGCATGACTCATTGTAGTCACGCGCGCGGCGCATGCGAGGCGAAAGTGCGGCGTCCGGGCGCGCAAGATGCGCTCCCGGCGGGCCATGGAGGCGATGCGGGCGGCCTGCCCGCCGCTGCATCCGAATGGTGATTCAGAACCGGCTTCAGGCGATTTCTTCGATCCAGAGCGAGGCCGTGCGCGATAGCACTTGCGACATGGCCGCTCGCGCGCCGTCGCCGTCGGCGGTTTCGATCGCGCGCACGAGCCTGCCGTAATCGCCGAGCTGCGAATCGGGCACGCGCGGCAGCGCATGGGGCTGATTGCGCAGCGCCGCCTTCATGGTGCGGATGCCGACGCGCACGACGCTGCCCATCTGCCTTAGCACTTCATCGCCGCTTGCATCGACGATGGCGGCCTGCAGCGCCTCTTCGGCGGCGGACTGCAAGGGTTCGGACGGGCTCGCATGCAGGAGCCGCTGATAGGCCGCGTTGATGGCGATGCGCTGATGCCGGTTCGCACGCGTCGCGGCGAGCGCGGCGGCAGGCGGATCGACGAGCGCGCGAAATTCCATCAGCCTGCGGATGCAGTCGGGATCGTGCAGCGCACGCATGCGCCACTCGGCGACTTCCGGGTCCATGATGAGCCATTCGCGTGCAGGCTTGATGCGCGTCCCCGTCTTGGGCCGCACGTCGAGCATGCGGCGCGAGATGAGAATGCTCAACGCCTCTCGCATGATGGTCCGGCTCACACCGTGCTTCTTCGAAAGAATGACTTGTGGCGGAAGCACGTTGTCCTGGTATTCGCCGCTCACGATGCCCGCGACGAGTTGATTCACCACGCGCTTGACGAGCGATGCTTCATATCCATGATTCATGTTTTTGTTCTCGTGATAACGCCCGCGCCTGCGGCTTCGAGCTGCTCGTCGCCGAGCGGCAAGGCCAGCGCTTGTCTAAGTTCACGGCGCCTCGGTGCGCCGCACGGTCGACCGCTCGCGCGATGCGCTTGCCCGGCACGCCGTGTATTTGGTCCCCCGGATTTGACTACTCGATGCGGCCTTGGCCGCACACCCCGCAGCGGTCGGCATTGTTTGGACAGCATCGTCGATCCGCTGAAAGAAGCGTATTGTGCGTGGCCCGTTTTAACAATATGGTGAGCCGCGAATTCGACTGACTATGGTGCGTCCGACCACAAAATCGCGTGGACACGGGCAGATGCGCGAATCCATGCGAAGTCCGCAAGCGTTTGCGCAACATCCGTGACGTAACGGACCGTCCGCAGCCATGTGTTACCTTTTCGAGCCACAGTTCAACATCGCAACGGGAGAAGCGAAACATGAAAGTCGCCGTCATGGGTGCGGGCGCGGTCGGTTGTTATTACGGCGGCATGCTCGCGCGCGCGAGTCACGAGGTCGTGCTGATCGCGCGGCCGCAGCATGTCGAGGCGATCGAACGCGACGGCTTGCGGCTCGACACGCAGCATTTCGACGAACGGGTACACGTCGCCGCGAGCACCGATGCGAGCGCCGTGAAGGGCGCGCAACTCGTGCTCTTCTGCGTGAAGTCCACGGACACCGAAAGCGCCGCGAAGGCACTCGCGCCTTATCTCGAACACGATGCGCTGCTGCTGTCGCTGCAAAACGGCGTCGAGAATGCGGAGCGCCTGCGCGAACTGTTGCCGCAAGAGGCGGCGGCCGCTGTCGTGTACGTCGCGACGGAAATGGCGGGGCCGGGGCACGTGAAGCACAACGGACGCGGTGAACTCGTGATCGAGCCATCGACGAAGAGCGAAGGCGTTGCGCGTGCGCTCGTGGCGGCGGGCGTGCCGACCGAAATCTCCGACAACGTGCGCGGCGCGCTATGGGCGAAGCTCGTGCTGAATTGCGCCTACAACGCGCTGTCCGCGATCACGCAGTTGCCTTATGGAAAGCTCGTGCAGGGCGAGGGCATTACACGCACGATGCGCGATGTCGTCGACGAATGCCTTGCGGTCGCGAAAGCGGACAACGTGACGATTCCCGGCGATGTCGATGCCGCCGTGCGCCGTATCGCCGAGACGATGCCGAATCAGTTCTCGTCGACGGCGCAGGATCTCGCGCGCGGCAAGAAGAGCGAGATCGATCATCTGAACGGGCTGATCGTGCGGCGTGGCGAAGCGCTCGGCGTGCCGACGCCGGCGAATCGCGTGCTGCATGCGCTCGTCAAGGCAATCGAGAGCAAGGGTTCGTAGGCGCGTTCTAGACGGACGACGGTCGTTGCCGGGCACGGGCGATGCTGAGTATGAAGCACGCACAGAAATCACCGTGCGCAGGCCAACATACCGGAGGTTCACCATGAAATCGTTCGTCAAAGCCGTGGCCGTCGCCGCTGTAGTGGTGGCGCCGGCGCTTTCATTCGCGCAAACCGATTCGTCGCTTACGCGGGGTCAGGTGAAGGAAGATCTGAGGCAGGTCGAAGCAGCGGGCTACGATCCGTCGCGCTCGGACCAGACTTCGTATCCGTCGGATATCCAGCGCGCCGAGCGCCGCGCATCGGGGCAGAACAATGCCTATAACGCCGATATGAATTCCTACGGCGGCGCAACCAGCGGCCGCTCGGCTGCAGGCATGCGCGCGATGCCGCGGATGGACAACGACGGCACCAAGCCCCTTTATTTCGGTCATTGATGCTGCGAGGGGCCGGGTTCTGCGTGTTCGACGCAACGGCGTTACCATCGATTCTTCCGTTCGCTATGGTGCGTTCGTTCGCAGGAAGACACTCATGGATAAAGCCGTCAAGATTCCCGGTCCCGATCATCCGATCACGATCGAGCGCAGTCCGTCGCGCGTGCTGGTCAAAGCGGGCGGACGCGTGATCGCCAATACGACCGAAGCGCTTTCATTGCGCGAGGCATCGTATCCCGAGGTGCTATATGTGCCGCGCAAGGACGTGGACATGTCGCAACTCGAACGCACGTCGCACACGACATACTGCCCTTACAAGGGTGAGTGCAGCTATTACAGTATCCCCTCAGGTGGACAAAAGTCGGCCAACGCGGTGTGGTCGTATGAGTCTCCTTATGAGGCTGTTGCGTCGATAAAAGATCATCTCGCGTTCTATCGAGATCGCGTGGATTCGATCGAAACCCGCGAAGCGTAATGCTCAATCGAGGAACGATCTGGGGCGATGTTTGAGCATCGCGCTGAAGTCGTCCAGCCAGCCGATCGAAAGACGCCAGCTCTGCCAGTAAAGATCGACGTCGAAGCGCGCACCGGGCGACACTTCCACCAGGTCGCCGTTTTCGACGTGCTGCGCGACGAGCCGTTGCGGACACATTCCCCACGCCAGCCCCGACGTGCACGCGCGCACGAAGCCCTCGCCATGCGGCACGACATGCGCGGGCGGTTCGATCTCCGCGCGGCTCATGCGTTTGATGAAGCGCTTCTGCAATTCATCCTTTTCGTTGAAATTGACGCAGGGCGCGCGGCGCAACGCATCGCGCGTGAGGCCATCGGCGAAATAGCGCGCGAAGTACGCGGGCGAACATACCGCGCGATAACGCATGCGTCCGAGCTTCATCGAACGCCAGCCGGGAACGGGCTCGGCTTGCGTGGTGATCGCGCCTTGCACATCGCCTTCGCGGATGCGTTGCGCCGTGTGATCCTGATCGTCGACGACGACATCGAGCAGCAGTTCACGTTCGATGCAAAAGTCCGCCGCGGCGTCGATGAACCATGTGCTCATGCTGTCGTCGTTCACCGCGATGCGCAATTTCGCGCGCCGCCCGCTCTGCGCGCCCGGCAAGGCTGGCATGTGCCCGCCGAGTTCGGCTTCGAGCAATTGCACGCGTTCGGTGTGGCGGCACAAGAGCGCGCCGGAAGCGGTTGCTTCGCATGGTTGGCCGCGCTTGACGAGCAGGGCGGCCACGCGCTCTTCAAGGAGCTTCACGCGCTGCGAGACGGCCGAAGGCGTGACGTTCAGTTCGCGCGCCGCACGCTCGAAAGAACCGGTGCGCACGACGGCAAGCAGCGAATCGAGGAGAGCGTAGTCGAGCATTAGCGTTCCTTAATCGGAATTAGAAAGTTTAGCTGCGTGAATGTACATCAGACGCGCAAACTAGAGCCTTCTTCCATTCCGATCAAGCGACGCGATGCAACCGAACCCGTTCAAACTCGAACGCTATTTCTCGCAGCACGAATTCACCGCGCGCCATCTGTTGTGCAGTTCCGATCCCGAATCGATGTCGATCGGCGAACTGCTTGCATATGAACCGGACTCGATCGACGGTCTGCGCGATACCTGGCTCGGTTATACGGAATATCCCGGCGCACCCGCGCTGCGGCGCGAACTGGCGACGCTGTACGAGAACATCGATGCTGACGAGATCATCGTGCACACGGGCGCTCAGGAAGCGATCTATTCGTTCATGAACACGATGCTCGCGCCAGGCGATCAGATGATCGTGCATATGCCGGGCTATCAGTCGCATTACACGGTGGCCGAGGCGCTGGGCGTGAGCGTTGCGCCGTGGAAGGCGCGCGAAGAAGCGGGCTGGTCGCTCGATCCGGCGGAGCTCGAAACGCTCGTCACGCCGGCCACACGCGCGCTCGTGATGTGCGTGCCGCACAATCCGACCGGTTATCTGCCGTCGCGCGACGTGTTCGATGCGATCGTCGCGTTCGCGCGCAAGCATGGACTATGGCTATTCAGCGACGAGGTGTATCGCGGGCTCGAACATGATCGCGCGGATCGTCTGCCCGCCGCATGCGATGTGTACGAGCGCGCGATTTCACTCGGTGCGCTCTCGAAGACGCACGGGCTCGCCGGCCTGCGCCTCGGCTGGATCGCGACGAAGAGCGCGCAAGTGCTCGAACGCATGAGCACGTTCAAGGACTATCTCACCATCAGCAACAGCGCGCCGAGCGAGTATCTGTCGGCGATTGCAGTGCGCCACACTGATGCGCTTATCGAACGCAATGTTTCGATCATCCGCGCGAATCTGGGCGTGCTAGACGCCTTCTTCGCGCGCCATGCGGATCGTTTCGAGTGGCATCGTCCGCGCGCGGGCACGATCGGTTTCGTGCGGTTGAAGCGCGAAAGCGCCGAGCGGTTCTGCGCAGAACTGCTCGAACGCACGGGCGTCCTGCTCTTGCCCTCGACGCTGGTCGATCACGGCGACGAGCATGTGCGCCTCGGTTTCGGCAGGCGCAACATGCCCGATGTGCTCGCGATCGTCGATGCCTATTTGGATGCGACCGTCACGAGCACCGCGTCCTGACGATAGGCGTCCGGATACATCTGCTTCAGGTTCGCCACTTTCGGCAGATCGTTGATCGCGATATAAGGGCTTTCCGGATGCTCCGTCAGATAGTTCTGGTGATAGCGTTCGGCCGGATAGAAGCCCTTGTAGTCTTCGATCTTCGTGACGATCCTGCCGCCATACACATGCGCCTTGTCGAGCTGCGCGATATACGCATTGGCGATTTCGCGCTGCGCTGCGTTCGTCGGGAATACGGCCGAGCGATATTGCGTGCCGTGATCGGGGCCTTGATAGTTCAGTTGCGTCGGATTGTGCGCGACCGAAAAGAAGATCTGCAGCAGCTTGCCGTACGACACCTGCGCCGGGTCATACGTGATCCGCACCGATTCCGCATGACCGGTATCGCCTCCGCTCACGCGATCGTATTGCGCCGTGCCGGCCGCGCCGCCCGCATAGCCCGACAGCGCTTCCTTCACGCCGCGAACGTGCTGAAACACGCCTTGCACGCCCCAGAAGCAGCCGCCCGCGAATACGGCCGTTTCCGTATGCACGGCCGTCGCGCTTTCGTCATGCACGGGCGGCGGAATCTTCACGGCTTCCTCGCTCGAATGCGCGACGCGCTGCAGTGCGAACGCGCCCGCGAACAATACGGCCACGCTGACGGCCTTGAATGTCATGCTGTTGGTCCTGAACATGTCTGCTCCTCAAGAAGTCGCATTCAACCGAACGTGAAGGCATACGCTTCGACGCCGGGGTCGAGAAATTCGATGGTGAACGTGCGGTCGGCGACGGGGCCCGCCTGCCGCACCAACTGATAGAGGCGCTGTTCGGTCACGGTGCCGCTTCCGTCCGCCTGAATGTCGCTGCCATGCGATGCGCCCGGCGCCGCGCCATCGATGCTCACGCGAAAGCGCACCGGCTTGCCATCTTTCGACGGCCCGAGCACGAGATGCAGATCGCGCGCATGAAAGCGATACACGATGCGCCCCGTCGCGCCTTCGAGCGTCGCGTGCTCGGCGCCGACCTTCCACGCGCCCGCGAGTCCCCAGTCGTTGACGTCGAGGGCGTTGGGCGCGGCATAGTCGTGAATGCGATCCTGCGTTTCGCCGCCCGGCGACATGAACTGCTGCGCGCGTTCGTAACCGATATACGTTTCAGGCGAACGCATGTCCGCGTTGTCGGCCTGCATCATCGCGCCCTGACCGATGTCGTTATCGTCATGCTTCGCGCTCATCGCCATGGCAGGCGCGGCGCCGTGACCCGCTTCGGCAAGCAGTTGCTGAATCACCTGCTCGGAGTGCGCATAATCGCCTTCGCCGAAGTGGTGATAGCGGATATCCCCCTTGGCGTCGATGAAATAATGCGCCGGCCAGTACTGATTATTCAACGCGCGCCAGATCGCGAAGTTGTTGTCGATCGCAACGGGATAATCGATACCGAGATCGTGAACCGCCTTCTTCACGTTATCGACGTTGCGCTCGAATGCGAACTCCGGTGCATGCACGCCGATCACGACAAGCCCCTGATCGCGATACTTCTGCGCCCACGTCTTCACATACGGCAACGTGCGCAGGCAGTTGATGCACGAGTACGTCCATACATCGACGAGCACGACCTTGCCACGCAACGCTTCCTTTGTAAGCGGCGGCGAGTTGAGCCATTGCACCGCGCCATCGAGCGAAGGCAGCGTGCCTTCCACGGGCAGCGGCGCGGGGTTCGGCGACTTCGGCGGCTCGGTGCTCGCGCGCATCATCGCGGGTCCGTTGTTATCGACGTTCGCCGCGTTCGCGGACATCATCATCGCGCCCTGGTTCTTGTTCGAGAGCTTGTCGACGAGCTGTTGTTCGATCCCCGAGGTCGCGACCGTCGATACACGAGCGAGCACGCCGGTGTCCAGCCCGAGCCCGATCGCGACAACGCCGAGCAGCATCGCCCCGCCGATGCCGCGCCGCACCCATTCGCCTGCGCCGAGCGAGCGCTTCATCGCGGCGAACACGCGTCCGCCGATCAGCAAGGCAACCGCGAGCGAGGTCGCCGCGCCCGCTGCATACGCGAGCAGGAGCAGAGTCGTGCCGACGCTCGCGCCGTTGAGCGCCGCGCCCGTCAACACGAGTCCGAGGATCGGGCCTGCGCAGGGCGCCCACAGAAGACCGGTCGCGATGCCGAGCATGAACGATCCGACGAAGCTCGGCTTGCCGTCGCCGCGTTGCGCGAATGCGGTGAGACGATTGCCCGCGCTCACGAGCGGATGCATCACGCGCTCGGCGAGACTCGGCAACAGCAGTGTGAGGCCGAACACTGCGAGCAGGACGATGGCCGCCCAGCGACCGTATTGATTGGCCTGCGTGACCCAGCCGCCACCGACGGCCGCGAGCGTCGCGACGACGGCGAAGGTCAGGCCCATGCCCGCGAGCAACGGCAAGCCGCTTTTCACGAACGGCTGATCCGCGCGCGCGAACACGAAGGGAAGCACCGGCAGGATGCACGGACTGAGAATCGTCAGCGCGCCGCCGAGATAGGCAAGAACGATGAGCAGCATGATGGTATCGGGTGGTCGAGGTTGATCGGAGTGCTGGCGCGATTCAGGCTGCGCCGGGCGTGAAGTTCATCGCGACGCCGTTCATGCAGTAGCGCAGGCCCGTGGGCTTCGGACCGTCGTCGAAGACGTGGCCCAGATGACCGCCGCAGCGCCGGCAATGCACTTCGGTACGCACGACGCCGAACGAGCCGTCGATGCGCGTCGCGACCGCATGATCGAGCGGCGCCCAGAAACTGGGCCAGCCGGTATGACTGTCGAACTTGGTGCGCGAGGAGAACACCGCCAGCTTGCAACCCGCGCAACTGAACGTGCCCGCGCGATGCTCGTCGTTGAGCGGGCTCGTATAAGGGCGTTCGGTGCCTTCGCGGCGTAATACGTCGAATTGCACCGGATCGAGTAGACGATGCCATTCATCGTCGCTATGGACGATTTCGAAGCTTTCCTGCGTCTTCGGATCGGCCGCGAGCGCGCGAAAGCGTCCGCCCAGTGCGAACGCTGCGGCGGCGGCCGCGGTGCCTGTGAGGAGAAAGCGGCGGCGGGTTTGCATGATGCGTGCCTCGGGTTCGAGTGGTGTACCGGCATCGTATTCGCGCGCGCATCCCCGAGTCCTCACCGAAAGTTAAATTAAATGTGATACTTGGCCGCGCGCTTTTCTGCACAATGGCACAGACGCCCGTCCATTGTTCTGCGGATTGGGCGCGCGTGTTTTTCTCTGCCGATAACATTCCTCATGGATCATCCGAAACGCATTCTGATTGTCGAAGACGACATGCATATCGCCGATGTGCTGAGTCTCAACCTGCGCGACGAACGCTACGAAGTCGTGCATAGCGCCGATGGCGCCGAAGGGCTGCGCCTGCTCGAACAGGGCGGATGGGATGCGCTGATTCTGGATCTGATGCTGCCCGGCGTCGACGGCCTCGAAATCTGCCGGCGTGCGCGCGCGATGACACGCTATACGCCGATCATCATCACGAGCGCGCGTTCGAGCGAGGTGCATCGCATTCTCGGCCTCGAACTCGGCGCGGACGACTATCTTGCGAAGCCGTTCTCGGTGCTCGAACTCGTCGCGCGCGTGAAGGCGCTGCTGCGCCGCGTCGATGCGGTCGCGAAGGACTCGCGGCTGGAGACGGGGCGCATCGAAGTGGCGGGCATCGCGATCGATCCGCTCGCGCGCGAAGCATGGGTGGATGGCGCGCGCATCGAACTCACGCCGCGCGAGTTCGATCTGCTTTATCACTTCGCGCGTCATCCGGGCAAGGTGTTCTCGCGCATGGACCTGCTCAATGCGGTGTGGGGTTATCGGCATGAAGGTTATGAGCACACGGTCAATACGCATATCAATCGTTTGCGCGCGAAAGTAGAGAAAGATGCAGCCGATCCGAAGCGCATTCTCACGGTATGGGGCCACGGCTATAAGCTCGCGGCGCAATCGCCTGACGGCAAGGTTGGCGCGTCGTGAAGCTCACCTTGTCGCAACGGCTCTTCGCGGTGTTCTGCGTGCTGTTGCTCGCGTGCTGCGGCGCATCGGCGTGGCTGCAGATTCGCGCGAGCGATCTGCGCGAGAAGGAAGTCATTCAGAGTCTTTCGCGCGGGCTTGCGGCGCATATCGCGCGTGACGGCGCGCTCGCCGATGCCAACGACATCGATGCGCCCGCCGTGCGCCGGCTCTTCAGTCAGTTGATGGTGGTGAACCCGAGCGTCGAAGTCTATCTGCTCGATAACACGGGGCGCGTGCGTGCCGACGATGCGCCGCCCGGACATCTCAAGCGCGATCATGTCGATCTCGCGCCGGTGCGGCAGTTCCTCGACGGCGCCGTGTTGCCGATTCTCGGTGACGATCCGCGCAGCGAGGGCAAGCGCAAAGTCTTCAGCGCAGCGCCGCTCGCCGCGCCCGGCAAGCCGCCGTTCGGCTATGTCTATGTCGTGCTGCTCGGCGAGGAGCACGATGCGCTGGCTGCGAAGGCATCGGCGAGCGCGGTGTTGCGCACCACGCTCGCGTCGATGGGTCTCGTCACATTGCTCGGGCTCGTCGCGGGCCTGGTTGCATTCGGGCTCGTTACGCGGCCGCTGCGCCGCCTCACCGAAGCAATGCGCAAGTTCGACGCGCGTGGCGCGCCAGCAGAACCGCCGGCGCTCGCGCGCATCGACACGCCCGATGCGCGGGCGAACGAACGCGACGAGATCGTCGTGCTCGAAAGCGCGTTCGCGCAGATGGCGGAACGCATCGGCGAGCAGTGGCGCGCGCTGGGTCAGCAGGATCGCGAGCGTCGCGAGATGGTCGCGAACATCTCGCACGATTTGCGCACGCCGCTGTCATCGCTGCATGGTTATCTCGAGACGCTGTCGCTCAAGTCCGACACGCTGCCGGATACCGATCGGCGTCGTTATCTGTCGATCGCGCTTGCACAGAGCGCGAAGGTGGGTCATCTCGCGCAGTCATTGTTCGAACTGGCGAAACTCGAACACGGCATGGTCGCGCCCGAAGCCGAGGCGTTCTCTCTCGCCGATCTGGTGCAGGACGTATTCGAAAAGTTCGAACTGCCCGCGCAATCGCGGGGCGTGCGCCTGAATGCCCAGATCGCGCCACGCTTGCCGAACGTAACGGCGGATCTCGGCATGATCGAGCGCGTGTTCACGAATCTGCTCGATAACGCGATCCGTCATACGCCTGCGCAAGGCGTCGTCGACGTGACACTTGCACTTGCGCGCGAACAATCTGACAGAGTGGAAGTCACGATCAGCGATACGGGTACGGGCATTCCGCCGGAAATGCGCAAGGCGCTTTTCATGCGTCCGTTCGCTTCGGGCGGCGCGCATCGCGGCGGGCTAGGGCTGCTCATCGTACAACGCATGCTGCAATTGCACGGCAGCCAGATTCGCCTGATCGATTCGAAAGACACGGGCACCACGTTTCACTTCGATCTGCCCGTCGCCATTACGCAGACCGGCAATGGCGCGCCGCAAGTGCGCGGAGGGCGCGGTTAAAAAGAAGCCCGGCATTTCTGCCGGGCTGAATGGGATGGTCGTCGCCTGCGCCTGATCGCGCTGTTGGATTGCGCGTGCGGCGTTGCCCGGCCTGACCATCCGCGTGGACGTTTTCGTGAAAACCGATACGAAGCAAATTGCAAGGGGCACTATCTTGCCCGCGTTTGATGACGTTTTAGTCTCTCAGACTTAAACCAATCTTAAGAAGTGTGCCGCGTGTGAAGTGCGCGTCGAGCGGCGCAGGTGAAACGGCGCGTAATCTGCGTGGCGTCTTTGCTTAAGCAAGTTATATGGTTTCTTTAGAGGTTCCTCTTCATTGCATTGCGAATTGATCGGCCGATATGGCCGCAGGCGACGATGGAAAAAAATGCCGAACGACAGCCGCGCGAAAGCGCGGAACGTTCTTTCATGTGGAATCTTTCCTTGGTTTCCTGCAATATGTTTGCTAGCATGTAATCGAGTCGCAGCCGCCGCGCATGGTTGCTGGTCAAAAGTTACGGCGCTGTGGCGTGGCAATCAATAAGACCCGCCGAGGTCAATATTAAGCGAAAGCGCACACAAGTCGCGCCGAGTCGCTCGTGTCAGAAGGTTCCCGCGAGTCCACTGCTGCATCATGCAGCGGTGCGGATTCGTGCGCAATGCTATATGTGCATTGTGAAAGGTCTAATAAGCATAGACGTTTATCGCATTTCGTGTTCTTCGCTATATGAGTTCTTTCTTTCAGCGTGGGAAATAGAAACATGCGAATTATTAAAACGTGCTCAACTGAATCTTCATAGACAGGTTTCTTCGACCTGGCCGCATTGCATGACGCTTTCGGCGATGCGCGCAAGGCGATTTGGCGCAATGGCGAGCGTTGCGCATATCTTCTGGCGTTGCAGGTGATTTTCCAGGCAACCGCATGCCGTCTTCGAAATCCGAATGACGGTGGAATGTCACACTCATACGATCCGCGCACCTTGCGGGAGGAAACGTGGAAACGGAACTCAGTCAACGGCTTGCGAAAGTGTTATGGCGGTGTGCATCGCACGGACAAGTGCTGACTTATCAGCGCTTTCATGCGCTATGCGACAAGGGGGTGCCACTGCCGCAGCGTTATGCCGCGCTCGAATCCGCAATCAAGGCACTCGGGGATGTGCACGACATCGACTACGGCGTGCTCATGGCGCTCGACAGCGGCTTGCCCGGCGCCGAGTTTTTCCAGCGCTACCTGCGTCATCGTCACGGTGAATACGTGATGCAGATGGGTGACCCGAAATATCATCGACAGACGCTTGCACGCAAGCGCACGCTCGTCGCGCGCGAACGCGATCGCGTGTATGCACACGCCCGGATGGTCGAGGAGGAGCGGGCGAGACAGGCGGCATGATTTCGCCTCACGCTTCGACTTCTTTCGCGTCTTCGAGGCCAGCCTTCGCCAGCACCCAGTCGCAGAAACATTTCACTTTTTCGACATCACGTTCGTTGGCGCGATAAGAGAGAAAGTGCGTCTCCCTTGCGAGCGGCGCGAACACACCCGCGCCCAACTCGATCAGATCGCCGCGCGCAAGCTCGCGCTCGGCGAGGCGCGTCGTTTCCAGCGCGACGCCCATGCCATCCACCGCCGCGGATATCGCGAGCGCCGCACGGTCGAACGAAGGCCGCGGCCCGCGTGGCATGTCGAGCCCATTGAGCTCGAACCAGCCGGGCCACGTCACACGGCTGAGTTGCGAGTCGATCAGCGTCATCCTCGCAATGTGCTCCGGCGCTGGCACGCCTTCCTGCAACAAGGACGGAGAACACATCGGGATGATGCGCTCCGTGCCCAGTGCGCGCGAGACGACACCGGCACGTTCGTGTGCGAAGCCATATGAAATGGCAACGTCGACTTCGCGCGCGCGTGCGAGATCGGCGGGCTCAGCGTCCGACGACAGACGTATCGTCACGTTCGGATGGGCCTGCATGAATTCGGGCAGACGCGGCCCGAGCCATTTCACGGCGAAGCTCGGCGCGCAATGAACGGCGAGCACTTGCGCGAGCGGATCGAGCGTGACTTCGGCGCATGCGGCTTCGATGACATCGAACACGCGTCCGAGACTTTCATGCAGGCGACGGCCTTCGGACGTCGTCTCCACGCGCCGGTTGCGCCGATGAAAGAGCGGCCTGCCGAAATACTGCTCGAGTTCCTTGACCTGATGACTGATCGCCGATTGCGTGAGATGAAGCTCGCTTGCGGCAAGCGTGAAGCTTTCCAGACGCGCGGCTGCTTCGAATGCGCGCAGGAGTACGAAGTTCGGAATGCGCCTCATGGAAACACCTTATGCATGAGAGCCTGTCATGGATGGATGAACAGGCATCGTTTGTCTTTCTGGTTTGAGGTGACGAACATGTGAGCGATCCAGACGCATGACATAACCAGGAGACAAAGCATGAGTTCCCACAGTCCGGTTGCGTATCTGACAGGCGATGAATCGTCGACGTATGCGAAGGTGACATGGCGTCTGCTGCCATTTCTCTTCGTGTGCTATCTGTGCGCGTATCTCGATCGCATCAACGTGAGCTTCGCGAAGTTGCAGATGCTCAACGATCTGCATTTCAGCGACGCCGTCTACGGTGCGGGCGCGGGCGTGTTTTTCGTCGGCTATCTGCTGTTCGAGGTGCCGAGCAATCTCATTCTGTTGCGCGTGGGCGCACGTCGCTGGATCGCGCGCATCATGGTGACGTGGGGCGTGATCTCTGCCGGCATGATGTTCGTCACGACGCCGACGAGCTTCTACATCATGCGCTTCATGCTCGGCGTGGCCGAAGCAGGGTTCATTCCGGCGATCCTGCTGTATCTCACGTACTGGTTTCCCGCTTCGCGCCGAAGCAAAGTAACCGCGCTCTTCATGACGGGCATTCCGATGTCCGGCGTCGTTGGCGGGCCGCTGTCCGGCTGGATCATGACGCATATGGGCGGCGCGCACGGCATCGCGGGATGGCAATGGCTCTTCCTGCTCGAAGGCCTTCCGACGGCCGTTCTGGGCGTGGTCGCGTACTTCTATCTCGACGACAAGGTCGCCGATGCGAAGTGGCTCAACGACTCGCAAAAAGCAATGCTCGAAGCCAATCTGCGCGACGAAGAGCCGGCGCATGCGCTGCATTCGGTAAAGGATGGATTGTTGCATCCGAAAGTACTGCTGCTGTCCGTGACGTACTTTTTCTTCACGATGGGGCTCTACGGCGTGAGCTTTTGGCTGCCGACGCTCGTCAAGGCGAGCGGCGTGACCGATCCGCTCGATATCGGCCTGCTCTCGGCGATTCCCTATGCAGCGGGCGCCATTGCGATGCTCGCGGTCGGCCATAGCTCGGACAAGCGTGGCGAGCGACGCTGGCATCTTGCGGGCGCGGGTTTCGTCGGCGCGCTCGGCCTTTTTATGAGCGTGATGTACGCGCACTCCACGTTCTTCGGCATGATCGGTCTCACGCTCGCGACGATGGGCGTAGTCACGACCATCTCGCAGTTCTGGGTTCTGCCGCCCGCGATTCTCAGCGGCGGCGCTGCGGCCGCGGGCCTTGCGCTTGCGAATTCCGTGGGCAGCATCTCGGGCGTCGTGAGTCCCTGGCTCATCGGCGTGATCCAGACGCAGTCGGGTTCGACGGGCAGCGGCGTGCTCGGTCTCGCGGCGAGTTGCGTGATCGGCAGCCTGCTCGTGTTCGCGGTGCCCGCCGCGCTCGTGAACAGCCGCCGTCGCAGCGACTGACTCGCGCACGCCAAGCGAAACGGCCCCTTGAAACAGGGGCTTTCGCCGTCGATGCAACTCGCAACCCGTGCGTGAGATCACGTTGCTTCCGATTCCCGTTCGCGTTGCTCGCTCAGCACGACGCCGAGCCGTTCGACGAGGTTTCTTCGCGCGTTGGCGGTATGCAGATCGGTAAGTTCGGCGGCACGGTGGCCGTTGCCTTCCGCGATGGCCGCCGCGATGGCAGCATGTTCGTCCCAGATCGATTTGCGTTGTCCCGATGCCTGCAGCACGGCGCCCATCACGCGGCGCAGATGAACCCAGTGCGTCTGCGCGGTCTCGGCGATCAACGGATTGCCCGATGCCACGTAGATCGCGTTATGAAAGGCCATGTCGGCATCGATCATCGCCTTGACATCGTCGCTCTTCGACGCGCGCCTGCCATTGGTGATGATCGCCTTGTCGATCTTCGCGCCGCGTTCGGCGGCGAGACGCGCAGCGAGCGAATCCAGCGCGCCGCGAATCTCATAGAGATGACTGATCCATGCGGGGTCGAGCGGCGTGACGAGGAGACCGCGTCCGGGCGCATCGACGACAAGACCGTCTTTCTTCAGCAGACGCAGCGCCTGCAGGACGGGTGAGCGCGAAACCGCAAGCTGTTCGGCGATCTCTTCCTGCGTGATGCGCGTGCCGGGCGCGAGCGAACCCGAACTGATGGCGTCGAGCAGAACTTTGTAGACCTCGTCGACATAGTCGGTGCGGGCCTGGAGCTTGAGAAGTTTGGCGGGCATGATTCGAGCGTAAGTTCTGGATACAGAATACGGCAAGGGTACAGCGGGCCGGCCTTACGCGTCAACGCAACGTTATCGCGTGCCTGTTTTCATTCACGTTTACCCATAGAGACAACGCCTATCCACATCGCTAGTCTTCGTATACAGAGTTCGGAGTTCGGAAGGCAGAATTCAGGTCTCAGGCATCGATCGATTCAACCCCACTCGAAACAGGATTTCCCATGACCATCAAATCGGACAAGCTGGAAGGGCATCAGAGCAGCGGCGGCGCGGCCGCGACAGTCAAGAAGCTCGTGCCCTACGGCGGTTACTACGTGAACAAGGTGCCGGGCCACGATCCGGAACTGACGGAGACGGGCCCCGGGACGCCGATGGGTGAATACATGCGCGCCTTCTGGCATCCGGTCTGCATGTCGATGGAGCTGACCGACACGCCGCGCTTTCTGAAGATCCTCAACGAAGAACTGGTGGCATTCCGCGACGGCAGCGGGCGTGTGGGTCTGCTGCACGCGCATTGCGCGCATCGCGGCGCATCGCTCGAATACGGCGCGATTCAAGAGCGCGGCATCATGTGCTGTTATCACGGCATGGTGTTCGACGTGGACGGCGCGTGCCTGCATGTGCCGTTTCCGAAGGGCGAAGAGAAAGAGGCCGAAAAGTACGCGTGTTCCATTCGGCAAGGTGCGTATAAGGCAGTCGAGCGTCACGGTCTCGTGTTCGCTTACATGGGACCGCCGGAAAGCGAGCCGCCGTTTCCGGAGTGGGAAGGCGACTACACCGTGATGCCCGGCGACGAACTCGTGCCCTACAGCAACTTCCAGCATTGCAACTGGTTGCAGGTTCAGGACAACGCCGCCGATAACTTTCATCCGACCGCATTGCATGCCGCGAAGAACGTGGTGAAAGGACAGTTCCAGGGCACGACGTTCGACGAAGTCGGCGCAGCGTCGATGGAAGTCGCGCCCGACATGCATTTTCAGCCGGTCCAACAAGGCCGCAGTCTCGCGTGCGCGGGCGCGCGCCGCGTGAACAAGGACCGCTTGTTCGTGCGCGTGCAGCATCAAGTGCTGCCAAATCTGAGCCTGCATGCCTATACATCGGAAGATGGTTCGAAGAAGAAGCTCTTCAGCCGCTTTCATATCATCCGATGGACGGTTCCGGTCGACGACCAAAACAGCAAGATGATCGGCTGGCGCGTCATGGGCCCCGGCATCGATACGCGCGGTATCGGCAAGAAGGAACTGGTGGGCTATGAGTCGATCGACTTCCTCGACGGCCAGGTCGCGATGCGTCGTCCCGAGCGCTTCGCCGAATACACGATCGAGGACATCGTGCCGATTCCGCCCAATCATCGTGAGCGTGCGAACTACAAGCAGGCGCAATACGCGCCCGGCGACTACGAAGCCATCATCAGCCAACGGCCAATCGCGGTGCATGCGCTCGAGAATCCGACGAAGTTCGACGCGGGCCTGTTCCTGTTCCGCAAGATGCTGCGCGACGCGTTGCGCGGTTCGAATCCGGCCGCGTCGGCGCAAAACTTCGCGGAATGGTTTCGTGAGAACACGGGCGCGCCGAATAGCTTCTGCTCGGGCAATGTGTTCGAGATCCCCGAAGGCGAAACCGTCGAAGAAGAAGTCATGCGCCGTCGCAAGGTGACGAAGCAGATCGTTGCGATCCTTGCGGAAAGCGAAAAGCTGAAGGGTGATGCACGTACCGCATTCGTACGCGAACGCTTCGAGGAACTCGAACTCGCGATGAAGCAATAAGCCGGCCGACGAGGGCGCACGGCGCTCTCGCGATGCGGGATCATCGATTCGAGGAATGTCGACCATGTCAACACAATCCATCTCGACCGACGCGCAGAGTCAGACCTTGAATCTGCTCGTGCGTCAGGTCCGCTTCGAAGGCCGAGGCATCAATTCATACGAACTCGTCGATCCCGACGGTGCGCCATTGCCGCCTTTCACAGCGGGCGCGCATATCGACATTCATCTCGCGGGCGGCGTCGTGCGGCAGTATTCGATCAGCAATGCGCCACGCGAGCGGCATCGCTATGTGATCGCCGTATTGCGCGATGAACGCGGGCGCGGCGGTTCGAAGGCGCTTCACGAGCAATTGCGCGTGCAGGACATCGTGCGTGTAAGCCGGCCGCGCAATAACTTTCATCTCGTCGACGGCGCGCGCCGCGTGTTGCTGATCGCGGGCGGGATAGGCATCACACCATTGAAGGCGATGGCGCATGAACTCGACGATGCCGGTATCGAATACGAAATGCATTACTGCGCGAAAGATGCGGGCAGCGCAGCGTTCGCCGAGGAATTCGAGCACATGCGCGCAAGCGGGCGTCTGCATTTTCATTTCGATGGCGGCGATCCATCGGCGGGCCTCGATATCGGGGACTTGCTGAATGCGCCCGGCGAAGGCGAGCACGTCTATTACTGCGGTCCAGGCGGCTTCATGCAAGCGTGCGCGGATGCGGCGCGGCACTGGCCGTCCGGAACGGTGCATTTCGAGCACTTCAAGGCACCTGAGCGCAACGCTGGCGAGCAGGCCGCCAACGATGCGAACGACAGCTTCATCGTGCGTATCGCGAGCACAGGACAGGAAATCGAAGTGACGAAGGACGAGAGCATTGCCGATGCACTGGCGGGAGCGGGCGTGTTCATCGAGACATCATGCTGCGCGGGCTTGTGCGGTACGTGCAAGGTGCGTTATCTCGAAGGAGACGTCGAGCACAACGACTGCATCATGAGCGAAGAAGAAAAGACCGACTATCTGACCGCGTGCGTGTCGCGTGCGACGAGCAAGGTACTCGTATTGGATCTCTGATAGAGAATCGATCTTCCAAAAAGTCATATAGGCAGGCGAGGGGACTCGTCTGCAGCCAATCTGACGTTATGCCGACGAACCTTGCATAAAGAAATGAGCGGTAGCTCACACAAGCTATGTCTTATGCGCCAATAGGTAGCTCATTCGCACCTATTCGCCGGTGCAAGCCGTGTTACGAAGAGGACGCTTAATATAATCGTCTCAATACCTCGCGATCCCGTATTCGGCGGGACGTTGACGGCCAGGCATTGCAAGAACGGGACGACGAGTCATCGATCCTTGCGCGCCACCAAAGACGAGGACGAGATCGATATGAGACCGGTTGTATTCGGGAACCGATTCGGATGGCTGCACGCCGGAAGCGGCACGCGCGGCGTAGTGCTCTGCAATACCTATGGGCACGAATACGTGTGGACATATAGCGGCATGCGGCATCTCGCCGAAGCGCTGTCCGCGCGAGGCCTATGGGTGCTGCGTTTCGACTATCGAGGCACGGGCGACTCGGCGGGCGCCGATCTCGCACCGGATCAATTCCAATCGTCGGTCGATGACGTCGACGCGGCCATCGAATGGCTGAAGACATCGACAGGCATAGAGCACGTCACGTTATGCGGCTTTCGCGTGGGCGCCGCGTTCGCGCTCGAGGCCGCATTGCGTCAACCGGTCGATGACCTCGTACTGCTCGCACCCGTTGCGAGTGGCCGCGTGTATATGCGCGAGTTGAGCATCGTGCGCAAGACATGGCTCGAACTGCTTGCACCGCCTTTGCGTGAGATGCAAAAGGACGACGCGCGGCTCAACGTCCTCGGCCAGGTTTATAGCGATGAATTCAAAGGCTCATTGCAGGCGATCGATCTCGTCGCGAGCGTAAGAGACGCTGCGGCGGCACCAGCGCGTCGCGCGTTGGTCATGAATATGAAGGCGGGCGGCACGGATCCATTGTGCGACGCGCTCATCGAAAAGGGCGTGGAAGCACAGGCGCGTCCGTTCGAAGATCTCACTGGCTTTCTTCAGGAAACTGCATTCAACGCATTGCCGCGCGCAGCGTTCGCCCAAGTCGTGGAATGGATCGCTGGCAAGGATTCATCAAACAGGCAAGCGCCGTCGTCGGCCGATGCCGTTGACTGGTCCGCTCTAAAGATAGACACACCCGAAGCTATCGAACGCCCAGTACGCATCGGCGACGAAAAGCTTTTCGGCATTTTGTGCGAGCCGCGCACGGGGGCCGCGCGAGGTCCGGTGTTTCTCATTGCGAATACATCGGCGAGTGCGCGCGTCGGCGACAGCCGGCTATCCGTTCGCATTGCACGCGAGCTTGCGCGGCGCGGCATTGCATCATTGCGTTTCGATGCGCGAGGCCGAGGCGACAGTCCGGCCGCGCCCGGCGCAGTGCAATCGGATACGGCGTTCGGCCGAATCTATAACCAGATCGCGACTGACGACACCGCGGCCGCCGCACGCTGGCTCGCGCGGCAGGGCTACAAGTCGATCTTTGCATTCGGCGTGTGCTCGGGCGCTTATCACGCGCTCAAGGCGGCGGTCGCCGAGAATGCGATCAACGGTGTCGTCACAGTCAATCTGCCGACGTTTAAAAGACCGGCGGACGTCGCGCCCGACGGCTTGCGTCAATCGACGCGCAATTCCATGGCGGGTTATGCATTCTCGATGCTCGATCCGCAGAAATGGAAAGCGATCCTGCGCGGCGAAAAGCAGTTGATGCGCGTATTGCGCTTCGTGCTCGGCTATATGGCGACGCGCGCGCGTTCGCGTATCGTCGATGTGTTGAGGCTCGACCGCCTGAGCAGCACGGCGCCGGAGCTCGCGACCGAACCGGGACCGATCATTCGTGCGCTCGATGCCAAAGGCGTAAAGACAGCGCTCGTCTATGGCGCGTACGATGCGGGCATGGATCTGATCGCCGCGCATTTCGGCAAGCAGGGCGCGCGACTGTCGCGCTATCCATCCGTGCGAATGGCGATCTTTTCGGACCTCGATCACGCCCTCTTCATGACGACCGGTTCGGCGCATGTGGTCGCGGTGTGCGAACGTATCGCGAAGGAAAACACATCGCCCGTTGCAGATCCGGTCTTTTCAGGCAGAGAACCCGTCGTCTTGTGATTGAAGCGAGCTTGCTTCGGCGCGTCGGTCATGCGTCAGGCGAGCTCGCCGTGACTTGAGTATCCTTCGCTATTGGAACGTGCCCATATCGGGCAGCGTCCAGTGGGGAACTCATGTCGGCGGACTTCCGGCGCATGCGCGCCGCGAGATCCGCTCAACACAACGCACAGGAGTCTGGCGATGTCGATTGAAAAGGTTCTATACCGTGCACATGCTCATGTCACTGGCGGGCGCGACGGCCGCGCGACCGTGCCCGAAAGCAATCTGGATCTCAAGCTGACAACCCCGAAAGAACTCGGCGGCGGTGGTGGCGATGGCACCAATCCCGAGCAACTCTTCGCCGCAGGGTATAGCGCGTGCTTTATCGGCGCGATCAAATTCGTCGCCGCTCGCGACAAGATCACGCTGCCGAAAGATGTCGCGGTGGATGGCAGCGTGGGCATCGGTCAAATCCCGAACGGTTTCGGCATCGAGGTCGAATTGAAGATCTCGCTACCGGGAATGGATCGCAGCGAGGCACAGGCGCTTGTAGACAAGGCGCATATCGTCTGTCCTTATTCGAATGCAACGCGCAATAATATCGACGTCAAATTGACGCTGGCATAAGCATGTCGAATGTTCGGGGGCCTTTCTCCTGAACGCTCGAATGCACGCGGAGGAAGCGATGCTGACATCTGGAATCGATCACGTAGGTCTCACCGTGCGCAATCTCGACGCAACGCGTGACTTTTTCGTTCAATGTCTCGGCTGGCAGATCGTCGGCGAGCGGTCCGAGTATCCCGCCGTATTCGTATCGGACGGAAAGCTGCTGGTTACGTTATGGCAGGTGAAGGATGAATCGGCGCCTATAGCATTCGATCGGCGAAAGAATATCGGGCTTCATCATCTCGCATTGCGCGCAACGGATGAAGCCGCACTCGCGACGATTCTCGAGCGCGTGTCGACATGGCCGGGAGTGGCAGTGGAATTCGCGCCGGAACTGCTAGGAGCCGGTCCAAAGCGCCACATGATGATTTACGAACCGGGCGGCATCAGGATCGAATTCGATTTCGATCCGCGTGTATAGATTGAAACTCCGGACCGCAAAGAAAACGGCGGAGTCGTGCACGAACTCCGCCGTTTGTGTGAATACAGTGTCAGGCAATCAGAAACGGTGTCCGATCTTTAACCGATGCGAGCCATGCGGGTGCGCGGCCACGACCGCTCCACGTTGCGCCGCTTTCCGGATCGCGATAGAGCGCGGGTTGAGGACCGCGCGGTTGTCCCTTTGCTTTGCGCTTGACCGCAGCGCGCGTTTTTCCTTTAGCCTTGGTTCCCTGCGCGCTTGCTCCAACCGCAAACTTGCTACGGTCCTTTGCATTGGCGATCCAGCCCGGCGCGCGTCCGCGGCCGCTCCAGGTCGCACCGGTCTTTGGATCCCGATAGGCGACTGCGCCGGGCTTCTTCGCGGAAGCCGAACTGCCCGCCTTCTTGCGTGAACCGGAATAGCTTTCGATGTCCGAGATGGTCAATCCATGGCTCGACATCAGGTGATGAATCTTTTGCAGCGCATTCTCGGATTGTTTTGCAACGAGCGCATCCGCTTTCGCTTGAAGTGCTTCGATACGCGCCTGAATACTTTCTAGCGTTGACATGAGTTACCTCTAATAGATCGTCGATCGCACTATGCCATGCACATCCGCAATGCGCTAGAGGAGATTCGTGTAAATGCGTAGCAGTGGAAAGTCTAGAATATCGCTCCAGGACGGTAAGTGGTGAGACGCACATTGCAAATCCAGATTTCACTCCGGTTCGAATAAGAAATGGAAGTTGCTTTAGACATTTTCTTATCCGTTCGTGCGCGTCTCCATGTTGCGAAACATCAATCGTCAATTGCAGTAAGCGCTGATTCAACTTCCGCGATAGGTGCCGAAACTCCAAGGCGAACAAAGCAGCGGGACGTGATAGTGCTGCGTCGCATCGGCGAGCGTGAAGCGAACCGGCACGACGTCCGCGAAGACATCGGGCGTCTTGAAGTAATCGGCGACCCAGAAGCGCAACTCGAAATTCCCCGCTCGCGCTTGCGCCGCCGGCAGGATCGGCGAGTCGGTGCGTCCGTCGCGATTGGTGCGCGTGCGCGCGAGCAGCGTGGGCGGCTCGCTGCCGATATCGAACAATTCGATCTGCATCCCGGCGGCGGGTTTGCCGAGTGCGACGTCGAGTACGTGCGTGGTAATGCCTGCGGCCATGATGTTTTCTCCTGATCTCGCGTTCGAGTACTTTCCGGCTCAACTGCCGCGGTAGTAGTTGTAGCTCCACGGTCCGAACAGCACCGGCAAATGAATGCGCTGATTGACGTCCGTGATGCGAAAGCGCAGCGGGATCTTCGAGAGAAACATCGGCTGCGGAAGATCCGCCTTGCGTGCGGCGAAGTATTCGTCCACATGCAGCAACAACTCATAAGTCCCCGCGCGATAGGTATCGCCGATCAGGAGGGGAGGCTCGCTGCGTCCGCTTGCAGCCAGCGTGATCGTCTGAAGGAACTTCGAACGCCCGTCGTCGATCGCAAACAGCTCCACGCGCATACCCGAAGCGGGCGTGCCATGCCATGTGTCCAGGCCGTGCATCGTGAGGCGTGGGCTCAGGCCATCCTGTTGCACCGGGCCGGTCGTCTGATTCGGCGCGGGTGCATCGGCGGACAGCGCCGTCTTCGCGATCAGCATGCTGCCGCCAAGTGCCACGGATTGCAGAGCAAAGCGACGGCGACTCACGTCGAATGCAGGGGATGATGTGTTCTTGTCGCGCATGTCAGGCCCCTTGTTTGTTGCCGAGCTTGCGGATGCCGACGATCACGAGCACCGCGGCCAGCACTTCGATTACGGCCACGAGGTACAGGCCGGTCGTCACCTTGCCCGTCGCGTTCTTGATGAGTCCCATCACATAGGGCGCGCCGAAGCCTGCGAGATTGGAGACGGAATTGATGAGCGCCACGCCGATTGCGGCCGCACTGCCAGCGAGATAGCGGTTGGGCAATTGCCAGAAAACGGGAATCGCGCTCATGGTGCCGATGAGCGATGCGGTCATCGCGAGCAGCGCGATCACCGGCGAGATCTTGTCGAAACCCATCAGCATCGCGAGCGCGGCCATCGATATGCCTCCGACGATTGCCGCACCGCTGAAGTGCCAGCGCACTTCATTGCTGCGATCCGAGTGCGCGCCGTTGATGATCATGCCCGCAGCACCGCACAAATAGGCGACCGCCGCGATCCAGCCGACCGCCATCGGCGTGCTGATGCCAACGTCCTTGATGACGGTGGGAATCCAGAAAGTGAGCGTCGAGTTCGCACACAGCAGGCAGAAGAAGATCGCGATCAGCAGCCACACCTTGCGGTTCTTGAAGAGCGAGCGCCAGTCGTGACCGCGTTCGCCCATCGCTGCGTTGTCGCGTTGCAGGGCATCGAGCACGACGCGCTTTTCATCATCGGAAAGCCAGCGCGCCTGCTCGGGCTTGTCGGTCATGTAGAAGTACGCGAACACACCGGCCAGCACCGACGGAATACCTTCGATGATGAAGAGCCACTGCCATCCGTGCATGCCGTGCACGCCGCCCATCGACGTCATGATCCAGCCGGCGAGGGGACCGCCGAGCACGCCCGCGATCGCAGAAGCCGACATGAACGTGCCGAAGGCGCGCGCACGCCGCTGCGACGGATACCAGTAAGTGAGGTAAAGAATGACGCCCGGATAAAACCCTGCTTCGAATGCGCCGAGCAGGAAACGCAGGACATAAAACTGCGTGGGCGTGGTGACATGCGTTTGCAACATGCAGATGACGCCCCAGCATATCGTGATACGCATGATGGTCTTTTTCGCGCCGATCTTCTGCAGCAGCATGTTCGACGGCACTTCGAAGAGAAAGTAGCCGATGAAGAAGATGCCCGCGCCGAGACCGTATACGGCTTCGCTGAAATGCAGCGAGTCGAGCATTTGCAGCTTCGCGAAGCCGATGTTGACGCGATCCAGCCATGCGAGCACCCACAGCACGCCGAGGAACGGCAGCAGGCGCCATGAAACCTTGCGATAGACGCTTGCTTCGGCGCTTTCTACCGCGCTCGCGAAAACCGGCATCTCCTGTTTGATGAGCGACATGGTTTCTCCTTTCCAGTCGGTTTGCGTCGCGCGGACACGGCCGTGCGCTCGGTTGGAAGCAAGTATAGAAACGGCCAAAAAATCGGGAACGGGGGACGAGCCAATAGGCCCCATAGCAACATGTATATGGGTTCGAAAGCCTTGTGCGATAGGGCTTTGCACGGTTTTTCGCCGCACTTTTCACGCCTTATGGATTACCCTAGCGCGCCTCGCATGAAGCGGTTCCCGCAGTGCCGGCTGGCAAAATAGCGGCGCAGCCACGCGAACAATAGAGACACCGAAATCATCATGAATCGCACCGACGATCCATTCGATACCTATCTGCTGCGCGTGCTGTGCACGCTGATCGGGGAACGCAGCGTGTCACGCACGGCCATTCGTATGAACCAGTCGCAGCCGGCCATCAGCTCGGCGCTCAAGCGTCTGCGCGCCATCTTCAACGATCCGCTGCTTACGCGCGAAAAGAACGCGATGGTGCCGACCGAACGCGCGATTCAGCTCGCGCAGAGCGCACAGGCCGCATTGAGTGCGCTCGATAACCTGCTCGTATCCGACGATCATTTCGATCCCGCGACAACCGAGCAAAGCTTTACCGTCGGAATGCCCGATTACCTGGCGCCCCCGTTTTTTGCGCATGTCGTGCGCGAATTCAGGCACGCTGCACCACGCGCGCGCCTCATTGCGGTGCCGCTTTCGGCTTCATTCAATTACGAACAGGGGCTTTCCGAAGGCTCGCCCGATATCGTGATCGGCAACTGGCCCAATCCGCCCGAGCATCTTCATTTGTCGGTATTGCTGGAGGACGATGTCGTGTGCGTGGTCGCGCGCGATAGCGTCTATGCGCAATCAGGCAAGTTCGATGCCCAGGACTATCTGAGTGCATCGCATATCGTGCCCACGCCATATTCGCGCGATCAGCGCGGCGTCGTCGATACGGGACTCAGCACCATGCGCGTGCATCGCGATAACCGCGTGAGCTGCCCGTACTTCAATCTCGCGCCGAGCCTGATTCCGGGCACCGATCTTATTCTCACGACCGGCAGGCATTTCGCGAATTATCACGCGCAGCATCTTCCGCTCGTTGTGCTCGACGCCCCGATTGAATTTCCGTTCATGCGCTTTTATCAGTTGTGGCATCCGTCGCGGCATCGCTCGGCATCGCACGTCTGGCTGCGCGGCATGCTGACGGCGGCCGCTCAGGAATTGCGCGCGCTGCGCGACATGCATCGCGCGTAGCGCTATCGTGTTCTGTTATGCGGTCAATAGGATCGGCTGTCTCGCCGCCCGATCGCGCGGTTCCTATACTCGGCACGAATTGCCATCGACACGCCATAGGAGACGCGAGCATGTCACAGTCGATCAACCTGGAGCCGGTCAATTCGCTGGACCGCGCGGCATTCATTGGTACATTCGCAAGCGTGTTCGAGCATTTTCCGCAAGCGGCGGAGGGCGCGTGGAGCGTGCGGCCGTTCGCATCCGCCAATGCCTTGCATGACGCGATGATGGATGTCATCCGCAATCTGGACGATAAAAGCCAGCGCGCATTTCTGAACCTGCATCCGTTGTTATCGGGCGCAAACATTCGCTCGGGAACGATGACGGCCGATTCCGATGCCGAACAAAAGAGCGCCGGGCTCGATGCCATGTCGATGGAACAGGAAGCGTCGCTCGATCGTCTCAACAGAGCTTATCTCGAGCGGCATGGCTTTCCGTTCATCATCTGCGTGCGGCACTACACGCGCGAAGGCATCTTCAGCGCGCTCGAACGTCGCATTGGACGCAGCACGCAGCAGGAACTCGATGAGGCGCTCGCGCAAATCGCAGCGATCACGCGTGCGCGGCTGAATACGCGTCTTTCGGCGTTGAATTGATCAGTGTGCGCGAGCCTGAAAACGAATCAGGCTCGCGCGCACACTACCGCGCATCACATGCACGCGGCACGCGATGAAAGTTTCGATCGAAATAAATCAGGCTATCGCCGTCGTCGCGCACGCGGATCGCGGTGGTTTGCACGAACATCACCGAGTGCGATCCCACTTCCTTCGCCTCGACGATCGTCCCTTGCAGGCTGGCGAGCGCATCGCGCAACACCGGCACGCCGTTCGCGCCTTCGTCCCACACCGGTAACGAAAAGCGCTCGTCCATCGACAATTGCGTGAGACCGGCGAAGTGTCGCGCGATCTGTTCGAGGTGACCCGGCAACACGTTCACGCACACATTGCGATTGTTCACGAATGCGGCATGCATGGCGCTCGACCTGTTGATGCAGACGAGCAGCGTAGGCGGCGCATCCGTGACCGAGCACACCGCGCTCGCAGTAATGCCGCAGCGGCCATGCGTGCCTGTCGTCGTAATCACATTCACTGCTGCGCCCAGATGAGCCATGGCCTGGCGGAACAGCTTGCGCACCTGATCGATATCGGAAAGGTCGGGACGGGGCAGCGCGGACATGGGAGCGTCTCCTGTTCGTTTCATGTTCAGGTTGTGTATAGCAAATGGTCAATCAAGCGTACGCGCTGAACCGCACAAATAAAATCGGCACGTCCCGCCCGCTCGCCCGGCGTAGTTACCGAACGCACTAAAGCTTTTACCTATCTCGCGTCATCGAGGTAAAGAAAGGACTTTCGCGGTGAATTTCGGCTGGTTATCATTGGCGCATCAAAAAACAGACCCTGCGATGAGACAGCCGAATCCTCCGGCGCGCTTGGTCCCTGATGCGCGCATCGAAAGAGCAATCGCAATGAATTCTTCCGCTCCCATGGTCTATATCGTCGATGACGACAACGGCATGCGTACCTCGCTTGCATGGCTGCTCGATTCAGTCGGCGTGAAGTCGGAAGGGTTCGCCAATGCCGCCGATTTTCTGCGCGCATTCGATGTGAGTCGTCCCGCTTGTCTCGTGCTCGATGTACGGATGCCGGAGGCGAGCGGATTCGACGTGCAAGCCGAACTCAACCGCCGCGGTGCGACTTTGCCGATCATCTTCGTGAGCGGTCACGGCGACATTCCGATGTCCGTTCGCGCGCTTCAGCATGGCGCGATCGATTTCGTCGAGAAGCCCTATAACTCCCAGCAAATGCTCGATCGCGTGCAGCGCGCGATGAAGCTCGCGATGCAGCGTCACGCGAAAGACCAGCGGCAACGCGAGTTGCGCGAGCGCGTCGACTCGCTGACCGGGCGCGAGAAGGAGGTCTTGCGCGGCGTGATCGAGGGCAAAGCGAGCAAGCGCATCGCCGCCGATCTGCAGATCAGCGTCAAGACCGTCGACGTGCATCGCGCGAGCATCAAGGACAAGCTCGGAGCTGCGTCCATCGCGACGCTCGTGCGCGATGTGCTCGAAGTATGGAGCCCATCCGGCGACGAGCGCGCATGATTCGAACTCGCTAACGCATGTAAAGGCCGCCGTTCACGTCCCAGCATGCACCGTTGGCGAAATACGCATCTGGTGATGCGAGCAGCACGGCCACGTCGGCGATGTAATCGGCCGAGCCGAGACGTCCCACGGGAATGCCGGCGATAACCTTGTCGAGTTTGTCGGCAGGCAGGCTCTCATGCACGATCGGAAGGTCAAGCGGACCAGGTGAGATCGCATTGACGGTCACGCCGCGCGCGGCCAGATCGCGCGCAAAAACCTTGGTCAATGTAATCGCACCGCCTTTGGCGGCCGCGTAATGCGCGCCGGTCGCCGAACCGCCGTTCTGTCCCGCCAGCGATGCGATATTGACGATGCGACCCGCGCCGCGATCCGCGAAATAGAGGCCGAATACCTGACAGCCGAAGAGCACGCTGCGCAGATTGATATCGATGACCTGATCGAACTGCTCTGCGGTAATCTCCATCACGGGCACGACTTTCGATGCACCCGCGTTGTTGACGAGCGCATCGATTCGGCCCCAGCGTTCATGCACGGCATCGCGTCCGTGTTCGAAGTCCGTCTTCGATGCCACATCCAGCCTGATGGCGAATGCGCTGCTCTGGTCCGCACTCAGCTCGCATGCGAGCGCTTGCGTTGCTTCGATTGCGATATCGGCCAGCGCAACCCTATAGCCTGCGGCATGAAAGCGGCGCGCGACCACGGCGCCGCGGCCGCGCGCGGCACCCGTGATGAGCGCGATTCTCTTGGACATATTCGAGTTCCTTTTCTAATGGGCGAGAGCGGCCGCAATGTATGCGGCGACGGCGCAGAGCATTGCATCACGGTACCGACAATGCACGTCCGACACGCGCCTCGATCTTTCCATAACGCCACAGGTTGTATTCGCCGACGGGCGTCGTGCGATAGAGATTGCATACCGCGGCGGCCGTATCGAAGTCTGCTACGTCGGCCATGATGTAGAAGGTCCACGGCGCGCCATCGGATTGGCCGACGACGAGACGATCGTCGTCCATCACGCCCAACACGCGCACGTTCTCCATCGCTTCGGCAGCAGCGAGCATCTTGCCGTAGGCTTGCCATACTTCGCCGATCTTCTCGCGCGGCAAATCAAAAAAGTTCTGCGTTACGCCGCAGCAAAAGAGCACGCGCAAAGGCAGGTTTCGGTTATCGGTCATGAAGCGTTACTCCTGATGTTATGCGTTATGCGATGAATGGGGATCAAAGATAGCCGGGAATGGGCGGCACACCGACGAACACGGCACCCGCGCCGTCGTAGTTCCCTTCGCCGAGAAATGCGTGTTGCGTGACGACCATCGCGTCGCGCATCAGGCGTTGCAATGGATGCGTGCGATAGATCGCCATCGTGCCGCCTAGTCGATAGGCGCGATTCACGACATCGGCGCCCTCACGCGCAATCTGCGTTGCGCAGAGGCGTAGCAGGCTCACTTGTTCCGGCATAACTTCATTGCCCGCGAGAATCGATTGCCATACGCTGTCGGTCGATTCGTAGAAGAAGGCCCGTGCGCTGCGCAGTTGCGCTTCCGCTTTTGCAAGCTCGATCCGGTAGTAGGCGCGGTCGGCGAGTTGCGGCGCGCCTGTCGTTGTCTTGCGGCCTCCGGCCATATGATTCGCGACATCGAGCGCTGCGCGCGCCAGACCGAGATTCACGACGGCGAGCACTTGCGCCGCATAAGCGATGGTCGGATAGCGATAGAGCGGTTCATCGACCGTTGATGGGCCACCGCGAACGAAGGTCCAGTCTTCAGCAACGAATTGATCCGTCACGCGCAAATCGTGACTCCCCGTGCCCTGCATGCCGACGACGTTCCAGTTCTCGACGATCTCGACTTGCGCGGGGCGAAACACGGCCGTACGCGGCTTGCCTGGTGCTTCACCCGGCTTGCTGGTGCCGATGCCGACGCCGAGCCAGTCCGCGCCCTTGCAGCCGCTCGCGAACTTCCATGTGCCGCTCACGCGATAGCCGCCCGATGCTGGCTGTGCGTTCTGAACGGGGAAGAGGCCGCCCGCAAACACCTGGTCGGGACCGTCGGCGTAGATTGCAGCTTGCGTCGCAAGCGGCAACGCGGCGAGATAGAGATTCGCTGATCCAAAACTCGCGACCCATGCGCCGGAGCCGTCAGCGACAGCGATGCGCTCGATCATCTGCAGAAATTCTCCCGGTGCGCGCGCGTCACCGCCGAATCGTTTTGGCGTGGCCGCACGATAGATACCTGCGCGCTTGAGCTTATCGATGACATCGCGCGGTACGTGCGACACGCGGTCGAATTCATCGCGACGCCGGGCGATTTCGGCGATCACATCGTCGAGCGCTATCGCGTCGGTTTGACTGGACAGATCGTCGCGAAGGGCGACTGCAATCGCGGATGCTGACATGGGGACATCTCCTTTTCGTTCGTATGGCGCATGAGATTGAGTTGAAGTGCTTTCGAGCCACACGCAGTAATGCCAGTCTAGGAATGCAAAAAGGCTGAAACAATTGGGAAGGCGAGCGTGCGATTCGGTGAAGCCTCCCGTCCGGCTAAAGAAATCTTTAGCGACGTGCGGGACGCGCCGATGCTATGGTTAGCGTTGCAACCATGTATCCCCTGCGCCACGACATGAACTTCCCCACCGAAGACGATTTCCACCGCCTGCTCGATGCGCTGACGCAATGCGTTCTGCTACACGAGGCCGAAACGAAGGCCATCGTGTGGGCCAATCGCGCAGCATGCATCGCGCTGGGTTTTTCGGTGGAAGAATTGCTTCCGCTCAAGGCGCACGATATGACGCGCGATGACATCAGGTATCGCCGCGAAATTGCCGTGAATGCGATGGATCGCTCCATCACGGAAGGTCCGCAAAGTTATGAGTGGTGTTATCGCTCGCGCGCGGGCGTCGACATGCTGTCCGAGGCAATCGCGACATACGTACCGCTCACGGGACGCGAAGTTGTGATGGTGCAGTTTCGCGACATCAGCGCTGAAGATGCAATGCGGCAGAAATTGCGCCGCTATGAAACACGCTTGCGCGAATACATGCAGGATCTGGGTGAGGGCGTTGCAGTGCTGACGCCGCGCGGCAAGGTGAGTTTCATCAGCGAATCGGGACGACGCGTGCTCGGTGTCGCGAACGATGCGCCGCTCGGCGTCGCGCTCGACTATTGCACGAGAGCCGATCGCGACCGGCTCGTCACCCAGTTGCGCAGTGCGACGCGCCAACATTCGACGCCCGCGCAACGCTATGCGATCACGCGTCGTGACGGCGCGAAACGATGGCTGCGCATAACGTGCAGGCGCATCGATATCGAAGACGGCACACTGGTTCATTTCCGCGACATCAGCGATGAAGTGGCGATCGAGGAAGCCCGGCGAAGCGAAGCGCGGATGCTCGAATACGCGGGACGTTATAACGCTATGGGCGAAATGGCGACCGCGATCGCGCACGAGTTGAGCCAGCCGCTCGCTGCCGTGCGCAACTTCATCGAAGGCGCGATTCAGCGGCTCGCGCGGCCAGATTCCATCGACAGCGCGATCTGGGGCCTGCGTGCAGCGGACCGGCAAGCAGAGCACGCGGCGCATATCATCAAGAGCGTGCGCGAGTTCATCGTGAAGCGGGAGCCTGCCGAAGCTCAGACCGATCTTCGCGACGTGCTCGCGGATGTCGCTTACTTCATCCAGTTGCGCGCGCGAGACGAAGGCGTGACGGTCAGGATCGAGCCATCGCACGAGCCGTTGCCGATACGTTGCGAGCGCGTGCTTATCGGTCAGGTGATCCTCAATCTGGCATTCAACGCAGTCGAAGCAATGAGCGGCATGAAACCGTCTGCCGGCACCGTCACGCTTGCCGCGATGACGAACGGAAAGACAGCCGAACTGCATGTGATCGACGACGGACCAGGCGTGCCCGATGATGCGCTCGAACGCCTGTTCGACGGCTTCTCGTCGTCGAAGGCGGGCGGCAACGGCATCGGCCTGTCGTTGTGCAAGAACATCGTGTCGCGTCACGAAGGACGGATCTGGGCGCAACGCGCGGCGGGCGGCGGACTGGAATGCTGCTTCGCGTTGCCCTTGTTGCACCATACGGATTGACACGACGTTGCGCGTTGAGTGAGCAACATGGATCACAAGCGCTCGGCATATCGAGGTGTCGGCGTCGCGCCGGAGGGCATGCTCTCATGCAGGCCCGGGCTATCGATCGTCACGCGCGCTTCACGCGTTTCGCGTTCGAGACTCGATCGGTATTGGCTGCATCCGACGAAAAGCAGCACGGCAGCAAGCCCGATCGCCACGGCATTGATGATGGCCATCGAGTGTCCAACCGCGAGCGGCGATCCGAATACCTTGTCGGTGATAAGCGCGACGAGCGTCGTGCCGAGACCCAGTCCGATGAGATTCGATACCAGCAGGAACATCGCGGATATCTGTGCGCGCATCTGGTTCGGCGCAAGTGCCTGCATGGCGGCGGCGGAAGTCGGCAACGGGAACGACGCGAAGAACATCGCCACGACGAGCCATGCGAGCGATGCGGCGAGGCTCGTCGTCTGAGTGAACGCGATCGCAGGAGCGAGCATGCATGCCGCGCCGATCCACGCTGCGCGCATCGGCGCATCGGTGTGTCCGCGACGCAGCAGCCAGTCGCTGAGCCAGCCGCCGCAGAAGACGCCCGTCGTATTGGCGACGAGCATCACGATGCCGAGCATATAACCCGTTTCGACCGGCGAGAGAGCGAAACGGCGCATATAGAACGCAGGTGTCCAGCTCATCAGACAGTACAGGCCCATCGCATAGAACGAGAAGCCGACGTAGTGGCAGAAAAAGGTCTTGCGATGATTGGCGATGAAACGCAGCGCATCACCCATCGCGACTCGCTTGACCTTGCCCGACCCGTCCTGCGCAAGTCCTTTGCGCGCGGGATCGCGTACCGTCAGCATGAAGACGGAGGCGACGAGAAGACCCGGCAATCCGACGATGAAGAACGTCAATTGCCATGCGCGTAGTTCGCCGACCAGCGGCAAGGCGAACACGCTCGCGTGCTTGAGCAATGCAATCACATAACCGCCAACAAGAAATGCAATGCCGCCGCCGATGAACGAGCCGAGCGAATAGATGCCGATTGCACGGCCCATCTTTTCCTTGGGAAAAAAATCCGCGAGCATCGAATAGGTTCCCGGCGATAGGGCGGCTTCACCCACGCCGACACTCATGCGCGAGACGAACATGTGAACGAAGCTCTGACTCAGGCCGCATGCCGCGGTCGCGACGCTCCACAGCGCAATGCCCGCAGCGATGATGCGCGGACGTGCGAAACGGTCCGCGAGGTACGCGATCGGCATGCCCATCACCGCGTAGAACAGCGAGAACGCGAAGCCGTGCAAGAGACTGAACTGCGTATCGCTGAGATGCAGATCGCGCTTGATCGGCTCGATCATAAGCGCGAGCACCTGCCGGTCGATGAACGAGAACACATAAGCCAGCATGCAGATCACGACGACATACCACTCGTATGTATAGCGCTTGCTTTTGGGCTTCATGGTGGTTGGGAAGTGAGGTTCGGGTGTGAGGCAGTGTCGATGCGGAGGATATCGGCGTCAAATTCGCCGAAAAGGGATGCGATCATCAGTGAGGCAAATTTGAATCGACATCGGCGGCATTTATCGATAGATGCGCTTTTGACTGATTTGCCGTGTCGCGAGGTCAAAACGCAGACTTCTGATCTGCGAACCTTCTTGGGCGCACTATCAGGGTGCAATCCTTGCGAACTAGTTGTTAAAGTAATTACTGAACTTCGCGATAGCGCGTGATCGCCTACGCATGAGCGCATGTGTTTTTCAATCGTGCATTCCTAGGATTGCGCAACAGGCACTAGAGAAGAAGAATCGAAAAGCTTGACGCAAAAAAATTGAAAACCTATAAGCAGTCGCGTCGAGGCGACGCAAGCAGCAGGAGGAGGGCATGTACGCCAACTACGAAACCTTCGAGGACGCCGACCACCACGCGCATGCGCTGGCTGGGTGGGAGCAGCGCTATGACCAGGTGGGCGAGGGCGCATTCCGCAGCACGGTGAAGCAGGTTTCATTAGCGGGCGTTCAGGTCTTTCAGGAATCTGCGAACGTGCGTATCGTTCAGCGCGGGCAATTGCCGGCCGGATTCGTCACGTTCGGACTCGTGCTCGGCGGTGGCGCGCCGTTCTCGTTTCAGGGCGTGCGGGTCGACGAAAACGCGCTCGTCGTCGCGCCCGGCGACAAGGAATTTCTTCTGCATTCGCCGCCCGATATGTCGATGCTTGGCGTCGCCATCGATGCGCAATTGCTTGCTTCAGCGGCGGACGCGGCGGGCGTCGATGTGCAGGACGAAATCCTCAGCCGTCATGTGCTGAGCATTCCCGGCGCCGCCGGCGCGCGTGCGGGTAAGCGCATCATCGCGGCGGTCGAGACCGTGCTGGCGGACCGGAATCCGATTTTGTCCGATGATGGCGCGCATCGCTTCACACATACGGTCACGGAAAGCATCCTCGACCTCCTGACGTTTCATGTACCGACGCGCGAGGACCGGCTCACTTATGCGTGCCGCGCCGACGTCGTGCGGCGCGCACACGATCTCGTGCTTGCGCGTCCGGAGCAGCCGATATCGGTGCTGGATTTATGCGAAAAACTGCGCGTGAGCCGCCGCACCATTCAAAACAGCTTTCAATCCGTCACGCAGATGAACCCTGTAAGTTATCTGCGAGCCGTGCGCCTTGCTCAGGTGAGACGGCTTCTTACAACGACATCGCAAAGCGAAGTACCGGTTCGCGAGGCTGCAATGCGCTGGGGATTTTCGAACCTCGGCCACTTCGCCAGCGATTACAAAAGCCTGTTCGGCGAACTTCCCTCTCAAACGCCGCGCGCCCGCTGAACAGCGCTTCACGCATTCCTGGTTGCCGATAACAGGCCGCATTGTCGCGGCTTGATGTCGGCATTCGTGCTTCGAAAATCTGCGCGAAAAGCCTCATCTCTGTCGGCTCCCTTTCGAATGCTCCATTTCGGCACGCACGCGCTGCCGGTTCCGAAGTGCTTCTTTTTATTGTCGTCTTTAGAGTCGTTTCGACGATAAACAAGGAGACGCACAGATGGAGATGAGACGGCTAGCCACCGCCATGGGGGCCTTACTGTATGGACTGCTTGCGTGTCAGCCGCACGCGGGCGCGGCCGAAAAGCCGGAAGAACTGACGGTTGCGAAGGTCCCGCCCTATAGCCCGCATCGCGTGTTCGTGACGGATGTGTCGTTTGCGAGCATGACCGATGCGCGCGTTCATGTCTTCGACGGCGACACGAAGCGCTTCCTCGGCGAGATCGATGCAGGCTTCGCTCCGGGCTTCACGATCTCCCCCGACCACAAGACGAGCTATGTCGCGACGACGTATTTCGCGCGCGGCAGCCATGGCGCACGCACCGATGTAGTCGAGATCATCGATAACACGACGCTCGAGGTGACCGATGAAATCGTGATCCCGGCCAAGCACGGTCAGACCGTGCCGACGCCTTACAGCACGATCCTCTCGGAAGACGGTAGCCGACTTTACGTGTCGAACATTACGCCGTCGACATCGGTCACGGTCATCGATACGGCCGCGAAGAAGGTTCTCGGAGAGATCGACACCGATGCTTGCGTGCTCGCGTATCCGAGCGGCAATGACCGCTTCTCGGCACTGTGCGAGAGCGGCAAGGCGCTCACCATCAAGCTCGATGCAAGCGGCAAGGAAGCGAGCCGCAAGCTCTCCGACGCGTTCATCGACGTCGATAAAGACCCGGCCTTCATCAACGCGGTGCGCGACGGCAACCAGTATCTCTTCACCACGTTCAACGGCAACGTGCGTACCGCCGATTTCTCCGGCGATGCACCGGTGTTCGGACCGTCGTGGTCCTTGCTGAGCGATCAGGAACGCAAGGCAGGCTGGCGTCCGGGAGGCTTGCAGCAGACCGCGCTGAATGTGGGCACACATCGTCTTTACGTGGCCATGCACAAGGGCGCGGACGGTTCGCATAAAGAGCCGGGCACGGAGATCTGGGTCTACGACACGCAGAGCAAGAAGCGCGTAGCGCGCTGGGATCTCGCGAAGCAGAAGATCGATCCGCTGCTCGCGATCCAGGTCAGCACCGATGACAAGCCGCTCTTCTACGGCCTCACGCCGACATCCGATCTCGTCGTGATGGACGCGACGACCGGCAAGCGCCAGCATGTCGAAAAGCAACTCGGCACGACGTCGACGTTGCTGCTCAACCCTTGAGGTGACGCGATGATCGATCCCGTCATTCTCATGGTGTGCATCGCAAGCGCGACGATCATCGCACTCGCGGGCACGGCGCCGAAGTGGCGCGAACCATCACGCTTTCGCGCTTCGCTCGAAGCGTTCGCCTTGCTGCCGTCGTTCGCAGTGACGCCGTTGTCGTTCGCGTTGCCTGCACTCGAAGCGGCTGGCGCGATCGGCGTGTTGTTCGCCGATACCCGCATGGTCAGCGCCATCGTGCTGGCCGCGCTTTTCGTGCTCTTCGGCGCGGCGCTCGCGATCAACGTGCTGCGCGGTCATACCGACATCGATTGTGGCTGCTCGGGCTTCATCGCAGCAAGCTCATCGACGCGCACGCCTAAGTCGATCGGATGGTGGCACGTCGCGCGTGCTCTGATGCTCGCCGCGCTCGCGGCCGCCGCACTCATTCCCGCTACGAGCCGCGCGCTGATGTGGTTCGACTATCTGAGCGCAGGCGCCTGCACGCTTTTCGCCGTCGCCGCGTGGTTCACGCTCGACGTGCTGCTGGTCAATCTTCCCAAGCTCGATTCTCTGAGGAATTCATGATGCAAACCGCCCTGATGATTTCGGCCGCACTGTCGTGGGCCGCTTTGCTCGCGCTCGGCGCGATCTGTCTCGCACTTGTTCGCCAAGTCGGCATTCTCTATGAACGCATGATGCCCGCGGGCGCGCTCATGATCGACAAGGGACCGGCCGTCGGCGCGATCGCACCGGTGTTCGAACTCGGCGATATCGCCGGCCGCGCAGTGAAGGTCGGCGGCCTGTCGAACTCGAAGCGCAACACGCTCGTCTTCTTCCTTTCGCCGACGTGCCCCGTGTGCAAGAAGCTGCTGCCTTTGCTTCCGTCGATCCAGGCGCGCGAAGGTTCGGTCGACATCGTGCTTGCCAGCGATGGCGAATTCGAAGAGCACGCCGCGTTCTATCGCAAGTCCGGTCTTTCGCAATATCCGTATGTGCTGTCGCAGGAACTCGGCCTTGCTTATCAGATCGGCAAGCTGCCCTATGCCGTGCTGCTCGATGACGAAGGCAAGGTCCGCGCGAAAGGTCTCGTGAACACGCGTGAACATCTGGAAAGCCTGTTCGAAGCGAAGGAACGCGGTGTCGCGTCGCTGCAGGAATTCGTGCACGGCAAGCACGATGACCACGCGCATCACGGCCATCACGACCACGAAGCGCAAGTCGGGCAGCACGCCTGAAGACGCCGATAACTTTTCCATTCCTACAGGTGAGCGTCCATGAAATGGCTGGATTCATTCTTCGAACATAAGGCGCGCGGCGTCGCGCAACGCAGTTCGCGGCGCAGCGCGATGGCGAAGCTCGGGAAAGTGCTGGTCGGATCGGCAATGGTGCCGCTGTTGCCGGTCGATCGCACCGCCTATGCAACGGAGCCGAAGAAGCCGGGTTCATCGGCAAGCGATGATCCGACGAGTTGCGACTACTGGAAGTATTGCGCGATCGACGGCTGGCTTTGCAGCTGCTGTGGCGGCACGTCGAGCAGTTGCCCGCCGGGCACGACGCCTTCTCCGATCACGTGGATCGGAACGTGCCGCAATCCGCACGACGGCTCGGATTACATCGTGTCGTACAACGACTGCTGCGGCAAGACGAGCTGCGGACGCTGCTTCTGCAATCGCAATGAACGCGAAAAGCCGCTTTACAAGCTATCGCTCAATAACGATATCAACTGGTGCATGGCGAACGGCAATTCGAATTACCACTGCTCGGTATCGGTCCTGTTGGGAGCGGCAACGCAATGAAGACTGCAACTGTTTTGATGGCGGCGTTGGTCGCCGGCGCAATGAGCTTTGCTTCGGGCGCTTTCGCACAGACAGTGCATTACCCGGGCGGCAAATCGACCTTCGATGGCAAATGCGCGGTCTGTCATCAGGCAGGCGGAAAAGGCATGGACGGACTTGCGCCGCCGCTCGTCGAATATCCCGGCAAATATGCGGGCTCTGCCGATGGCCGCGCGCAATTAGGGCACACCGTGCTCTATGGCATGTTCGGCCCGATCAAGGTCAAGGAGAAAAGCTATAACTTCAAGATGCCGAGCTTCGCATCGCTCTCCGATGAAGAGATCGCGGATGTGTTGAACTACGTCGTGTTCGATCTGAACGCGCAGCATGGTTCAGCGAAGCCTTTCGACGTCGCCGAAGTCAAGGCATGGCGCGCGGGCCCGCTCGATCAGACCGCCGTGCACCAGCGTCGCGAAGCAGTCGTGAAGGGCCTGGGGCTATGAAGCCGCGGGCGATGCTCGTCGCTGGGACGCTGGCCGCGCTGTCGACGACGGCGGCATCGCAGACGCAGGCGTACGACGCGGCGCGCGCGCGACAGGACTGGGTGCTCAATTGCATGGGATGCCACACCGCCGATGGCTCGGGCATTCCCGGCAAGGTGCCCGCATTGCGCAACTCGCTCGGTCATTTCGTCTCGCTTCCCGACGGCCGTCAGTTTGTGATGCGAGTACCGGGCGCTGCCAATTCCGCATTGAACGACGCAGAGCTCGCGAACGTCTTGAACTGGTTGCTCGCGACGATGAACGAGCAATCGCGGCCCGCATCGTTCAAGCCTTATACGGCGGAAGAAATTGCGGCGCATCGCAGACCCGCGCTCACCGATGTCGCGCGTATCCGCATGAAGCTCGTCAAGGAATTGCAGGAGAACGGCGTGAACGCCGTCCCGGAACATTACTAGGAGACAACCCGATGAATAACAGCCAGCATCCCGCGATGCTCGATTCCACGCGCGCATTCCTCGCATCGGCGAAAAAAATGCTCATCGATGGCGCATGGGTCGATAGCGCGAGCGGCGCGACACTAGATGTGATCGATCCCGCCGATGGAGAACTGCTCGCACGCGTGCCGAGCGCCGACGAAATCGATGTCGATCGCGCCGTGCAAGCCGCACGCCGCGCATTCGACGACTCCGCATGGTCGCGCATGAAGCCGACGGATCGCGAGCGTCTCTTGCTGCGCGTTGCCGATCTTATCGAAGCGAACGCGCGCGAGCTCGCGGAAATCGAATCGCTCGACAATGGCAAACCGGTCACGGTCGCCCGCGGGCTCGATGTGTCGATGGCCGCGCAATGTTTCCGCTATATGGCCGGCTGGGCGACCAAGATCGAAGGCAGCACGCTGGAAGCATCGATTCCATATAGCCCGTCGAACGATTTCTTCGGCTATACGCGCAAGGAAGCGGTCGGCGTCGTCGGCGCAATCATTCCGTGGAATTTTCCGCTGCTGATGGCATCGTGGAAACTCGCGCCCGCGCTCGCGACTGGCTGCACCGTCGTGCTGAAGCCTGCGGAAGACACGCCGCTTTCCGCATTGCGGCTCGCGAAGCTGATCGAAGAGGCGGGCATCGAGAAGGGTGTCGTGAATGTCGTCACCGGCCTCGGCCGCACGGCGGGCGCGGCGCTCGCGCGTCATCCGGGCATCGACAAGATCGCGTTCACGGGTTCCACGCCGACGGGTAAAGCTATCGGTCACGCGGCGCTCGATAACATGACGCGCATGTCGCTCGAACTCGGCGGCAAATCGCCGGTTATCGTGCTGCCGGATATCGATATCGATAAAGCGGCAGAAGGCGTCGCCAATGCGATCTTCTTCAACTCGGGACAAGTCTGCACTGCGGGCTCGCGCGTCTATGTGCACGAGAAAGTATTCGATCGCGTGATGGAGCGTGTCGCGGCGATCGCGCAATCCTTGCCGATGGGACCGGGCCTCGATGAATCGACGCAGATCGGCCCGCTGGTTTCCGCACGGCAAATGGATCGTGTGCTGAGCTATATCGAAGCGGGCCGCGATGAAGGCGCGCGTGCTATCGCGGGCGGTGCGCCCAAGGACGGCGCCGGTTTCTTCGTGAAGCCGACAGTGCTCGTCGATACCGATCATTCGATGAGGGTCGTGCGCGAAGAGATCTTCGGACCGGTGCTCGTCGCGATGCCGTTCAACGATATCGACAGCGTGGTCGCCAAGGCAAACGACACGCCTTATGGACTCGGCGCGAGCATCTGGTCGAACGATCTCTCGGCAATTCACAAGCTCGTGCCGCGCATCAAGGCGGGCACGGTATGGGTCAATTGCCACTCGCTGCTGGATAACGCGATGCCGTTCGGCGGATTCAAGCAGTCGGGTTTCGGGCGCGAGCTCGGACGCGCCGTGATCGACATGTACACAGAGACCAAGTCGGTGCTGATCAACTACGCGTGAGGACGCTTGCATGACAACTAAAACGATCGCGCGGCAACTTGTCTCGACAGCGGCGCTCGCCGTGTGCGCGAGCGCATCGGCGCAAAGCAATGTGACGCTGTATGGAACGGTGGATGCAGGGCTGACTTATACGACCAATCAGCAAGTCACCAATGCGGACGGGAGCGTCGGTTCGGGGCATAACTTCGCGTTCTCCGGCGGCAATCTCGTGCCTTCACGCTTCGGCTTGCTCGGTGTGGAAGATCTCGGCGGCGGCTTGCAAGCGAAATTCAACGTGGAGAACAGTTTCTATACGGGAACGGGAAGCCTGGTGCAGGGCGGGGCGCTATTCAACCGTCAGGCTTGGGTGGGCCTCGCGCACGAACAGTTCGGCACGTTGTCCCTCGGACGTCAATACGACTCGTATAGCGATTTCCTCGGGCCTTACGTATCGAGCAATTCGTGGGCGACGCTTTATGGTTCGCATATCGGCGACGTCGATAACCTTAACGAAGCGTTCAACTTCAACAACGCGATCAAATACACGAGCCCGGACTGGAACGGCTTTTCGGTGGGCGGCACTTATAGCCTCGGCGGCATTGCAGGCGACTTCGGGCAACGGCGCGGATATTCGTTCGCCGCGGCTTATACGCGTTTGCCCATCTCGATCAGCGCAGGTTATCTGAACCTGCACAATCCGCTCGATGCGGCTTTGGGCGGAGCAAACGGCTACATCGGCGATTTCGCGTGTTCGAATCCGTCGGCACTCTATTGTCAATTGCAGAACGCGGAAGCGTTGAAGGCGTATGGCGCGGGCGCATCTTATGCAATCGGGCCGGCGACTATCGCGCTGACTTATACGCATAGTCGTCTCGAGCATAGCCAGTACTTTGCCGATAGCGCTAATCCGCAGGGCCGCGACATCGCGTTCGATATCGGCGAAGTGAATCTGACTTATGCCGCGACGCCGTTCCTGCAACTCGGGCTTGCCTACATCTATAACAATGCGAAGCCGGACGGGGGTTCATCGACGCGTTTTCATCAAGTGAACGTCGGCGCGAACTATGCGCTGTCCAAGCGTACTGCGCTGTATGGCGTCGCGATCATGCAGAAGGCGGTCGGCGCGGGACTAGGCATCGATCCGGCGACGGGTGGACCGGCGAATTACGCGCAGATTCCCAATCTGCCGAATTCGAACAGCGATCGCCAGTTGTCCGTGACGCTCGGCATACGGCATAACTTTTAAGTATTTCCAGGGGCGTGCTTTGACCCGGCCGGAACGATTTCCCGCCGGGCTTTTTTCCCGCGTTCAAGAGATACGCATGATTTCATGATCGTTGATACGATCGCAGCATGAACATTAAGCGCGATGTACATGCCGATCTATACGGAGTCGATGGCTGCAAGGCGGGCTGGTTCGTCGCGAAGCAATGCGGTCGCACCGGAACGATCGCGACGAAAGTTATCGGCCGCTTCGAAGATCTGCTCGAATGGAAGCGCGCGAATGCTATCGTTGCTGTGGATATGCCGATCGGTCTTTCATCGAATGGCGTTCGGACGTGTGACACGCTCGCTCGAAAAATACTCGGACGTCCGCGCGCAAGCTCTGTCTTTACGCCGCCGATTCGCGCGGCTTTAGTCTCGTCGAGCTATGAAGAAGCGTGTGCGGTCAATCAGGCCGTCACCGGAAAACGAATCTCCATTCAGGCATTTCACCTTCGCAACAAGATTGCAGAAGTCGATGACATGCTGCGCACGCTCGCCGATGATGATGTGCGCGTCTTCGAAGTGCATCCCGAGTTGAGCTTCATGCATCTGCGAATGGAGCAGGGCGGTCCGGCGCACGGCCTGCGCGAAAGCAAGGCGATTGCATCGGGATTCGCATTGCGTCGCGCGTTGCTCGTGCGATGCTTCGGCGGCTCGATCGATACGGCGCTCGCGGCGCGCAAGCCCGCGCAAGCGTCGCTGGACGACGTGCTTGACGCATTCGCGGCGTTATGGACCGCGCGCCGAATCGTTTCGGGAACGACATTCCGTCTGCCCGACGACATCGAGTTCGATTCGGAAAGTCTTCCCATGGCCCTTCATTGCTGATGTTGGCGGACGGTTTCGTCAAAAGAATTCGAATACGACGGCGAGCACGGCGGTATAAAATTGAGACGTACTCGTATCGCGCTCGAATGCGCCCGCTGCCATGGAAACTCCGTCGGGCAAAGAAGCCTCCCGCAAGCGGATGACGCCACGCACGCTCAACGTGCTGACGGCGCTCATCGGACTTGCCACGCTCGCATTGGGCGTCGCCTGGTTGATCTATACGTGGATCGTCCATCTCGAAGTGCCGTACTTCGCGATTCCGCTCGTGCTGACGGTGCCGGTGATCGTCGCGGTGGCATTCCGCAACTGCTGGGACTGACGCGCCTGAAATGAAAACGCACCGTGGCGATACGATCGCGACGGTGCGTCTGAATGTCGTTGGTAGGCTCGATTGGACTCGAACCAACGACCCCCACCATGTCAAGGTGGTGCTCTAACCAGCTGAGCTACGAGCCTACGGAAGCCGCGAATTATAGGGGAAAGTTTCGCGTTGTGGGGATTCTCAGGCGAAAATTTTTGATCGAGGATTTTTCGGACGTGAAGACCGCTCGACCGCAACTTCGTCAGTTTACATAACACAAATTATCGGAGTTCTGTTTGTAGGTCCCAAGTGGGAAACACCGCAGCCATACCGCGCGTCAGCCGCCACGAGCCGCCGGTATCACCCCGCACGGCCCGTAGCCAAACGATCATCAACTCCTTTTCAAACCCTGCCACGCTTCACCGTCCGGAAAGCGATGCCTGTCGAGCGACGCCGCTTTCATCTCGATGCTGTAGCCCGGTTTCTGCGGCGGCATGTATCGCCCATTGCGAATCACGACCGGATCGACAAAATGCTCGTGCAGATGATCGACATATTCGAGCACGCGATTCTCCAGCGACGCCGACACGCAAACATAGTCGAAGATCGAAATGTGCTGCACGTACTCACACAGCCCGACGCCGCCCGCATGCGGACACACCGGCACGCCGAACTTCGCCGCCATCAGCAGCACGACGATCACCTCGTTCAGCCCGCCAAGACGGCAACTGTCGATCTGACAGAAGTCGATCGCCTCGGCCTGCAATAGCTGCTTGAACATCACGCGGTTCTGGCAGTGCTCGCCCGTCGCCACGCCGATCAGCGGACTCAGGCGCTGGCGGATGGCCGCGTGCCCGAGCACATCGTCGGGACTCGTCGGCTCTTCGATCCACCATGGATTGAACTCCGCGAGACGTCGCATGTTGGTCACGGCTTCGTCGACGTCCCATACCTGATTGGCGTCCATCATCAGCTTCGATTTTTCGCCGATCTCTTCACGCAAGATGCGCGCGCGCCGCACGTCTTCCTCGATGTTTCCGCCGACCTTCTGCTTGAAATGCGTCCATCCTTGCGCGACGCCTTCACGCGCGAGCCGGCGGATCTTGTCGTCGTCGTAGCCAAGCCAGCCCGCCGACGTCGTATAGCCCGGATAACCTTGTTCGAGCATTTCCTTCACACGTTCGCCGCGCGTCTTTTCATGACGCTTCAGAATCGCGATAGCCTCATACGGCGTGATGGCGTCGGTCACGTAACGGAAGTCGAGGCAACGCACGAGCTCTTCCGGCGTCATGTCGACGAGCAGCTTCCACACCGGCTTGCCCTCCGACTTCGCCCACAGGTCCCATGCCGCGTTGACGACCGCGGCCGTCGCGAGATGGATCGCGCCCTTGTCCGGGCCGATCCACCGCAACTGGCTATCCGACGTGAATTCACGCCAGAACGCACCCATGTTCGCGGTGATGTCCGCGAGCTTCTTCCCTACGATTTGCGGCGCCAGCGCATTCACGGCTGCCACGCAGATCTCGTTGCCACGGCCGATCGTGAACGTCAGGCCGTGGCCCGTGTGCCCTTCCGGTGAATCGGTTTCGAGCGTGACGTAGGTAGCGGAATAGTCCGGCGCCGCGTTCATCGCATCCGAGCCATCGAGCGAACGCGATGTGGGAAAGCGAATGTCCCTCACGGACAGCCTGGTGATCGTTGTCATATGAACGCCCTCCGAAAGCGTCGTCGACCAAGTCGAGTCTGCGATTTAACCGATGAAAAAGTCGCTACGTCCCAATCTTCGAACTAGGCATATGCACGCGTTGACAACGCCGTCGATGCTTTCTAGCATGCTAGCATCCATCTCGAAAATCAAGCGCCGGTGAACACGTCTCTCGATACAGCGACGACCGTCAGCACTCCCTATGATGCACTGCACAAGATCGGCAGCGGCGAACGCGGCAGCCTGACCGATGCAGTCGAGGCAGCGTTGCGGGAAGCTATCGTCACGCTGGCGCTGGAGCCTGGGATGATGATCGACAAACTGGCCGTCTGCGAGCGCATGGGCGTCTCGCGATTTCCGGTTTCCGCCGCGCTGGCCCGGCTCGAGCACGCAGGTCTTGTCGAAGTGTTGCCGCAGCGCGGCACGCGCGTGAAGCCCATCGCGCTCGAAGACATTCATCAGCATCTGTTCATTCGCAGCGCGCTCGAAGTCGAGACGGTGCGCGGCGTCGCCCGCATTCGCGAGGCCGCGACGCTCGACGCGCTCGCGCTCAATCTCGAACAGCAACGGATGATGCTGAAGACCGATCAGCGTCTCGCCTTCCATACGCTCGATCTCGCCTTCCACGAAATCCTGCTCGACGCGATCAACCTGCCGCGCGTGAAGGAGATCGTCGCCGTGTCGCGCAGCGCGCTCGATCGCGCGAGACAGCTTCTCGCGAGTCCGGAGCGCCTCGTCCATACGCTCGATGAACACGAACGCATCTTCGACGCCATTCGCAGCGGCGACGCCGACACTGCCGCGAAGGCGATGCACGATCATCTCGATCAGGTCGTCGCGGAATTGCGCCGTTCGGCGCAGGAACGGCCCGACCAGTTCGCGCCATAGCCGTTCGACGCACGTATGACAGGTCCAACGAAACCGAGCATTCATGCCACATCCATGACACCCCTCATCTCCGTCAATCAGTTGAGCAAGCGCTTTCCGGGCGTGCGCGCGCTGCATGAAGTGCGCTTCGACGTCATGCCGGGCGAGGTCCATGCGTTGATGGGCGAAAACGGCGCGGGCAAGTCCACGCTCATGAAGATTCTCGCGGGCGTGTACACGCGCGATTCCGGCGACATGTTCGTCGACGGCAAGCCGGTCGACTTCACGAGTCCACGCGAGGCGCAGGCATCGGGCATCGGCATCATTCATCAGGAACTGCAACTGATGAATCATCTGACGATCGCGCAGAACATCTTCATCGGCCGCGAGCCTCGCAAGCTCATGGGCTTGTTGCTCGACGAAGACAAGCTCAACGACGACGCCCGCGCGATTCTCGCACGCATGCATGTGAATCTCGATCCGCGCACTGTCGTCGGCACGCTCACGGTCGCGAGCCAGCAGATGGTCGAGATCGCCAAGGCGCTGTCCTTCGAATCGCGCGTGCTCATCATGGACGAGCCGACTTCCGCGCTCAACGATGCGGAAATCGCCGAGCTGTTTCGCATCATCCGGCAGTTGAAGGAGCGCGGTGTCGGCATCGTCTATATCTCGCACAAGATGGACGAGTTGAAGCAGATTTCCGACCGCGTGACCGTGATGCGCGACGGCGAATATGTCGCGACCGTGAACACGCATGAGACGAGCGTCGAGACGATCATCGGCATGATGGTCGGCAGAACGCTCACCGACCTCACGTCGTTTCTCGGCGGCGCGCATCAGGGCGAAGTGGCGCTCGAGGTGCGTCATCTGAACGCCGGGCCGCTGGTACGGGACGTCAGTTTCAAGTTGCATCGCGGTGAAATCCTCGGCTTCGCCGGCCTGATGGGCGCGGGTCGCACCGAAGTCGCGCGCGCGGTGTTCGGCGCGGACCCGGTGGAATCAGGAGAGATTTTCGTCAAAGGCGCGAAGGCCGCGATCAGAAAGCCGAGCGATGCGGTGAGGCGCGGCATCGGCTACCTGTCGGAAGACCGCAAGCGCTTCGGTCTCGCAACGGGCATGGACGTCGAATCGAACATCGTGATGTCGAACCTCGGCAAGTTTCTCGCGGGCCGCATGTTCCTGCGCCGCGCGAAGATTCGCAAGACGGCCGCGCATTTCATCAAGCTGCTCGCGATCCGCACGCCCTCGCCTACTCAGCCCGCGCGCCTGCTTTCGGGCGGCAATCAGCAGAAGATCGTCATCGCAAAGTGGCTCGAGCGCGATTGCGACGTGCTGTTCTTCGATGAGCCGACGCGCGGCATCGATGTCGGCGCGAAGAGCGAGATCTACAAGCTGTTGCGCGCGCTGGCGCAGGAAGGAAAGGCCATCGTGATGATTTCGTCGGAGCTTCCGGAAGTGCTGCGCATGAGCGATCGCATCGTCGTGATGTGCGAGGGGCGCATCACCGGAGAGCTGTCATCGGGCGAAGCGACGCAAGAGCGCATCATGCAGCTCGCGACGCGGCGCGAATCTTTGCAAGCGGCATAAGCCGGACTTTCGAACACACGAGGTCAACTCATGACACAACCCACGGATACCGCGCCGCTCACCAACGAACGACGCATTGGCGGCCTGCGCGCGCGCGTGTTTTCGCCTACTGCATTGCAGAAGCTGCTGGCGTTCGCGAGCCTCATCCTGCTGCTGGCGTTCTTCAGCTTCGCGTCGCCCGCGTTCATGCAGATGGACAACATCCTCGGCATCCTGCAGGCGACGGCGGTCAACGGCGTGCTCGCGATCGCGGCCACGTTCGTCATCATCACGGGCGGCATCGACTTGTCCGTCGGCACGTTGATGACCTTCACCGCCGTGATATGCGGCGTGTTCCTCACCTACTGGCATTTGCCGATGTGGATCGGCGTGATCGCCGCGATTGTCACCGGCGCGATATGCGGAACCATCTCGGGCACGCTGACCGCGAAGATGAAGATCCCGCCCTTCATCGCGACGCTCGGCATGATGATGCTGCTGAAGGGCTTATCGCTCGTCGTCGCGTCCGACAAGCCGATCTACTTCACCGACACCGAAAACTTCTACATGATCTCGCAGGACTCGCTTATCGGTTATTTCCTGCCGAGCGTGCCGATTCCGAACGCGGTGCTGATCCTGTTCTTTCTCGCGATTGCGAGCGCCATCACGCTCAATCGCACCGCGCTCGGGCGCTATACGTTCGCGCTCGGCAGCAACGAGGAAGCGGTGCGTCTTTCGGGCGTGAACGTGGACCGATGGAAGATCGCCATCTACGGTCTGGGCGGCGCGATTTGCGGCATCGCCGGACTGCTTATCGCCTCGCGGCTGAATTCGGCGCAGCCCGCGCTCGGACAAGGCTACGAACTCGATGCGATCGCGGCGGTCGTCATCGGCGGCACGTCGCTATCGGGCGGCTCGGGAACGATACTCGGCACGATCATCGGCGCGTTCATCATGAGCGTGCTGACCAACGGCTTGCGCATCATGTCGGTCGCTCAGGAATGGCAGATCGTCGTGACCGGCCTCATCATCATTCTCGCGGTCTATGCGGACATTCTGCGGCGCAAGAAAGGCGGAGCGTGACAGGGAGCATCAAAGCTCGCACGGCGAGCACAAATCGATAACCTGACCTTTGGAGGAGATCCATCATGCTGAAAAGAAGAATCATCGGCGCACTGATCGGAGCGGGCGCGCTCGTCGGCGCAACGAGCGCCGCGTATGCGGACGAGCCGTATATTCCGCTGATATCGAAAGGCTTCCAGCATCAGTTCTGGCAAGCCGTGAAATCGGGCGCGGAACAGGCCGCGAAAGAGCAGAAAGCGCGCATCACGTTCGAAGGCCCCGAAACCGAAGCGATGGTCGACAAGCAAATCGACATGCTCTCCGCAGCGCTCGCGAAGAAGCCGCAGGCGATCGGCATCGCCGCGCTCGACAGCAAGGCCGCCGTTCCGCTGCTCAAGCGGGCGCAGAACCAGAAGATTCCGGTGATCGCATTCGACTCGGGCGTGGATAGCGACATTCCGCTCACCACCTGCGCCACCGACAATCTCGCCGCCGCCGCGCTCGCCGCCGACAAGATGGCGGAAGCCATCGGCAATGCGGGCGAAGTGGGCGTCATCGTTCACGATCAGACGAGCCGCACCGGCATCGACCGGCGCGACGGCTTCCTCAATCAGATGAAGTCCAAGCATCCGAACATCAAGATCGTATCGGTGCAGTATGGCGGCGGCGATCATCTGAAGTCGGCGGAGATCGCGAAGGCGATGATTCAGGCCAATCCGAACATCAAGGGCATCTTCGGCGCCAATGAAGGTTCGGCCGCGGGCGCGGCTATCGGCATCAAGGAATCGGGCAAGAAGCTCGTGCTGATTGGCTACGACTCGGGCAAGGAGCAGAAGGAAGACATCATGTCGGGCCTCATGGCGGGTGCGATCACGCAGAATCCGGTCGGCATCGGCAGGTGCGTCGTCGATTCGGCGATGAAGGCGCTCAAGGGCGAAAAGCTGCCGAAGAAGGTCGATACCGGCTTCTACTGGTACGACAAGTCCAACATGAACGATCCGAAGATCGCCGCCGTGCTGTACGACTGATCGGCAAAGGACGGGGTCGCGCCCGTCCTCTTCTCTTCATGCGATCACGTCCAGGGAACGTGCACGCGATCGAGATTCCTGTCGAGCTGATACGCCGCGCTGATGAGCGCGAGATGCGTCAGCGCCTGCGGAAAATTGCCGAGCGCCTCGCCGCTCGTCGCCACTTCCTCCGAGAAGAGCCCGAGATGATTCGTGTAGGCGAGCATCTTCTCGAACACGAGCCGGCCTTCGTCGACACGTCCGGCGCGCGCGAGCGCCTCCGCATACCAGAACGAGCAGGCCGAGAAGCCGCCCTCGGTGCCGGGCAAGCCATCGAGCGTCGAGCCGCGCGTATAGCGGAAGATCAGCGGATCGACGCGCAACTCGCGGCCGATTGCATCGAGCGTGCCGATCCAGCGCGGATCTTTCGGGCCGATGAAGCGCACGAGCGGCATCATCAATGCAGAGGCGTCGAGCGTGTCGGAGCCGGGCGTCTGCACGAAACTCTCGATGTCGTCGTTCCAGAACTGTTCGTGAATGTCGCGATGGATTTCATCGCGCGTTTCGAACCAGCGCGCAAGCGCCGCGGGCAACGAGCGCTTTTCTGCAAGCCGCAGCGCGCGATCCACCGTCACCCAGCACATCAGACGCGAATGCAGCAATGCGCGCGTGCCGTTGCGAAACTCCCAGATGCCGTTGTCCGGCTCGCGCCAGTGTTCGACGACGTAATCGACTGTGCGCGTCACGTGACGCCAGCCATCGTAGGAGATGGCCGCGCCGTACTTGTTGTAGAGATAGACGGAATCGAGCAGCGCGCCGTAGACATCGAGCTGAACCTGCTCGCGCGCTCCGTTGCCGATCACGATCCGTCCCGGCACTTCGCCGACGAGACTCTTCAGCTCGCTTTCTTCGGGCGCGTCGGCGCCATCGACGGAATACATCACACGCAACTGGCCGTGCGCGCTGCAATCGCGGCTGCGCTCGGCGATCCACTTCATGAAGCGTTCCGCCTCGCCGGTGTAGCCGAGGCGCAGCAGCGCGTAGACGGAGAACGCGGCGTCGCGTATCCACGTGAAGCGATAATCCCAGCGGCGCGAACCGTCCTGCGCCTCGGGCAAGCCGAAGGTCGGCGCGGCGACGATCGCGCCGAATTCTTCCGAACTCAACATCTTCAAGGTCAACGCCGAGCGCAGCACGACTTCGCGATAGCGCCCGCGATACGTCGAACGCGACGACCATTCCTTCCAGTAATCGATGGTCTCGGTGAGGATCGAGTCGTGATTCGCGTCGATGTCGGCGAGCCCTTCGGCCTCGCCGAGCACGAAGCAGGCGCAAGCGCCTTCTTCCAAATTCAGCGTCGCGCATGCGCTCTGGCCGTCGATCGTAAGCGGCACATTCGAGCGCAGCCGCAACGACGGCGCACCGTCGTCGCGCATGAATTCGACGCCCTTCTCCACCGCATGGGCCGTGTGCTTCGCGCGCGCGTAATCGAAGCGCGGATCGCAGCGCACGTCGAGCGTCATGCGTCCGAAGACGAGCCGCACGATGCGCAGCACGCAGTTCGGCAACGCATCGGCGCGCGTCCCGTTCGATGCGACCGGCATCAGATCGAGCAGCTCGCACACGCCGTCGCCGGTCATGAAACGCGTGAGGAGCACGTTCGTTTCGGGCAGATACATCTGCTTGACGTTCGCGTTGGGCGCGCGCGGCGTGATGGCGAAAGCGCCGCCGCGATCGCCATCGAGCAGGGCGGCGAAGACCGTGGGCGAGTCGATGCGCGGGAAACACATGAAGTCGATTGCGCCGCAAAGCGACACGAGCGCCGCCGTCTTCATGTTGCCGATCATGCCGCGCCCGTCGACGGGCAGCGCGGCCGGTGGAATCTGCTCAGGATGGTGTCCCATCGCGAAGTGCTCCCGACGAGCGTGGAATGACATCGTCGGAGATCGAGCAAGTCATATTCCTGTCGAACGCGACCGCTACGATGCGTGCGACAAACGCTAGACAGTGCGAATCAGCGCGCGGCGGTCCGGTCGCCCGGTGCGGTCTCCTGATGCTTCGGCGCGTCGCCGAAAGCGGCCGCGCTCGCGGCGCCGTCTTGCGCGGCGAGCACGGAAGGCGTCGGCACGGGGGCATCCGCATGACGCGAACGGCCGAAGCTCGCGATATAGACCACAGCCGCCACGGCGACGCCCACCAGAACGGCCGCCACAGCCACGCCCGACGACTTTCGTCTCATTACTCCTCCCTTTCGGATACGATGACCCCGGCTCGCGGCCCGGTCCCGCGTCGATGGTAGCAGCGCGAGGCGTGTCATCTGCGTGGGCCGCCGCGCACTGCCGCAAAAAAATCCCAAACAATCCGAGGACATTCCATGCACGCCGCTACGGCATTCAATCTGGTGCTCGTCTCCTTGATCGCCATCATCGCGCTCGAAGTGCTCGCCAAGCGCGTGCGCCTGCCACCCGCGGCCGCACTGCTCGTCGGCGGCGTCGCGATGGCGTTCGTGCCGGGCCTGCCGCAATTCGAGCTCGACCCGGAGCTCGTGCTCGTCGTGTTCCTGCCGCCGCTCCTGATGTACGGCGCGTACTTCTTCGTGTGGGACGACTTCAAGCGGAACCTGAGCGGCATTCTGCTGCTCGCGATCGGCGCGGTCGCGTTCACGACGCTCGTCGTCGGCGTCGCGGTACATCTCGTCGTGCCGCAACTTCCCTGGGCCGCGTGCTTCGCGCTCGGCGCGGTCGTCTCGCCGCCCGACGCGGTCGCCGCCAAGGCCGTGCTGGAGCGCGTCGCGCTGCCGCGTCGGCTGATGGTGCTGCTCGAAGGCGAAAGCCTGCTCAACGACGCCGCCAGCCTCGTGCTCTTCCGCTTCGCGCTCGTGGCCGCGATGAGCGGCGTGTTCAGCGCGCCACGCGCCGTCGCGAGCTTCGCGGGGCTGGCGATCGGCGGCATCGTCGTCGGGATCGTCGCGGGCTTCATCGCGGTGAAGCTCATGCGCGCGCTCGAGGACGATTACCTCGTCATCACCACGTCGATGCTGACGTCGTGGGTCAGCTATATCGCGGGCGAGGAGCTCGGCGTATCGAGCGTCATCGCGACGGTCACGTGCGGCATGGTCGTCGGCTGGCACCAGCACGAAGTGTTCACGGCGGCGCAGCGCATGCGCGGCACGGCGTTCTGGCAGGTTGTCGTGTTCGTGCTGGAAGCGCTCGTGTTCGTGCTGATCGGACTGTCGCTGCGCGGCATCGCGGTGCGGCTCGGCGGCGTCGGCGATGCATTCTCGCTCCTCGGACCCGCGACGGCGGCGGTGATCGCGGTCGTGATCCTTTCGCGCTTTATCTGGGTGTTCGGCGTCGAGGCGATGAAGTGGCTCGCGTGGACCGTCACCGGACGCAAGCGCGCGGACGCCGCAGGCGTTCCCGACTGGCGCGCGGCCACGGTCGTCAGTTGGGCCGGCATGCGCGGCGTGGTGACGCTTGCCGTCGCACTTTCGTTGCCCGAGACGATGCCCGGCCGCGATCTGATTGTCTTTGCCGGCTTCGCGGTGATTCTCGTCACCGTGCTCCTGCAGGGCGCGACAATCGGCCCGCTCATCGCGCTGTTGTCGCTCACGCGCGGTCACGAGCGCTCGTCACGCCATCTCAGCGAGCCTCAGGCGTGGGCGCGCATGGAGACCGCGCAACTGGCGGCGATCCAGCCACTGGTGCACGACGCCGATGGCAATGTGATCCATCCGCGACTGCTCGAGCAATACACGTATCGCGCGGGACTCACGAAGCGCTTCGAGGACATGGAGGAGTTCCCGACGGATGCCCGCCACGCGCACTACGACGTCGTGCTCGCCGCGATTGCCGCCGGGCGCACGGAGTTGCTGCGGATGCATCGCGCGGGGGAAATCCACGATGAGCTTCTGCATTCGCTGGAGCACGACCTCGATCTTCAGGAGATCATCGCGCTTCATGCGCGCGGTTGAGCAGGATCGCGCGCCCATGTTTCGTCGCGCTGCATCCACGCATAGGCCGTGACGGTCGCGCGCGCGTTGTTCCTCAGGCGGATGAGCCACTCGCCCGCGGTCGCGCGGCGCACGCCGCTGCGCGTGGCGGTCGGCGCGAGCGCGACGAGGATCATGTGCCCTTCGCCGCGCGCGCCGCGCCCGAGATGCACGACGGTGCACACGGGATCGCCGCCGCGCGTAAACGTGCCGACGTTGCCGAGCCCGATCCATGCACTCGCGACGTCGTCGGGCGGCACGATCTGCACGTCGACGCCAGGCGTTCCATCATCGGTCGACAACCAGATTTCCGCGAGACTCGGCGATTCGGAATGCGCGCGCACGCGCCAGCGCCACTCCGATTCCGCGCGCTCCGCGAGCGTCGATGCACCGCGACAGCGCGACAAGTCGACATTGCCGGACGGAAGCACGACCGAGCATGCGCCGCTGTCCATCAGTTCGTCGAGCGCGCATTCGATGAGCGAGCTGCCGTCCTGCTGCCACGCGACATTGCCGATATTCAGACTGACGAGCGCATGACACGCCGCACTGCCGATGTCCTGCGCGCGCTGCACGACATAGCGGACGGCGTCGAGTACTTCCGCATCGGGGCAAGGGCCGAACGCGTCGCGCATCGTGCGATAGCGTCGTTTGAGTTGTACGCCGATCATCGGCAAGGGCGCGTCGCAATCGGCTGTCGATTGCGTGCGCGACGGATCGTACATGCATGCGCCCGCCGCTTCCGCATGAAGGCGCGCGTCGCCCAGAAGCGCGTCCATCTGATGTTTGAGCAGCTCGCTTCCGTAACCGAGCCCGGCTGCGGAGTCGGCGGGATCGTTCTGATTCCAGAAGCATTGAAAGCGCGTGCGCGTTCCGTTTGCATCCTCGGAGAATCGCGGATGCGTGAACGCGATATCTTCATCGCACACGCCGACGATCGCATTGCCCAGCCCTTCGCGCATCGGTGCATGATCGGCAGGCACGCGTTCCGTACGCGCATCGACGTGCGTTGAAATCGCCAGCGCCTCCGTGAAGCGCTCGAACTTGCCCGCGAGATCGGTGTTCAGATGCGCGAAGAATTCGCGCGTCACGTGAGCCGTGCAGAAGCGCGTCGCTTCGAGCCCCGCGGGCGGATGGCGATAGAGCGCCGACATCCAGATCCAGCGTTGCCAGCCGTTACGCTCGATCGTCTGCGCGAACTGCTGCGCGGTCTCGCCGCCCTGCTTCATCTCGATGGCGATGGGAATTCGGCCGCGCGGCATGCCGCCGAGATCGCGATAGCGCGTCGCGTGCGCCCACACGATGTATGGATCGATCCGCGCGATGGGCTCGAACGCTTCGCTCACCGTGCTGATCTCCCAATGCGGGCTCATCTTCGCTCCTGTCGCCTGCATTCCGCCGACGATTGGTCGCCATGGCCGCGACGCGCGCGAATTTGTCGGTTGATTATTTCGGGACCCGAAAGAATTTAGACGTTCGCTAACGAATAACGTAGTCACTCGGACGACGAGAAGCAAGCGGAATTACGCGCGGGAACGCTCGCCTCGCGCTTGCCCTTCGCGCGCCTTGCAAGCAGGTTCAAACCTTCGACGAATCCCGCGAAGCCCATCGCCGCGTAGATGTAGCCCTTCGGCACGTGCGTGCCGAAACCCTCGGCGATCAGCGTCATCGCGATCACGAGCAGGAACGAGAGCGCGAGCGTCACGACCGTCGGATTGCGTTCGATGAAACGCGACAGCGGTTGCGCGGCGAACAGCATTGTCGCGACGGCGAAGATGACGGCGATAAACATGATCGGCAGATGCTCGGTCATGCCGACCGCCGTAATGATGCTGTCGACGGAAAACACGAGATCGAGCAGCAGGATCTGGCCGATCGCAGCCCACGCCGTCATGCCGCCGACGCTCGACGCGACGCCGGGCACGACATCGTGCTCGCGTCCGACGTGATGACGCATCTCCGTGGTCGCCTTCCAGACGAGGAACAGGCCGCCCGCGAGCAGGATGATGTCGCGCCACGAGAACGCATGATCGAACATGGAGAACACCGGCGTGGTCAGTTGCGCGATCCACGCGACCGTGCCGAGCAGCGCGAGCCGCATGACGAGCGCGAGCATGATGCCGATGCGCTGCGTGCGCGCGCGTTGCGCCACGGGCAGCTTGTTGCTGAGAATCGAAATGAAGACGAGATTGTCGATGCCGAGCACGACTTCCATCACGATCAGCGTGACGAGCGCGGCCCAGACGGCGGGATCGGCGGCGAGCGAAAGGAGATATTCCATGAGTAACAGGGTTTTTGATTGAACGTATCGCGCCATAATCGGCTGAACTCGTACTCGAAAAAATCAGCGATAATCGAAGCCCTACTTCGGTTTTTTCGATGTATCGAAAAGGACGCACGGCACATGCTCAACTATCGTCATCTGCATTATTTCTGGGTTGTCGTGAAGGAAGGCGGGTTCGCGCGCGCAGCGGAACGGCTCGACATGGCGGTTCAAACCATCAGCGCGCAAGTGCGTGAGCTGGAAAAATCGCTCGGGCATCAACTGCTCAAGCCGGAAGGCCGCGGCGTCACGATGACCGAAGCGGGACAGGTGGCCTTCGCGCGTGCGGAGGAAATCTTTCATATTGGGCAGTCGATTCAGGACGAAGTGCGCGAGGCGGCGAGCGGCGCGCTCGCGCGTCTCGCGGTCGGCCTGTCGGATGGCATTTCGAAGCTTGCTGCGCACGCGCTGCTCGCGCCAGTGCTCGGCAATCCGTCGCTGCGTCTTCTGTGTCACGAAGGCGAGACCGACGAACTGCTCGGCGAACTGGCGCTGCATCGGCTCGATCTCGTGCTCGCGAGCCACCCCGCGCCGCACAATCACAATCTGCGTCTCACGAGCGAGCGGCTGATCGCCTCGCCGGTCGACTGGTACGGGCCGGCTTCGATCGTGCGCAAGAGCGCGATCGATCGTTTCCCTGAAAGTCTCGCGTCGCTGCCCATTCTTTTGCCGACCGGCCATTCGTCGCTGCGGGCAAGGCTCGATCGATGGCTGGAGGCGCAAGGCATCGCGCCGCGCATCGTCGGCGAATTCGAGGACAGTGCGCTGATGGCCGTGTTCGGCGCGCGCGGCCTCGGGGTGTTTCCGCTCGCGGAATTCGGCGCGGGCGATGCGCCGCTGTTGCGCGGACTGCGCTGGCTCGGCCGCTCGCCGGACGTGAAAGAGGAAGTGCACGCGATCGTGTCGCGGCGCGGACGGCATCATCCGTTGACTCAGCAGGTGCTTGCGCGAGCCACGAGCTAACTTCGGTTTTTTCGAAGCTCACGTTCCGTTCAATCTGCTTTTTCGGATCGCGACCGGCCTTTACGCTGAACCCATGTTCAACGAGGAGGCGTCAATGAAAGTCCTGTTCAAGTCCCGCGACCCCGAAGCCATTGCGATGCACGAGCTTGCGAAAGCGCGCAGCGAATTCGTCTTTCGCCGTCTCGCGTGGCTGATCTCGAAGGCGACCGTCAGCTTGTCGGACATCAACGGGCCGCGCGGCGGCGTCGACAAGCGCTGTCAGGTGGAAGTGCAGTTGAATCGGGAAAACAAGGTCGTCGCGACGTCGATTGCGCGCGACTGGCGCGGAGCCATCGATCTGGCGCTGGGGCGCGCCGTGCGCTCGCTGGTGCGCCGGCGTCAGCACGTCAAGCCGACGCGCCGCGTGCGTGCGCGCAGCCTCGCCTGGCATTTCGCGGAGGAGCCGGCGCTGCAGGAAGCAGTCGATCCCCGCGTGCGCCTGATGAGAAAGATGGCCGGCGCGTAAGCCGCGATCACGCGGGTTTGCGGATCAGGAGCGGCGTGCGCGGCGCCGCATGTTCGATGGCTTCGAAGCCGCCTTCCGGCACCGAATCCATCGACATGAACAGCGCCCGCATCTCGGTGCTCAGGCCGTGAAAGTGACAGAGGAACGTGTTCCGGTCCGCGTAATACCAGGGCGTGTTCAGTTCGCGAAAGCTCACGAGTTCGGGCGAATCCATCTCGGGACACAGACCGTGCGCGATCAGTTGCTCCATGAACACATACTGGTCGCCCTGACTCGAAAACGTGTACTGGATGTCCTCGATCTCGCGCACCTTCGCGAGCACGGCGTCGAGCACGTTCGTATTCGCCTCGGTGTTGCGAAAGCCCATTACGCCCGAATTGAAACGCCAGCCGCAGATGTCCGCGGTCAGCACGCGTTCGCGCCCTTCGGTGAACTTCTCCAGTTTCACGCTCCGGTTCATCGCGATGATGTCCGCGTCCATCCAGAAAACCCATTCATGCTGCGGCAGGTACTTGCTGAGAAGAAAAGGCTTGGCCCAGTTGCCGCACGCATCGCGGCCGAAATCGGCCGGCACTTCGCGATGCACGTAAAGCGTATAACCGTGCTGCTCGCAGTACGCACGCAGACTCGCTTCGCCGAAGCGCGCATAGCTCGCGATGTTGGGCGTATAGAGCATCACGACCGCGATCGGACGTCCCGGCTGATACACCGAAAGCGGCTCGTTTGAATCGCTCGACATCGGCGCTGCATCGTCGAAAAAGCGAAGATCGCCTGACGCGTGACACGCGCTCACATGCCGCGCGAACACCGCGCGCCACAGCGGCCCGTACTTGCTGTAAAGGCGCGGCGTGTAGACGATCGACACCGCGACGACTTCGCGGCCACGAATATCCGGATGCTGGCTCGCCCACATCGACGCGATCGGCACCACGCCGTTCAGGTCGTCCCAGTCGGGCACGGTCGGCAGGGCTTCGAGCAGTTCCTCCTCCGTGACGAACTTGCCGTATTCGAAGTATTTGCGGCATTGCGCGGCGAAGCCACGAATCATGCGCCGGTTCTCTTCATTGTTTCGCAGCACGAACATCTCGGTGTTGATGCCGAAATGCCCTTTCGTGACCAGGACGTCGCGGTCCGCCATGATCGGCTCGAAGTCGTGAAAGCGGAGGAACAACGCGTTTTCCGTGGCGAAAATGACGAGTTCGCCCTCTTCGGCCTCCCGCAGTACGTCGTTCAGCAACTGGTATTTATAGAGCGTGCGCAATTCGAGCGAATCGACGCAGCCGGATATCGGCTCGAAACGATGCTTCGCGTTCGCGCGCCGGCAATATTCGATGTGATTGTCGAGCGATGATGTCGCGTTGCGATCGGAGAAACAGCTAACCAGAGTCACCATGGCGGTTCAACAGTCGGAAGACGGAAAGCGAGCAGATACGGACGACCCGCCCGGATGGAACATCCGAGCTTATCCGGCCCGTCTCGTGGATTTGTAAATTATTGCGTCAAATCAGCGGATTGCCCCTAGGAATAGGCCGATTCTCAGCATTTCTTGAGACGGGTCGACGGCGCGGTCAGCGATGCTATTGCGCGTGTTCTTGTTATTGCGCGTGTTCTTGTCAATCCGCAGTAGCTGCTCGCGGCGGCGTTCGTGTGCGCGACGTCGAGTCTCGCGTCGTTCGGACATCTCGCGGGGAAACCGGCGCTCGCGTGGCTGTCGCTGAGTGCGCTCTTTGTGACGGGCACCGGCACGGGCGGCGCGATGCTCGGCGCGCCCTGGTTGCCGCCGCGCATTTTCGAAGCGGTAGCCGGGCCGGTCGCGATCGCTGCGGTCAGCGTGTGCGCGCTCGCGGTGTATCGCGCGCGGCATCCGGCGACGCCGGACGGCGCCGCGGCGGCGACTTCGGGCGAGCCGCGCACGAGCGGCGCCTGAGCGACGGCATCAGCCCGACACCGCGACGCGCGGCGCGCGCATCGCGGATGCGCCGTCGAGTTCCGCCTTGCCGCATTCGAACGCGAAGTTCGCGGCGGCCTGCGCCGTCGCAAACGCGCGCATCGGCCCGATCGCGCGCCGCACGCCGCCCGGCCGCTCGATCAGAAGCGTCGCGACGAATTCTCCAGCCCGATGCTGGACGATGACCGAAAGCTCACAGCCTCGATATTCGATTGGGGTGGAGTCCATCGCTGACCTCGTTTGCCTGAATGCACTGGGAGAACTCAATCTACGCAAGGTCCGCGAAACGCGTAACCCCGCGTGTGAGTGGCTGCGAACGCATGCCGAGCGATTGTTCCGCGCAAACGTTTCCCCTTGCCGTCGGTGGAAATAGGAATTAGTCAGAATTTTGCGGGAGTTTTCCTAAGTCTGTATCCTGCATCGAAACAGACCGCACCAAAGTTGCCGGAACCTTCCGAATCCGACCTCGCCGATGACAAGAACCCAGAACGAACGACATTGCAGAACGGCCCTTCGCGCGATCGCTTTCGCGCTACTCGGCATTGCGAGCAGCGCGGCTCACTCGCAGGAATTTTCGTTTCTGGCTGGCGCACTCCAGAGCAGCAGCCAGAACACGTATTCGTGGGAAGCGAATTATCGTGAAGGGCTCGGGCCTTACGCCGCCTGGAGCTTTTCCTGGCTCAATGAGGGCCATATTCCCGATCATCACCGTGACGGGCAGGCGCTGCAGTTATGGGGACGCCTGCCGCTATGGAACGAGCGGCTGGAATTGTCGGCGGGCGCCGGGCCGTATCGCTATTTCGATACGAGCGAGGCGCAGTCGGGCGGCGAATACTCGAACACGCACGGCTGGGGCGCGATGTTCACGCTGCGCGCGGCGTATTACTTCGACAACCGCTGGATCGCGGAGATGAAGCTCAATCGCGTGCAGGCATTCGGCGGTCCCGACACGACCGCGCTGCTCTTCGGCATCGGCTATCAGCTCGACGCGCCCGAAGGACGCGGACCGCGCGCGCGCCCCGTGTCGCGCACGACCAACGTCACCAACAACGAAGTCACGGTGATGCTCGGCACGACGATCCTCAACAGTCCCGACTCGGAAACGAATCTGGCGGAGAGCATCGAATATCGGCGCGGATTGTGGCGTTACTTCGACTTCACCGCGTCGTATCTGCACGAAGGCGGCCACGTCCAGTCGCGCCGCGACGGCGTTGCCGCGCAACTCTGGGCGACGCGCGCGTTCTTGAATGACAAGCTGACGCTCGGCGTCGGCGCGGGGCCGTATCTGTCGATTACGCAGAACGACGATCTGGCGCAGAACCGCACCGGCGACGGACGCTTCTCCGGTCTCGTATCGGTGTCGGCGAGTTACCGCTTCTCGGATCGATGGCTCGCGCGCGTGACGTGGAATCGCATGGTCACGCGTTACGACCGCGATGCGGACATCATCGAAGCGGGTTTCGGCGTGCGTTTCTAGACTCGGAACTCAGAACAGCTCTTTCTGACCGGACATCAGCGCGGTGAAATCGTCGCGCAGGAAAGGCAGAATGCCGTCCGCGACCGGCTGAAGCTGCTTGCTGACGTAGTGCTCGTAGTCGATCGGCGCGTGGCGCGCTTCCACCGGTTCGGGACCGGCCGCCGTCATCACATAGCTGATCCAGCCGCCGTTCTGATATTGCAGCGGGCGTCCGGCACGCGCGTTGTACTCATCGGCGATGCGCGCGGCGCGCACATGCGGCGGCACATTGCGCTGATAGTCGCCGAGCGTGCGGCGCAGGCGCTTGCGATAGACGAGCAGTTCGTCCAGCTCGCCGCGCCGCGTGCGTCCGACGTACTCGCGCACGTAGTCCGCGTATGCCTCACCCTTGAATACGCGCAGGTAAAGCTCCTGCTGGAAGCGTTGCGCGAGCGGCGTCCAGTCGGTGCGCACCGTTTCGAGCCCTTTGTAGATGATTTCCTCGGTGCCGCCGGCGCGCGTCGTGAGGCCGGCGTAGCGCTTCTTGCTGCCCTCTTCCGTGCCGCGGATCGTCGGCATCAGAAAACGCGTGAAATGCGTTTCGAACTGCAATTCGAGCGCGCTGTCGAGCCCGAAGGTCTCGCGCAAATGCTCGCGCCAGTATTCGTTGACATGCGCGACGAGCGCGCGGCCGATGCGCCCCGCGTCTTCCTCGCTGCGCGCGCGCCTCAGCCAGACGAAAGTGGAATCCGTATCGCCGTAGATGACGCCGTAGCCGCGCGCTTCGATCAGCTCGCGCGTGCGATGCATGATTTCGTGACCGCGCATGGTGATCGACGACGCGAGACGCGGATCGAAGAAGCGGCAGCCGCTCGATCCGAGCACGCCGTAGAACGAATTCATGATGATCTTCAGCGCCTGCGACAGCGGCTTGTTGCGCTGACGCTTCGCCGCTTCGCGCGCTTCCCACACTTGCGCGACGATCGCGGGCAGACAGTGCGTGTCGCGTGAAAATCGCGCGCCGCGAAAGCCGGGGACCGTGGCGGTCTCGTCGGAAGCCGCCATGCCTTGCGCGAGCCCGGCCGGATCGATCAGAAACGTGCGGATGATCGACGGATACAGGCTCTTGTAATCGAGCACGAGCACGGAATCGTAGAGACCGGGACGCGAATCCATGACGAAGCCGCCGGGACTGGCTTCCTCGGGCACGTCGCCGAGATTCGGCGCGACATAGCCGAGCCGATGCATCCGCGGCATATACAGATGCGTGAACGCCGCGACCGATCCGCCGCTGCGATCCGCCTGCAAACCGGTGACGGTCGCGCGCTCCAGCAAAAACGGCAGCAGTTCGGTCTTGTCGAAAACTTTCGTGACGAGCTCGCAGTCGTTCACGTTGTAACGCGCGAGCGCGGGCTTGTCTTCCTGAAAGCGCCGCTCGATCTCGTCCATGCGCGCGTACGGACTGTCGATGGCCTTGCCCTCGCCCAACAGCGATTGCGCGACGTACTCCAGGCTGAACGACGGAAAATTCCACGTCGCCGAACGCAGCGCCTCGATGCCGTCGATGACGAGCCGGCCCGCGATCGACACGAACCAGTGATCGCGCTTCATGCCGTGCTCGCGCCATTCGACCGTGCCGCCGTCGCGGCCGAGCGTAAGCGGCACGCCGTAGTCGTCGGCGTGCCGCTGGAGGATGCGCAAGTCGAACTGCACGACATTCCAGCCGATGATCGCGTCCGGATCGTGATGCGCGATCCACGCGTTGAAGCGGCGCAACATGTCGGCGCGGGTGTCGCAATAGTCGAGCGCGAAATCCGCTGGCTCGGCGGCGCCGGTCGGCGGTCCGAGCATGTACACCTGACGCGCGCCGCAGCCTTCGAGCGCGATCGAATAGAGATCGCCCTTCACGCTCGTTTCGATATCGAGCGACACGACGCTCAGCGACGGCCGGTAATCCGGCGCGGGCTTCAGTTCGCTGCAAATGTAACCGTCGCGCGGCGCGCCTTCGAACGACACCGGCGCCGTGATAAAGCGCTCCATCAGATAGCGCTCGTGCGGACGGATATCGGCCTCGAAGACATTGACGCCGGCGCTTCTCAGGTTCTTTTCGAGCGCGAGTAACTGACGATACTGCGGGCAGTAAAGCCCGAGCACCGGCTTTTGACGGAAGTCCTTGAGCGGCAGCTCGCGCAGATACGTGTCGCGCACGCCGGCGACGACAGGCTCCGCCTTCGCGCGATCTTCGGCGCGAATGAACGCGACGCTCGTCTGCGTCGCGATGCGGATCTTTCTCGGGCCGTCGTCGGTCGCGAGCCAGAAATCGACTTCCGTCCCTGCCGCGGTGTCGCGCCAGTGGCGAGTCAGCAGAAAACCCTGTTGTGCGGTAGCCAAGCCGTTATCTTCGAGAGCGCGTGCCATCGAAGCATTTTACTGGGCGGCAAAAGAAAAAAGCCCGGCACGCCAATCGGCGCCGGGCTATGGATTCGGGAAAACGGGCGGGAAGTAAAACGCGGTAGCGGCGAGCCGGACATCCACCATCCTCGCGGACAGTCCCCGGAAGGAAAGCCGGCGGCCGCTACCGCCTAAGCAGCCTGTGCGACCAGGCTAGCTCGTTGCGGCTGTAACGCCGCTACTGCCGCTACGTTAGCGAGTACCGTGTGCTCCGCATGCTCCGGCACTTCGTTCTTCGACATCACTACCTCCAGCGCGGCTTCTTTGCTGGCCTGTTTCGCGGCCGCCGCTTTCTTGGTCTTCCCCGCGCGTGACGGCGGCTGGCAGGCCCCGCACACCACGTTGTTCTGCAAATCATGTTTGTGTGCGACAAACTTCCCGGTGCAGCGGCAGCAAGCCGTCATCTGCAGCATGCCCGCGTCGAAGAAGCGCACAAGAGTCCAGGCCCGCGTAAGATCGAGTACCGCCTCGGCGCCGCTATGGTTGCAGTGCTCGAGATACAGCCGATACCCCTTGGTCAACGCATCGAGATGCGAACAGCCGGCTTCGTTCTTCAGGAACGTATAGGTGTTATAGAAAAGCGATGCGTGGATATTGGCGAGCCACGTCATGTACCAGTCGGCCGAGAACGGCAGCATGCCCTTCGGCGGCGACACGCCCTTCACTTCGCGATACAGGCGGATCATGCGATCGCGCGAGAGCGTGAGTTCGCTCTCCAGCACTTGCATGCGCGCGCCGAGCTCGATCAGCGCGATGGCGCGGAACACTTCCTGGGCGTCTTCAGTGAGGCTCTTCTTCAGCATGGCTCGCTCCGTCATCACTTAAGCGAACTGTTCGGCCGGCTGGCCAGCCAGCAGGATTGCCGCGTGCGTCGGCGCGATGTCCGCGTTCTTCGCGGGCTGCACCAAGGCCGACAGCATCGTGTGATCGTTGAAGCGGAATGCGCAAAGCAGGTTATCCGACGACGCGAGCTTGACGACCTGTGCGAGCGTGAGCCCCGACAGCAGATCGGCGAGTTCCGCCGACAGACCGAGCCGGAACATGCCGATGGCGCGGTCTTCGCGCAGTAGACGCTGCGCGAGCATGATGTACGACAAATTGATTTCCCGGATCGATTCCAGCGTTTCGCGACCGTTCATGGTTGCAACTTCCAGTAAATCCCCGATTTCCCGCCGGCTTTTTGCCGATGTCTTTTTTGTGCCTCACCGGACGCGTTCTGCCCGGCTACGTACTGCGTAATCTTTGTTTCAGTGCGTTACATCTTGTAACAACCACTGTGAGACGGATTCTAAGAACTGTCTGAACCTAACGCAAGAGTGTCTCAATAATATTTTGTTGCAAACAACACTTTAGGTCGGTAATTTTTTCGGTCTGGAGAATTTGACCGATTCTTTGATCCGGTGCGTATTTGTCTAACGTTTGCGAGGTCCGCCCGGCGCGGCTTCGTTTTTATCTTGATAATCGCCTTCCGCGCCATATAACGGGCATTTACGGGATTCCGTTGACGCCAAGACCCAGCTTTTATTCGCCATTCATCGGACGTGAAAGAGCAAAAAAATGCCGCGAAATCGGCGATTACCGATCCGCGGCAGGTTAGGTAATAGTTACTTGGTCGCAGTAAAAGAGTTGTTACTGCCAGAAACATGGCCTTGTTACCGGCTTTGTAACGCTGTGGCGTTACTTTTGCGGGATGCCTTTGCGCCAGGCGCCCCAATGTGTAACAACCTCCTGTATGAATGGATTGCCCGTTCGATACAGGTTTTCGATGGCCGGCGCAAAGCCGCCCTGATCGGCGTAATTGAGCAGATTGTCCGAAGCGGCTTGCCCTTCGTACGGCCGGTCGAAGTCCGATCCGGCGCGCAGCACCGCCACGCGCGACAGATCCACCCGTTTCACGCTCGCCGCGCGCTTGAGCGCCTCGTACGTCGCGTTGTCTTCCTGCTGCGTCGTGCAATAGACACCGCGCCCGTCGGTCAGGAGGCGCGTCCACTCCCTCGCCCGCTCGCCGATATATTTGCCGGACCACCACGTATCGCCGGCGAGCGTGTCGCACTGGATCACGCGCGGCGGCTGGTTGGCCGGCGCGTAGTTGAATTTCGCGCGCGCGACTTTCGCCTGATCGCTGTCCGAGAGCGTGACGTTGCGCGAGATCGCGAAGGCCGCATCCGCAAGCGACGCATTGAGCGCGAACGCCTCCGTCCGATAGTCGAGCGGCGGTTTCTCGTACGGACTTTTCGTGTTGATGCCGAGGAAACCCGAAGGCCAGTCGGCGGGCTTCTCGCGCGCGTCGAGTTCCCATTGAATGCCGAAATCGACGAGATACTTCGCCCAGGCTGCCGAGCCGACCGTGCCCTGCTTCGGATCGATACCGGCGATGCCCGCGACGAGAAAATACGTGTGCCGCAGATTGAAGCGGTCGGAGAATGCCAGCGCCATCATCGACGCGGCCGCGTTGGTGTGACCCATGCCCGTCGTGATGACGCAGACATCGTCGCGATTGCAATTGACCTCGGGATAATCCGGCGACAGTCCCGGCACCTTGATCGCCTGCCACGGACCGAGCTTGTCGAGCCAGACCTGGCCCTCGGGGCCGAACATCGTGACGATCATCACTTTGACGTGGCGGCCGCCTTCGGGGCCGCTGTCATCGGATGGCTGGGCGAACGCGCAACCTGTCAGGGTCGCGAGGCCGGCGGCGAACAGTGACGCACAGGCGGTTTTTCTGAGCTTTATCGATCGTGACGCGCGGAGTTTTCTCATGGCGAGCGGATCCTCGTAAGGGTTCGACCTTCGAAAGAAGACCGCGCCCGGCCAGGGCGCGGTCAACCCGCACGATTATAGGAGCGCTAACCGAAAACTCAGGTGCCGCTTTGCGATGACCGCGGCGGCGGCGCGTTCGACGCGACGTTCGCCGAACCCGCCGCCTCGCCCGTCGGATGCTGCGCGGCCTTCGACGGCTCGCCGCGCTGATCCGCGCCCGCCTCGTCCGCGTCCTGAACGCCTTCCGGGCCGCCTTCCTGATTGCCGCCGTTCACGATCACGAAGTTGCGCTGCGGATTCGCGATCTCGATGCCGCGCGCCGTGAACTCGTTGAGAATGCGCCGGTTGAACTCGCGCTGCACCGGCCAGCGCGCGCTGTCGCGGCACTGGATCTGGCCGGCGAGCGTGACGGTCGAGCCGTCGACGGCATCGACGCCCCAGAAACTGAAGTCGGAGAGAATGCCGTCGCGGAATGCTTCGTCGTCACGCAAGGCGGCGCCGATTTCCTTGAGCGTCGAAATGGCGAGATCGACGTCCTGACCGAGTGCGATCGAGACGCGCACCGCTGCATTGCCGATGCCGCGATTCGTGTTGTTCACCGTCGAGACCGAACTGAACGGCACGGTGTAGAGCGAGCCGTCGCCGCCGCGCAAGCGCACCGTGCGAATCGACAGATATTCGACCGTGCCCGACACGCCCGCGAGCGTCACCCAGTCGCCGACCTGCATCGCGTTTTCCATCAGCAGGAAGATGCCTGTGATGAGATCCTGCACGAGCTTCTGCGAGCCGAAGCCGAGCGCCACGCCGAAGATGCTCGCACTCGCGAGCAAGGGCGCGGTGTTCACGCCGAGTTCCGAAAGGCCCGTCAGCACGACGACCATCGCGATCACGATGAAAAGGCCGGTACGCATCATCGGCAGCAGCGTGCGCAGGCGCGCGGCGCGCAGACGCTCGCCGCTCGCGGTCCATTGTTCGAGCCGCCGTTCGACGACGATGTTCGCCGCTTCCCACACGAGCACGGCGAACACGGCCGCGATCACGATGGTGACGAGCGCCGACGCGAGCCGGTTGCCGACGCCGCCCGACGTGAAGAAATGCACGATATCGACGTGCCACACCTGCAGCAGCGCGACCACGGTGATGACGGAAATCAGCGCCTGCACGATGCGCCGCAGCGCCGGGTAATAGCGATACGCGCGACGCCGCGCGATCGACTCGCCGGCGAGATCCTCTTCGTCGTTCTGATGGAAAACGCGGCCGAGCGCGCCGAACGCGACGATCGCGAGCACGCGCGCGCCGACCAGCACGAGCAAGGACACGCCGCCGAGATGAAACAGCGTGCGGTAGCCGTTCTGCACGTCGAGCGCCCACACGAACCACAGCGCGATCACGAAGAAGATCGCGACGCCCGCCCAGATATCGGCGAACCACGCGCCGACCAATCTCACCGAGCGGTTCGAACGCGCGCGCTGCCGGATGCGCTCGGCCACCGAATTGCGGCTCTGGAAGATCACGAATGCGATCATCAGATGCACGATCAGCAGCGTGACCTTCAGCACCGCGATGCGCGCATCGCCCGACAGGCCGATCGGTTCGCCGGCATTGGCGAGCGCGATGCCCGCGCCGGCGGTGCACACGATGCGCCGCACCCAGCGATGCGTGTACGCGGCGGCGGCATCGCGCATCTGGATGAGGCGCAGTCCGGGCGCGCGCGGCGCGACGAAAAAGCCGCTCACGATTACGACGGCGCGGCACGCCAGATAGACGTCGATGAGCGAGCCCGCGACGCGCGCCTCGGCCGTGTTGTCGTCGATGAAGATCGACATCAGCAACGTCACCACGCCGATGAACACGATCAGCGGAACCAGCGACAGCAAGCCGTACAGGAGCGCGCTCGGCAGGCGCTGCAACAGCGTCCAGTGACGCGCGGCGTGACGCTGGCCGCGCGCGGTGTCCGCCTTGCGCTCGGCGAGATGCATCGCGGTGGCGTCGCCGGTTTGCGCGGCGGCGTCTTCCGCGCGCTCGGCGGCGTGCTGTTCGCGCACGAGGTCGGGATCCTGCTCCTCAGCATCGGCGACGCCGCGTGCCGCGATCCGGGCGCGCGGGCGCTTCAGCAGGCGCAAGCACAAGAATTCGAGCAGCAACGCGGGAATCAGCGAGGCCAGCACGGTCCACATGACATGGCCGATGAGCGCGCGCCCCGCGTCGCTCGACGTACGGTCGCGCCACCACGAAATCACAGAGCCGAAATCGAGCAGCGCGACGGTCGAATGCCGCAGCCCCGCGCCGATCTCGACGAGCCAGTGCCCCGCCTGCCGCGACAGTTGCGACGCGAGCCCATTCGCGGTCAACGAATGCGCGAGCACGCCCGATGCGCCCGATGCCGGCGCCGCGGACGATGCCGCCTGCGGCGCGCTCGCGGGCGCGGCCAGCGCGCCTGCCGCGGCGATCGCGCGCAACGTATCCGCGACTTGCGAACGGCGCGCGGGATCGTTGAGCACGGCAAGCGCATCGCGCGCCTGCTGCGGCGTCAGCGCGACCGCCGGCTGCGACGCGTGCTGCGGGGAAGCGGCTGCGGCGAAGGAGGACTGGGAAAAGATCGGGAGAACGCTCGCCACGGCGACGAGCAGCACTGCAAGGAGCAATTTGCGCATGGGTCGGATGAAGATCACAGAATTTCAGGGACTCGATGCGGACGACGCGCACGCCATATGCTAGCGCGATGACGTCCGCGCGGCAGGAGCGGTCCCGGACGACCCTGAAAGCCGTAGCACGCCGCGCTCCTGGCCTGCCCTCGCCTCATGCGGCCGTCGGCTCGCCGCGATCGCGTGCTACGTCGGGTTCGAAGAACACCCAGCGCACTTGCGGAAAGGCGCGCTGCAGATCGTCTTCGATGATGTTGATCGCATCGATCATCGCGCGGCCGCTGGCGTAATCGATCATTTCGGCCTGCACTGCCACCACGACGTGCTTGCCCCATTGCAGCGTAATGAGGCTGATGATGCGCGTGATTTCCGGGCGCGTGCGCAAGTGCGCGTCGATCGCCTTGCGTACTTCCGGGCTCGCCGATTCGCCGACGATCATCGACTTCACTTCACGCGCAACGAGAAACGCGATGATCATCAGCAGCACGCCGACGCCGATCGAGCCGGCGGCGTCGTAGGCCGGGTTGCCGGTGAGCATCGTCATGAGCACGGCGGCGAACGCGATCGCAAGGCCGAGCAGCGCCGCGACGTCCTCGCCGGCGACGACGAGCAATTCCGATTCGCGCGTTTCGCGAAACCATCGCCATAAGGTTTTGTTCGGCGCGCCCTTGCGAATTTCGCGGATCGCGCCCGCGAGCGAAAAGGCTTCGAGCACGACGGAGATGCCGAGAATCACGAGCGCGACGATCGGGTTCGACAACGGCTCGTGATGCATCAACCGATGCGCGCCCTCGTACACCGAGAACGCTCCGCCGACGAAGAACAGCAGCAGCGCGACGATGAGCGCGTAGAAATAGATTTCGCGCCCGGAGCCGAGCGGATGCAGCGCGTTCGCGGGCGCCTGCGCGCGCTTCAGGCCAAAGAGCAGCAACAGTTGGTTGCCGCAATCGGCCGTGGAATGGATGGCTTCGGCGAACATCGCGCCCGAGCCGGTGAAGGCAGCCGCCCCGAACTTGCAGACGGCGATGCCGAAATTCGCGGCGAGCGCGTAGAAAATGGCTTTCGGGGATTCTTCCTTCATGCGTTTCGAGTTTGTTTAGCTGACGTCGACGTGGCCCCGGCCGTCCACCATTTCGCCGATGATCGTCGCGTCGTGAAAGCCGTCCGCGCGGAAGATCGCGAGCACGTCGTTCACGGCATGCGGGGCGCACGACACGAGCAGGCCGCCCGAGGTCTGCGGATCGGTCAGCAAGGCGCGGGCCTCCTCACCTTCCTTGCCTTCGACGTTCAACGAGATGTCGTCGCCATACGCGCTCCAGTTGCGTCCCGACGCGCCCGTGTAGATGCCCGCGCGCACGAATTCGCGCACCTGCGGCAGCCACGGCAGATCGGCGTAACGGATGCGCGCCGTCAGTTGCGCGCCGCGCGCGAGTTCGAGCGTGTGACCGAGCAGGCCGAAACCGGTGACATCGGTGAGCGCGTGCACGCCCTCGAGCTGCGCCAGTTCCGCGCCGGGACGATTGAGCTTGGTGGTCGCGTCGATCATCGCCCTGTAGCCCGCCGCGTCGAGCTTGTCCTTCTTCAGCGCCGCCGACAGCACGCCGACGCCGAGCGGCTTGCCGAGCACGAGCACGTCGCCCGAGCGCGCGGCCGCGTTGCGCTTCACGCGCGACGGATGCACGATGCCGAGCGCCGCAAGCCCGTAGATCGGCTCGACCGAATCGATCGAATGGCCGCCCGCCACCGGAATGCCCGCTTCCGCGCACACCGCTTCGCCGCCCTTCAGCACTTGCGCGATGACTTCATGCGGCAGCACGTTGATCGGCATGCCGACGAGCGCGAGCGCGAGAATCGGCTTGCCGCCCATCGCGTAGACGTCGGAGAGCGCGTTGGTCGCGGCGATGCGGCCGAAGTCGAATGGATCGTCGACGATCGGCATGAAGAAGTCCGTCGTCGCGACGATCGCCTGCTCGTCGTTGAGCTTGTAGACGGCGGCATCGTCGGCGGTGTCGTTGCCGACCAGAAGATTCGGGAACGCGGGCAGCGGCGTCGCGCGCTTGAGCAGGTCGGCGAGCACGCCGGGCGCGATCTTGCAGCCGCAGCCGCCGCCGTGGGACAGGCTCGTGAGCCGGGGGGAAGTCGTGTCGGTCATAGTGGAAATCGGTTGAGGCGAATGTCTGCGTATTATCGCCGGATGCGCGTGAAGAGGCCGGGATAGTCGATCACGAGGCCGTCTTCGTCGACGGTGATATCCGCCGTGAAGCCCGTGTCGAGCCCTTCGTAACGATAGCGACAATCCGGCTCGATGCACGTATAAGCCTGCTCCACCGCGCTCACGCCGAGCTCGGGCACGCGCACATAGGCGACGCGAATCACGCGCCGTTCGCCGCGTTCGAGTTTCAGGCGGCGGATGGGCAGCGTGTTGGTGAAAGGCGTCGCGGTGATGTCCACGTCGATACAGCCGCGCAGCGCCTCGAGCGGCTCGCCGCTCGCATCGGTCCATGCGTGCGCGTCGCCGTTGTCGCCGTCCCTGCGATGCAGATCGAGCGATGCGCCGCCCGCGAGCTTCAGCGCGAGCCGCGTCACTTGCCAGCGCGCATCGCATTCGATGCGATACACGAGACCGAAGGCACGCGCTTCGTCTTCGCCCACGACCGCGCTTTCGATCACGATGCCATCGCGCGTTTCATCGAGAACGAGATGCTCGAGCCCTGAGCCGTCTTGTTGCGACCATCGCACCGCTTTCATTGGGCACCTCGTTCGCGTGTTTATCGGCATCAAAGGATACATCGCTGCGGGCGAGGCTTTCGATCGGCATTCGACCTGCGCGAATCGCTCGACGTCACAAAACGTCACACGGTATACTTCGCGCCATTCCTGCGCAGGCGCGCGCACCGCACGTTCAGCGCCATTCACGCGATCCGTGCTCCGGCGATCCGCGCTCTGCCCGAACATCTCCGAACGCCCTTTTCATCGCCCATCGCATGAAGAACATTCTTGCTCCCGCCCTGGCCGCGCTCGCTTTGTCGGCGTCGATGTTTCAGCTCGTCCAGGCGCAGCAAACGCCGGACGTGCCCGAGGATTATTCGTATCTGACGAGGCTTCACGTGCCGGATGCCGTCGCGCAATGTGTCGCCGCATTCGATCGCTGGGTGGAGAACGCGCCGAAGTACGACACGCTCATCGTGCCCGACCGCCGCGTGCTCTCCGCGAAGATCGACGACGATACTACGATCTTCAGTGTCGGCAACCCGATTCCGGTCGATCAGGTCATCGTGATGCGCGCGTTCGCGAAGGCGCGCGGCAAGGAGCAATGGACGCGCGTAGATAGCCGCTGCGGCGTGCGCGCCGGACATGTGGTCGGCGTATCGCTCACGCCGAACATGAAGCCGAAGATCGTCCGCTAAAGTCTTTCAGCGCTTGGCCGCGCGGCGCTGGTCCGTGCGCCCGCCGAGCCATTTGACGACCTGCGGCCCGAACGTGCGCGGCGCTTTCGCATGCATGCGCCCGGAGAGATCCGCCAGCCGATCCGCCGCGAGCGCTTCACGCATGCGCTTTTCGGCGTTCTTCATCACCGCGTGAACCGCGCATACGCCGCTCGTCGCCCAAGGCGGCGCGTCGTCGCCGAACACGGCGCAGCGCGCGCGAATCTCCCTGCATTCGAAGAGAGGCTTGTCGCCGTCGATTGCGTCGACGACATCGAGCACGCTGATTTCCTTCGACGGACGCGCGAGCGCGAAACCTCCGCGCGCCCCTTCCGTCGCGACGACGAGTCCCGCCTTGTGCAGCTTCGTGAAGAGCTTCGCGACGTATTCCGCAGGCACGCCCTGCAATTCCGCCAGATCGCGCACGCTCGCCTCGCGCACGCCGTGTGGCGGCTCCGCGAGATACAGCATGCAGTGCAGCGCGTACTCGACGCCCGTGCTGATGTGAGACATGTTCACTCCGACATTTCGAATCGGAGTTCAGGATAGCGCGTCCTGCATCCGCCGTACAACGGCGCACGACGGAGCTTGTAGACGCCCGTCGCGAATATTTCAGATTACACGTTTGCTTACAAACGAACACGGCTTGTCATTTTGCGAACCGCTAAATTGGTCTCCATGGATTCACACGGAGAAACCCATGAAGAAACTAGCGATCCTTGCAGCGTTGAGCGTGTTGTTGGGTAGCGCGCTATCGGGCTGCATCGTCGTGCCGGACGGCGGCGGTTATCACCATCATCACGATTACTACCGTTGATAAGCCGGTCCTGAACCACACGCCAAAGTTTGGCCGAACTGCGACCAATCGACTCGCGGTTTCACCGCCAGGCAAACGACCAAGGAGCACACATCATGAACAAGACGAAGAAAAGCCTGTTGATCGCTTCCCTTGCCGCCGCGCTGGGCATGGGTCTCGCAAACGCGGCGTCGGCGGACGTTCACCACGGTCCCACGCATCGCGTGACGGTCGGCTGGCATGGCGAGCGCTACTGGGACGGTCATCGTTACTGGCAGCGTCAGGAATGGGAACGCCATCATCACCATGTCGCGCCGCCTCCGCCGCATCGCTATCGATAAGCACGATCGCGCATGAGAAAGGCCGCAACGATCACGCATCGTTGCGGCCTTTTTATCGATTCCCGGCTCACCAGTTCTTCGGATCGCCGCCCAGCTCCTTGCAGGTGTCATAGGCGATTGCCTGCAGCTTTTCCTCGCCGATCTGCCCCGAAAGCGCATAGCCGACGCGATTCCACGCCCAATAGAACGTGGTGCGTTGTCCGTCCTTCAGCGTGCGGATCTTGCTGTCGTTGCGCCTGATCGTGGCGGTCGTCATGTAGAGCGTGAGGCGCTCGCCCGCCGCGTTCTGATACATGAACTGCGCGGCCGGACCCTCTTCGTCCGGCAACAGGCGTCCGCCGACGAGCTGAAATCCGTACTCGGCCAGCGACGGAATCGTCACCGCGCGATTCAGCCGTTTCGAGAGCCAGGTGACGAGATGATCTTGCTGCGACGCCGCCACTTCCACCGCGTGCCGCTGCTCGGGCGCGTACACGGCATACGCGATATCCGCGCGTTCCGCGAAGCGCGGTTTGTCGCCGAGCGCGGGCAGGAGCATCTGCAACAGGAATCCGCACCCGACCCCGACGGCCATGAAGCCTGCCGCGATCAGATAACGCTCGCGCGAGCGCGGCCGCAGACGCACGATCTGCGGCTCGCTCTGATCGGCGAAGAGCGCGCGCAACGCATTGTCCTGCGCACGATACGCGGCGACGGTCGCCTCGCTCGCGGGATTGCCCGCGACGCGTTCGGCCACGGCATCGCGCTCATTGCCGGGAAGTTCGTCGTCGATAAAGGCGGACAGCGCCTGCAGATCGCGATCGGGTTTGGGCGGCCCCATACGGTCGCCGCCTTCGGATGGACGGTCTTGATTGGTCATGAGCGGCTCACCACTTTCAGCGACGAAGGCGACGCCTTGCGGCCCGATTCCTCGCCGAGCAGAACGCGCATGTGCTCCCGCGCTCTCGACAAGCGCGACATCACGGTTCCGGTCGGCACATTCAACACCACGGACGCCTCCTGATAACTCATTTCCTCGACACACACGAGCAGCATCACTTCGCGCTGCTCGACCGGCAGACAGTACAGCGCACGCTGCACGTCGCGCAGCACGAGGCCGTCGACTTCCCCGCGCGGCGCGGCCATCTGCCGCCAGGGCGCGCTTTCATCATCGACGGCGATATCGCGGCGACCGCGCAACTGGTCGATATACAGATTGCGCATGATCGTGAACAGCCACGCGCGCAAATTCGTGCCCGCATGAAACGACCGGGCGCGATTGAGCGCGCGCTCGGTCGCGTCCTGCACGAGATCGTCGGCCCAGGCGCGATCGCCCGTCAGCGCGCGCGCGTAGCGGCGCAACTGCGGCAGATGCGCGAGAAGATCGCTCTCGAAGCTCAAGACCGTGCGTCCTCTTGCGTGCGGGGCGAGCCGGAGGCGTTCGCCATCAGTAGCTGCCTCCGCCGGCAGGTCCGCTCGGCGCGCCAGAAGAAGGCGGCGCACTTTGCGTACCGCTCGCGCAGCCCCCTGTGCCGAGCGCGAGCCCGAGCGCGATCAGGAGCGCCGTCACGCCGATCGATCGTTTCATGGTCGTTACCTGTTGATTGAAAGACTGGCGGACTCGCCGATTTATTCCGCGAGCCCGCATCGATGCGAAGGCGCTCAGGGCTTCACGACGTGCCAGACATCGCGGAAATTGTCCCCGTTCTTGTCGCCGGGCTTCGTGTCCTTCGCGAAGCGATAGACGCGCTTGCCGTCATAGGCCCACTGTTTGCCGCCGTCGGCGGATTCCATGGTCCATTTCCCGCTCGGCTTGTCGGAGTCGCTCGCCATCGCGGCGGGCCAGGCCTGCGCACAGCCGCCGCTGCACGCGCTCGGGCCGCCTTTCGTGTCCTTGTCGAAGGTGTAGAGCGTCATGCCGTTTTCATCGACGAACATGCCGTTCGATTCTTTCGGCGCCGCAGCATGCGCGGACGACGCGACCGAAGCAAAAGCGGTAGCGACGGTTGCGGCAGCGACGAACATCTGGATACGCTTCTTCATTTCATCTTCCTTGTTGTAGAAGTATCCGTAGAACGTTCGGAAGCGCTGCACTATTCCGCGGACGATGAAATAAATCGATGCGGCAGCGCCGTCGCATCGCCTGTCGGCAATCCATTCAAGACCATTCGCGCGCGCTCGGCCAGTGCTTCGTTGAAATTTCGGTGCTCAGGCCCCCGCGGCGGCGGCCGTCGCGTCGCGCCAGCGGCGGGTGTCGCGCAACGGCGGCGCACCGAAAAGCCGGCTGTACTCGCGGCTGAACTGCGATGCGCTTTCATAGCCAACGCGATGCGCGGCGGTGGCGGCATCGACGATATCGAGCATCATCAGGCGGCGCGCCTCCTGAAGCCGCAGCTGCTTCTGGTATTGCAGCGGGCTCATCGCCGTCACCGCCTTGAAATGATGATGCAGCGACGACACGCTCATGTGCACGTCCCGCGCGATGTCCTCCACGCGTAGCGGCTGGTCGAAATGCTGGCGCAGCAACTGGATCGCCTTCGCGATGCGCTGCGTCTGGCTGTCCTGCAGCGCGATCTGCCGCAGACGCGCGCCGGAGCCGTTCATCAGCAGGCGATACAGGATTTCGCGCTTCACGAGCGGCGCGAGGATCGGCACGTCCTCGGGCGTGTCGACGAGCCGCAAAAGGCGCAACACGGCATCGAGCATCGAGTTGCCGAGGCGGTTCACGTAGAGACCGCGCGAGGCGTCGGTCTGCGTCGCGGGCGGCAGGCTTTCGTCCTGGATCAGCGACGTGATTTCGTCGACATCGAGATCGAGCCGCATGCCGAGATACGGCTCGGACTCGCTCGCCACCGACACCTGCCCGCACACCGGCAGATCCACCGACGACACCAGATAGTGCATCGGATCGTAGATATAGACCTCGTCGCCGACCATGAGGCGCTTGCTGCCCTGCGCGATGAGCGCGAGCGCGGGCGTCTGGATGCCGTGCTTCGGCCCGCCCGGATTCATGATCCGATGCAGGAACAGCCCCGGCACCGGCGTCTCGACCGAGCCTTCGCAACCGATGGTGAAACGGTCGAGCAGCGCGACGAGATCGAGGCGCGCCTGATCCAGCGCGGCGTCATGACGCGTTTCTTTCGGCTGGTCATGACTTTCTTTTCCGGCGAAGCCGGGCGTGTCGTTCAGAGCCATGGTTTGCGGACCATTTTCAAGATGGGAGAAGTCTGGTTAGCTTACTCGCGCGAGCGCGTGATTGCTCGCGCGCGCCCCCAGCGTTTGCAGGAACAGGCAAGGATTGAACAGGATCAGGCTATGAACCCGCCGCGCGCCGGGACGATACTGCATTGCCGGCGCGGACCCTGTCGTGAAGGTCGTGCGATGCCGCGCCATTCCAGTCACTCGGGAGCAACCATGCGTTACAGGAAATTCGGCAACACCGGTCTTTTCGTCTCGGAGCTGTGCTTGGGCACGATGACCTTCGGCGGCGGAACGGGCGGAATCTGGGACAACATCGGTCAGTTGCAGCAGGCGGAAGCCGACAAGCTGATCGGCCGTTCGCTCGATGCGGGCATCAATTTCATCGACACCGCCGACGTCTACGCCGACGGCCGATCCGAAATCATCACCGGCCAGGCGCTGAAGAACCTCAACGTGCCGCGCGAAAACGTGGTCGTCGCGACGAAAATCCTTGGCGAGACCGGCACCAAGGGCGTGAATTCGCGCGGCGCGTCGCGCTATCACATCATCGATGGCGTGAAGGCGAGCCTGAAGCGGCTGCAGCTCGATCACGTCGATCTGTACCAGATTCACGGTTTCGATCCGGCGACGCCGATCGAGGAAACGCTGCGCGCACTCGATAATCTCGTGCAGCATGGACACGTGCGTTACATCGGCGTTTCGAACTGGGCGGCGTGGCAGATCATGAAGGCGCTCGGTATTTCCGAGCGTCTCGGTCTTGCGCGTTTCGAGTCGCTTCAGGCGTATTACACGGTCGCTGGCCGCGATCTGGAACGCGAAATCGTGCCGCTGCTGCAAAGCGAGAACGTCGGGCTGATGGTCTGGAGTCCGCTCGCGGGCGGCCTGCTTTCGGGCAAGTTCACGCGCGAAGGCGGCAAGGAAGAAGGCAGCCGGCGCACCAAGTTCGACTTCCCGCCGGTCAATGTCGACCGCGCGTACGACTGCGTCGACGTGATGCGCCGCATCGCGGAATCCAAGGGTGTATCGGTCGCGCAGATCGCCCTTGCCTGGCTGCTGCATCAGAAGGTCGTGTCGAGCGTGATCGTCGGCGCGAAACGGATCGAGCAGCTCGACGACAACATCGCGGCGACCAACGTGCGTCTCAACGAAGACGAACTCGCCGCGCTCGATGAGGTGAGCCAGTTGCCGTCGGAATATCCCGGCTGGATGCTCACGCGCCAGGGCGAATATCGACGTAATCAGTTGAAGGAGGAAGCGGCGGAGTAAGGCCGTCCGGCGCGGGCGACCGGCCCGCGCCGGCTAGGGATTTACCCGTACTTCAGGCGATTTTCCCGCGTTTTAGGGGCTTTATCTCCGAATCAGATAGTTCTTATCCTCCCTATCGCGTTGCGGCATAAGGCCGCTCTGCCGACACTGTACGCACAACATCACCACTGCCTCACGGAGACAATCATGCGTACTCAAGTCGGCATCGTCGGCGCCGGCCCGGCCGGGCTTCTTCTCTCGCACCTGCTTCATTTGCGCGGCATCGAATCGGTCGTGCTCGAAGCGCGCAGCCAGAACGACATCGAATCGACGATTCGCGCCGGCGTGCTCGAACAAGGCACGATGGACACGCTCACTCAGGCCGGTCTCGGCGCGCGCATGCAGGCCGAAGGCGCGCTGCACCACGGTTTCGAGCTCGCGTTCGAAGGCCAGCGCCGCCGTATCGCGCTGACCGAGCTCACAGGTCACTCGATCACGGTCTACGCGCAGCACGAAGTCATCAAGGATCTGGTCGCGGCGCGGCTCGCGGCGAACGGCGAGCTGAAGTTCAACGTGTCGAAGGTGTCGCTGCACGACTTTCAGGATGGCAGCGATCGCAAGCCGCGCATCAAGTATCAGCACGAAGGCCGCGACGAAGAACTCGAATGCGACTTCATCATCGGCTGCGACGGTTCGCAGGGCGTTTCGCGACAGTCGATTCCCGAAGCGGTGCGGCAGGATTATCAGCGCATCTATCCGTTTGGCTGGTTCGGCATTTTGGTCGAAGCGCCGCCCTCCTCCGATGAACTCATCTACGCGCGGCACGATCGCGGATTCGCGCTCATCAGCACGCGCTCGCCGGGCGTGCAGCGCATGTACTTCCAGTGCGATCCGAAAGATACGGTCGATGCCTGGTCCGACGACCGCATCTGGGCCGAACTGCACGCACGCGTCGATACCGCCGATGGCTGGCAGATCACCGAAGGCAAGATCTTCCAGAAGAACATCGTCGGGATGCGCAGCTTCGTGTCCACGCCGATGCAGTCGGGCAAGCTGTTCCTCGCGGGCGACGCAGCGCATATCGTGCCGCCGACCGGCGCGAAGGGCCTGAACCTCGCCGTGTCGGACGTGCGCGTACTGAACGCCGCGCTTCTCGATTTCTATCAGGAAGGCAACGGCGAGAAGCTCAGCCACTATACGGAAACGGCATTGAAGCGCGTCTGGCGCGCCGAGCATTTCTCGTGGTGGATGACGCGCATGCTGCACAAGCTGGACGATACGTCGCCGTTCGAGCAGCGCCTGCAGGTGGCCGAACTCGAACATGTGACGACATCGCGCGCGGCCGCCACTGCCCTCGCCGAAAATTACGTGGGCAGCGTCGCGGTATAAGCGCGGACCGGTCGCACGGCGCTTGGTCGGCGCCGTGCGTCGTCGACGTTACAGAACGGCCACGACCCTGACGTCGCCTTCGACGGACGGAATGACCTGCCCGCCGACGCGCCGGAACGTGATCGTCGCGGTCTTGTCGCCGAGTCGCAGATCGCCGATTTCGAGCCAGTCGATGCCTTCGGGCAACTCCGGCCGGTCGATACGCACTTCTTCCTTGACGGCGTCGACGGTCACGCCGAGACACGCTTCCAGAATCATGAAAGGCGCGCCCGCCGCCCACGCCTGCGGCAGACACGCGACCGGATAGGCGATCGGCCGTTCGCCGCGTTGGCGCGTGAATCCGCAGAAAAGCTCCGGCAGACGCATGTCGAACGTGACGGCGGCTTCGAACAGCGACTGCAGCAGTCCCACGGCCGCGCCGCGATCGCCGTAGCGCGCGAGGCCGCGTGCGCAGAGCGCGGTGTCGTGCGGCCATACCGAGCCGTTGTGATACGACATCGGATTGAAGCGCGGCTGCCCCGCCGCAAGCGTCCGCACGCCCCAGCCCGTGTGAAAGAGCGCCGATTCGAGTTGCTTGGCGACAGCCTCGCCGCGTTCGCGTTCGACGAGATCGAACGCGAGCAGATGCCCCGCATTCGACGACAGCACGCGGCATAGCTCGCCCTTGCCATCGAGCGCAATGCCGTAAAAATCCATCTCCGGCATCCAGTACATCTCTTCGACACGCTCGCGAATGTGACGCGCACGCCGCTCGAACTCGCTTGCGTTCTCGCCTTGTCCGCGCTCGCGGGCGAGACGCGCCATCGTGGAAAACGCGGTCGATGCGTAACCCTGGACTTCGACGAGCGAGATCGGGCCGATCGGAAACTTGCCGTCCGCGTGGAAGACCGAATCCTGGCTGTCCTTCCACCCCTGATTCGCCAGACCGTGCTCGGATGCGCGCTGGTAGTCGAGCAGACCGTGCGGATTCTTGTCGCAATGGCGCGCGACCCATTGCGCCGCGAGCTGCAGTGCCGGCCAGATTTCATCGATCAGGGCGGTGTCACCGGTGCGTTCCGCGTATGCGCCCGCCAGCACGATGAAGAGCGGCGTGCTGTCGACGCCGCCGTAATAGAGCGCGAACGGCACTTCGCCGGTTGCCGCCATCTCGCTCTTGCGCGTCTCGTGCATGATCTTGCCGATTTCGGCATCGCGGAAAGCGGAGTCTTCACGCGCCTGATTCGCGGCGAGGAAGCGCAGCACGCCGCGCGCGAGCGTCGGATGCAGCCAGAGCATTTGCAGCGACGTGATGATCGCGTCGCGGCCGAACGCCGTCGAGAACCACGGAATGCCAGCGTACGGATAAGGGCCGGTTTCGAGATCGGTGGTGAGCAGCCCGAGATCGGCGAGCGAACGGTCGATCCATTCGCTGAAGAGCGGATTGCTCGAACGCACGCGCGCGCTCGCGCGGCGCCGGTCGCGCATGCGGCGATGCGCCTCCACGAGCGCGTCGCGGATCGCGGGACGGCCCGATTCGGGCGCGCATTCGGCCGCTTCCGCGGCGTTGCGCTTGCTTTGCTCGCTGGCGTCCGAGAGCGCGTGCGTCACGGCCGTCACCGAGAGGTACACGGAAATGGCCGTTTCCGACTGGATATGCAGCGCGTAGTCGGCGCGGGTGGGCGAAAGCACGTCCGGCGCGGGCGTGAACTGGATGCGCGCCGTGCGCTCCACCTCGTCGAGGCCGACATAGCGCAACACGACCTCGCCGTTCTCGACGACCGGCGGACGCAAAGCCCCGCGCTTGCCACGTATCGCGCCGCGAACCTCGAACATGTCGAGGAAGTCGGCCTTGAAGGAGATCGACAGCGGCACGGTGGACGGCTCCGTGCCGTAGTTCGTCAGCACGATGCTCTCGTGCAGCACATGCCCCGACAGCACGCGCTTGCGTTCGACGTGGATTACGCCTTCCGGCGTGCGTGCTCCGCCGATGGGCGGCAGCGGGCGGTTGGTCAGGTGCGCGGTAAAGACGGCGTTGTCGCTCGATACGCTGCCCGAAAGCAGCGACGGCGCGCGTCCGCCGAACGTCAGCACGAGCTCCGACAGCACGCGCGTGTCGTTGACGAAGAGGCCGTCGTCGTCGCCGCGGATATCGCCGTTCGCATCGTAGACGGCGAACGTGTTGCCCGACTTCAGCACGAACTGGCGTTCGCTCGGTATGTTCGGGTGCTCCGTCGGGATGAACGCTTCGTCCGGCAGCTTCGATTGCGACACCTGCATCTGCTGTTGTTGCTGCTGTTCCTGTGTGTTCATTGCACCTTCCTGAAAGTAATCTGAAGGGTTTCGTGAGGCGTTCGGGGGCGCTTACCCGCTGTCATCGACAGCCTTTCGACCCGCCCACGCCTGACGCGTTCTCCGCGCGCAATGTCATCTCGATATGTCGGACCATAAGCCTCTCGGCCTTATGTGGCAATGGCTTGGGCTAAAATTGCGCTTTTTGAGCGAACTCAGAGGTGGATTTGCGCAACAGAACAATCGACGCAGCCCGAGGGATCGGGATCGTTCTTGTTGTCCTTGGACACGCCATTGGTTTGCCAGAGTGGCTCTTCCGAGTCATTTACTCGTGTCATATGCCTCTGTTCTTTTTCCTGTCTGGATACCTTTTCAACGGCAAGAGAGGTCCGCTAGAGGTCATGCGCAGGAATTCCCGACGCCTTCTGATGCCGTACGCAGTCGCCGCCGCAATCGCGATCTTCCCGTCGATTCTATTTAGGAATACAACCAGTCTCTCCAATTCTTCGTGCAACTCGGAGGTACCGCGTATTCCATACCTCGATCGAATCTTACTTTCTATTGCACGCCGCTCTGGTTTCTAACTTGCCTGTTCTGCACCGAAGCCATGTACGCGGCGTTGACCCGGTACGCGCGACACGTTGTGCATGTCGTGATCGCCGCATCATTGGTCGTCGGCTGCACGTTAATGGCCTTCGTGAAAGGCTTCTCACCCTGGAATATCAAGATCGCTTTTGTCGCGCTCTTTTATTTCCACCTGGGTTTCGTTGCAGCCGAATCCAAAATGCTGGACGGCAGGCGTTTTCCCGCTTGGACGCTGCCAGTTTGCGCGCTCGGATGGATCATCGCTTCGCTGTGGAATCCCAAAGCAGCGAACCTCGCCGGCGAGACTATCGGTAATCCAGCGCTGTTCCTCCTCGCATCAATATGTGGGATATGGGCATTGGCCAGGTTAGCCCGGCTCACCGCGACGTCGCGCGCACTCAGTTTTCTCGGTAAAAACACGCTGCCCATATTCGCGTTCAACTATCCCCTCAATCTTTTTGCTCAGTGGCTGTTCGCGCCGACCACGCCGTGGTTCGTCTTCGCTGCTTCGGAAATGGCGTTAGCCGTCGGGTTCGTTTTCCTGCTTCGACGCATTCCGGCAATCGCGCGCGTGTTCTCGATCGAATCGGGACAACGCGCAAGCCCAACTGCGGTCTAGGCCGGCCAGGCTGGTCAGTTCGGCATAGGCTCCGCGAGCCATAGCTGAAGAGTGCTATGCTCTTAGCCCTTTTGTCCGGCCAGCGCGAAAAGGCGTCTGCCGGGAGGCGCACGGTTTCATTAGAAGGCCGGCGCAGCGTTTGGGCTCCGATCGCTGAAAGAGTACTTCGCGGACGCGCGCGAAATCGGGACACCCTAAGCCGCGACGCCGAAAGGTTCTCACGAAATCCGACCGCTCTCGGCGCGCCTCCGTTTGCAGGAAAAAGTAAAGGATTTTGCCCGGGCAATTTTCGGGCGTCGGTCGGCCGCGATGACCGAGTCGTACAAGGATGTCCGAAGCCAAGAGTCGCGATTCGGACAAATTTTGGATGAACGTTAAACAGCCCCGCCCAGCAAGGGTTGCGGGCGTCCGGCATGTCATTTCCGCATATCGACTTACTTTATTCTGCCTCAGGTCTCGCAGTGGGTTTCCTGGTCGGCCTGACGGGCGTCGGCGGCGGCTCCCTGATGACCCCGCTGCTCGTCCTGCTGTTCGGCATACATCCGGCGACCGCCGTCGGCACCGATCTGCTGTACGCCACCGCGACCAAGACGGCCGGCACGCTCGTGCACGGCATCAAGGGTTCGGTCGACTGGCGCATCACCGGCCGTCTCGCGGCGGGCAGCGTGCCCGCTGCGGCCATCACACTCTACTTTCTGCACGAGCACGGTTTGACAGCGCCGGGCACCGCGCGGCTCATCCAGCTGATACTCGGCACCGCGCTCCTCATCACGGCGGTTTCGCTGATCTTCCGGCCGCAACTCGCGCGCCTTGCCTACAAAAAGGGACATGGCCGCCCCGAACACCCGACGCGTACCGCCGCGTGGACCGTCTTCACCGGCGCGATTCTCGGCCTGCTGGTCTCGATCACTTCCGTGGGCGCAGGCGCAATCGGCGTGACTGTACTTCTGCTGCTGTATCCGCGTCTCGCGACGGCGCGCATCGTCGGCTCGGACGTGGCTCACGCGGTGCCGCTCACGCTGATTGCCGGCACTGGCCATTGGATGCTCGGCTCAGTCGACTGGTCCTTGCTCGCCTCGCTCCTCGTGGGCTCGATCCCCGGCATCGCCCTTGGCAGCATGCTGTCAACCAAGGCGCCGGAAGCGTTACTCCGTCACGTTCTCGCCGCGACGCTCGTTCTCGTCGGAGCAAAGCTCGTGTTCAGTTGATGTTAGTCACGGTCGTTCGCGCTTTCCAGTCGGCCAAAAGACATAGGCCGATTCGTACGATATTCCTGTTTTTTGCCTATGTCGTTCGGCCGGGTTTCCCGCGGCGGGACGATGCGGCATCATCCCCACTCAGTTGAGCCGCACGCAGAGCGGTTCAAGTCGGGGCGCCGGTAACGGGCGCGTCATCTTTCGGCGTCGATCATGCAGCGTGCGTCAACGGGCGTGGGCCGCATATTCACGAGGAGTCAGGCGATGAATGAAAATAATCATCCGCAGCACGAGCTTCCTTCCGGCAACGATACGCCAGCAGGCGACGCACCCGCCGACCCCGCGCGGCGGCGGCTGCTCGCCGCGGGCGTGGGCCTGGCGGGGCTGTCGCTCGGCGGGTGCAATCTGTTCGAAAACAAGCCGACCACCCCGAAAACTGCCGCCGATATCGCACTCGACCGCACGCTGGCCGCGAAAGTGCAGCACATCGTCGTGATTTACGCGGAAAACCGCAGCTTCACGAATCTCTACGGCAACTATCCGGGCGTGCAATATCCGCTGTCGGCGGTGCCGGCATCGCACTACACGCAACTCGATCGCGATGGCGTCACGCCCATGCCCACGCTGCCGAAAATCTGGGGCGGGCTTGTGCCGCAGGCGCAGGAAGTCGACGGCAAGCGCTACGCGATCACCGAGCAGCAGATCATCGATCTGCGCAACGCGCCCTTCCAGATCGCAGACGCGCACGGTGCGCCGCTGCCCAATTCCGTCATCACGCGCGATCTCGTGCATCGGTTCTATCAGAATCAGATGCAGATCAACGCAGGGCGCAACAACCAGTTCGCGGCGTGGGGCGATTCGGGCGGCCTCGTCATGGGGCACTACCAAAACTCACCCGAAACGCTGAAACTTTGGGGGCTCGCGCAGCAATACACGCTCTGCGACAACTTCTTCATGTCGGCGTTCGGCGGCTCCTGGCTGAACCATATCTTCCTCATTTCCGCGCAGGCGCCCTTCTATCCCGATGTCAAAGGCAGCCCGGCTGCGAAGCTGCTCGCGGTCGTCGAAGGCGACGATCCTGCCGGTTCGCGCCTGAAGCTCGCCCCGGATTCGCCCAAATCCGCGCTCGAGGGCCCGCCGAAGTATGTGCGCGACGGCGCGCTCACGGCGGACGGATACGCCGTCAACACCATGTTCCCGCCGTATCAGCCGAGCAACGTGCCGCCTCCGCAAGGCGGCGACTCGCGCTATGCGGACCGCTCGAACGCGCTGGTATTGCCGCCGCAGACGTATGCGACGATCGGCGACCGCCTGTCGGACAAGAACGTCGATTGGGCGTGGTACAGCGGCGCGTGGCAGTACGCACTGGAACATCGGGACACCGGCGCGGTGCCGGACTTCCAGTACCACCATCAGCCGTTCAATTACTTCGCCAACTTTGCGCCGGGCACGGCCGCACGGGCGCAGCATTTGCGCGACGCGGGACTTGGCGACGATCCGTCGACGAACAAGCTGCTCGCGGACATCGACGCGGGCCGCCTTCCTGCCGTCACGTTCTACAAGCCCCAGGGCAATCTCAACATGCACGCGGGCTATGCGGATGTCGCTTCGGGCGATCGGCATATTTCGAACGTGATCGAGCGTCTGCGGCGCGGGCCGCAATGGGAGAACACCGTGGTGATCGTCACCGTCGACGAAAACGGCGGCTGGTGGGACCACGTCTCGCCGCCGAAGGGCGATCGCTGGGGGCCCGGTTCGCGCATCCCGGCACTCGTGATTTCGCCGTTCGCGAAGAAGGGCTACGTCGATCACACCGTGTATGACACGAACTCGATCCTGCGCTTCATCTCGCGCGTGCACGATCTCGCGCCGCTGGACGGCGTGGCCGCGCGGGATCGCGCGTTCGCCGCAAGCGGTCAGGCGCCGCTCGGCGACCTGACAAAATCGCTCGATCTCGCGTAACGGCTAGACGCGTTCGACCCACGCTCGCGCGGAAATTTCCAGCAGATAGCCGTAGTGCAGCGCGCCGACCGGCACGACGGCGCGTGCCGGTTTCCAGGCGCCGAAGTGACGCGCGTAGATCTCGTTGAACGCTTTCCAGTGTTCGACGCCGACGAGATACACCGTCACCTCGATGCAATCCGCGAGGCTCGCACCCGCGGCTTCGAGCACGGTGCGCAGATTCGAAAGCGTCTGTTCGGCCTGCTCGTCGAACGGGAGATCTCCGGTATGCGTGCCGTCCGCGCGCATCGGCAATTGACCCGAAACGCAGACGAGATTGCCGGCGCGCGTCGCGTGGCTGTAGTGTCCGGCGGGAATCGGCAGGCCCGGAGCGTTGATGAGTTCGATCGGTGGCATCGTCGGTCGCGTTGGGTGGATGGCCTCGGATTATTGATTCCGAGTCAAGTTTCATTTGAGACTATCACCGTTTTTGCGAAAGTCGAAGCGGCTCATACTGTGTTCATCGCAGTTTGAACATTCAACGGAGCAAGAACATGAACGTTTTCATCACGGGCGCGGGCGGTTTCATCGGCGGCTCGATCGCGGCGGGACTCGCGCGGGACGGACATCGCGTGCGCGGCCTCATCCGTCGCGCGGAACAGGCCGACGAACTGAAACGCCTGAACATCGAACCGGTGATCGGCAGTCTCGACAACGCGGCCTTGCTCGCCGCCGAAGCGCACGCGGCCGATGCCGTCATCAACGCGGCGAGCAGCGATCATCGCGGCGCGGTCGAAACGCTGATCGGCGCGCTCGAAGGCACGAACAAGCCGTTTCTGCATACGAGCGGATCGAGCATCGTCGGCGACGCATCGGGCGGCGAGGCATCGGAGAAGATCTATACCGAGGACGACCTGCCGGAGCCGACGCCCGACAAGGCGCCGCGCGTAGCGATCGACAATCTCGTGCTCGACGCCGCCAAGCGTGCCGTGCGCTCGACGGTGCTCTGCAACACGCTGATCTACGGCCACGGCGCGGTGCGCGATACCGCGAGCGTGCAGTTGCCGCGTCTGGAACGACAGGCGCGCAAGAGCGGCATCGTGCGCCATGTGGGGCGTGGCCTCAACATCTGGTCGAACGTGCATATCGACGATGTCGTGACCATCTATCGGCTCGCGCTCGAAAAGTCGCCTGCGGGCACGTTCTACTTCGTCGAAAGCGGCGAGGCGCAATTCCGCGACATGACCGTCGCGATGGCGAAGGCGCTCGATCTGCGCGGGCCGGAAGACTGGCCGCTCGAAGAAGCGATCAAGGAATGGGGCTACGAGATGGCCTCGTACGGCCTCGGCTCGAACAGCCGCGTGCGCAGCAAGCGCACCCGCGAGATTCTGGGCTGGCAGCCGTCGCGCACGTCGGTGGTCGAATGGATCGAAACGGAATTGACTGCTTGAGTGAAGTTCGCGCGGCAAATTGGCTTGACCAATTTGCCGCGCCTACCGCTTCACGCAATTACTGCAGCGCCGCCGCGAACTTTTCGATTTCCGCTTCCGGCATGCCCGATTTCGTCGCCGAATCGCGGATTTGCTGCCACGTCGTCGGATCGATTGCGATGCCGTTCGCGCCGCGGTCCGCACGACGCGCCTCTTCCGGCTCGCCCGGCGCGTAGATCGCATCGACGCCTTCCGCGCGCGGCGACGCCTTCATCCATTCGAGGAACGCTTCGGCCTCTGCTTGCGCGGCGGGCGCATCGAACGCGTTCGGATCGACGATCACCGAAGTCATGCAGTTGATGATCGCACTCGATTTCTCCAGCGTCTCTTCGTGCGTCGTGTAGCCGCCCGAGAGCGCGCCGCCGAAGATCTCGCACAGCGCGGCCAGGCCCGAACCCTTGTGCAGGCCGAACGCGGTGAGCGAGCCGAACGGCTCCTCGTGCATCACCTTCGGCTCGATCGTCGGCTTGCCCTCATGATCGAGCAACATGCCCGGCGCGACCTTTACGCCCTTGTTGTAGGCGACGCGCGTCTTGCCGTACGCGATGCCCGCCGTCGCGAAATCGAGCACGAGCGGGCTCTTGCCGTCGCGCGGATAGGCTGCGCAGAACGGATTCGTGCCGAAGCGCCGGTCGATGCCGCCGAAGGGCGCGACGAGCGGATCGCCCGCCACGTTCACGAAGTGGAACGATACGAGTCCGGCCTTCGCGCACTGTTCCGCCCAGTGGCCGATACGCCCGATGTGGTGCGCGTTGCGCAAGCCGACCGCGCATACGCCGAGCTTCTTCGCGCGCTCGATGCCGTGCTCCATCGCCTCGTAGGCGACGACCTGACCGAAGCCCTTGCGGCCGTCGACGGTCAGCACCGCGCCCGCATCGCGCACGATTTCGGCGTGCGTGTTGAGCTGCAACTGACCTTCGGAGAGCGACGCGACATAGCGCGGGATCATGCCGACGCCGTGGGAATCGTGGCCCGAAAGGTTCGACATCACGAGGTGATCCGCGACCAGTTCCGCCTCGCGCGGCGCGCTGCCGGCCGACTCCCAGATGGCGCGGACGTACGCGTGCAGCGTGTCGGCGGCGATGCGCCGTTCAGTGGCGGATGGGGTGGACGTGGGGGATGCATTCATTGCGACACTCGTCTCCATAGTTGATGGCTCGCGCTCTGCTTTTCGAGATGCGCGCGGATTATCACTTTACAGACGATCAACTGGCCTTACCACTTTGTTTTTACGAAATCGCTGAAATTGGCCGAAAAAAAGTCCGGACGAACCGGGCTTTCTCCAGACAGAAGTTCGGCCGCCCGGCCTCAGGGCGCTGCCGCGATGACCTCGGCCACCGACGCCGTCAGCTTCTTCGCGTACGGCACGTGCAGGAATTCGTTCGGACCGTGCGCGTTCGATTTCGGACCGAGCACGCCGCACACCATGAATTGCGAGCGCGGGAAGCCTTCCTTGAGCGTATTCATCAGCGGAATCGTGCCGCCCTGCCCGATGTATGCGACATCCGCGCCGAAGTGCCGTTTCGACGCCTCATTCAGCGACGAGCGCAGCCACGGCGCGAGATCCGGCGCATTCCAGCCCGTCGCCGCGCCCGCTTCGGGCTTGAACGTCACCTTGGCGTTGTACGGCGGATCCATTTCGAGCAGCCGCTGCAGGCGGACGATCGCACTGGCAGCGTCGACGAGCGGGGGCAAGCGCAGCGACAGCTTGAACGCCGTGCGCGGCGCAAGCACGTTGCCGGCATCGGCCAGCGGCGGCAGGCCCGACGCGCCCGTCACCGTGAGCGACGGCCGCCAGGTCGAATTGAGCAGTGCCTCGCGCGGATCGGTCGTCGTGGGCAGAACGCTGCCGCCATCGGCGCCGCACGCCCACGGCAGCTTCTTCCAGACATCGTCGCCGAGAATGCGCGCGGTCATTTCGGCTTCGCGCCGGCGCAGCATCGGAATCGGGCAATGAAAACTTTCCGGCAGCAGATTGCCGGTGCTCGAATCTTCGAGGCGCTCGAATAGTTGCCGCAAGATTCGAAATGCCGACGGCGCGATGCCGCCATAGCCGCCCGAGTGAATGCCCTCGTCCAGCACCTGCACTTCGAGATCGCCGGCGACGAGGCCGCGCAGGGACGTCGTGAGCCAGAGCTGATCGAAATTGCCCGCGCCGGAATCGAGACAGATCACGAGGCCGACATCGCCGAGCCGGTCGCGCAAGGCGTCGATATACGGCAAAAGATCGTAGCTGCCCGATTCCTCGCACGTCTCGATGATACCCACGCAACGCGGACGCTCGACGCCCTGCGCATCCAGCGCCGCCAGCGCGGTGATGCTCGCGTAGGTCGCGTAGCCGTCGTCGGCGCCGCCGCGGCCGTACAGTTTGTCGTCTTCGAGCTTGGGCGTCCACGGACCGAGATCGCTGCGCCAGCCTTCGAATTCCGGCTGCTTGTCCAAATGGCCATACAGGACGACCGTTTCGGTGCTGCCCGAGCGCGTGGCGGGGGCTTCGAAGAAAATGACCGGCGTGCGCTCCGGCAAGCGGACGATTTCGACCTTCAGGCCTTTGACCGGCTGCGTTCTGATCCAGTCGACGGCGTCCGTGACCACGCGTTCGATGAAGCCGTGACGCGCCCAGTCGCTGTCGAACATCGGGCTTTTCGCGGGCACGGCGATGTAGTCCGTCAGCGCGGGCACGATTTCGTCATTCCATTTGCGATCCACGAAATCCCGCAGCGCGACGGAATCGAGCCGTACTGCTTCGTCGTGATGCGTGCTGTCGCCGATAGTCATGACCGTGTTTCCCTTCGAGGCAAACTTCCATCATAGACGGGATTTGCCCGCGGTTCGACCGCCGCCGCGCCGCGCGCGCACGTTTTCCGCGACTTTTTTCAACGTTTCGGCGCGCCCGGCCCTCCGTCGCGCGTTCCCGAAACGACGACGCGCGTCACCGCCGGATCGGAGTCGATCGACTGTTCGGTGAAGGGAAAGCGCGCCCAGCGTTTCGCCGCGAACGCGCGCGTCGCGTCGCCCGAATGGGGCGATGCCGGATCGTCCGATTCGGAGTGCGACAGCATCGTGTCGGCTTCGACGCCGTTTTCGCCGAAGGTGACGACTTGCACGTAGCTGTCGCCCTGGCCGCTTGAGTCCATCGGATAGCCCTTGGGATCGAGCGGACGCCGCGCGCAGACGATCGTGAAATAGCCCGCTTCGTCGCAGCCGCCGTAAAGCGGCACGCGCGCGCCGTTGCGCGTCGTGTAGAGGATGTCGCCGCGCCGCGAATCGAGCGCGAAGCCGTTCAGCTTCAGCGCGAGCGCCGCGCCGCCCAGCGCCTGACGCAAGTCCTGCACGACGGCAGGATTGTCGATGTTGAAGCCGCCCGGCGTCGCGAGCGGCTTGTTCGGATCGAAGCCGGATTGGTACAGGCGCTCGGGCGCGATCTGCATCGCGCGCTGCCAGAACTCGTCCCACAGGTTCGCGCCGCGCGCGTCGATATCCGCCGTGCCGTTCCACTTGCGCAACACCTCGCAGGCTTCGTGCAGCGGCCCGCCCGCTTCATTCACCGTGCATACGGCGTCGAGCAGCGGCCGGCGGAACAGCCGCTCGGACATCGAGTGCGTCTCGAGCACCGCCGATTCGAGCGCCTCGCGCGTCACGCCGCCGCGTTCGCGCTGCAGACGCGCCGCGAGCAGATGGCCGTAGCGCGTGCGCAGCGATTGTTCGACGCGCGCCGCGCCCGCAATACGCGGATAGCCAGACATCGGCGCATTCGCATTGGTGAGCCAGTAGCTGTCGTTGAAGTTGCCGACGTAGTCGCCGCGCACGGCGCTCGGCAGTTGCTCCAGCGGCAACGCGCCCGGCTGCGCGCTCGTCGCATCGACGCGCCACGCGCACGCGCTTTTCGAGCCGTCGAGGAACGGCACGCCCGGCGCGCGGGCCGCGAACGCGCGTCCGGCGGGCGGCGTGCACGATTGCGCGAGCGCGTCAGGCACGTTCGGGATCGGGCCGATGTCCGCGAACCAGACGCGCACGTCGTCGCGACCGATCGCGAACGTGTTGACCCACGGCATGCCGGCGTAGCGCTTCTGGATCGCCATGAAATCGGCGAGCGAGCGCGCCTGATTCCACGCGAAGAAGTTCTGAAAGGCGCGCGTGTTGTCGACGTTCACGTCCGCGATCGCGAAGGCGGTTTGCGCGGTCCAGCCGAGGCCTTGCGCCATCGCGGACAGATCGACGACCGGCCCGAAGCGCGTCTTGTACAGCGTGCGCGACACGGACTCATACGTGCCATCGGCGCGGCGCGCGCGCACGGTGAGCGGCACGGGCGTCATCGCTTCGCTCTGGCCATCGACGAGATAGCGCGTCGGATCGGCGGGATCGAGCGTCAACTGAAAGATGCCGAAACGCCGCGCGCTCGACACCGTATGCGTCCACGCGATGTTTTCGTTGAAGCCGAGGACGATCAGCGGCACGCCGAGAAAGGACACGCCCGCGACGTTCATCTGGCCGGGAATCGTCAGTTGCGCCTGATAGAAACGGTCCGGGCCGCGCCAGAACCAGTGCGGATTGCCGAACAGGATGCTGCGCCGGTCGCGCGTGATCTGCGCGCCGAACGCGAGCGCATTGCTGCCGATGCCCGGATTTTCGCCGATCGGAAACCGCAGCGAATCGAGCGCGGTCCGCGCGGCGTCGGCGTCGGCGTTGTCGCCGCGCGGGGCCGCCGCGCCCGGTTTCGGCGGATGCGCCAGCGCGATCGGTGTCACGAAACGCGCCGAGCCGCCCGCGAGATTCGCCGCGATCAGACGCAGGTAGATATCGTCGGCGCTGATCTTGTCGACCCACGGCTTGCCCCGGCACGCCGCATGTGCCTCGGGAAATTTGCCGGCGTTGAGGTCGTCGAGATAGCGGTCGTAGCCGTTCGCGAAGCCGTCGATGAGATCGCGCAATTCGGGCGATTGCGCCGCACGGTAACGCTCGACGGCCGCCTGATCGCCGACCAGACGAAAGAAGAAATCGGCGTCGATGTTGCGCGGCTGACCGAACGTCGCCGCCGACGTCGGGCGTGCATCCGCGCCGAAATACGCCGAGCGCTCGCCGCGATACGTGACGAAGCCATCGGCGAGCGTGCAGAGATTGTCCTGCGCCTGCGCGTAGCCGAAACCGAAGCCGAGGCTGCCCCAATCGGCCGCTCGGATATGCGGAATGCCGTCCTGCGTGCGGCGGATTTCGGCGTGCCAGGCCGTTTGAGCGCCGGACTCCGGCTGCTGGCCGGGCGCCGCGCAGCCGCCAAGCAAAGCGCTCGCGAGCGCAGCGGAGATCGCAAGGCTGACGATCTGATTCATCGCGTGAGTTCCTCGATCCGATCGACGTGATGACGGGGCGCAATCGCCGCCCCGCGCGCAGTATCGCATTGCGCATGACGCGCGCCGCAGCCAAAGTCTAGCCGCCCGCGTCCGCTCAGCGAAGCCGATGCACAATGAAGCGATGAACGATCCATCCCGCCCCGCCGACGATCCTCGCCCGACGCCGCCCGAGCGTCCGCTGCCGGAAGACTGCTGCCGCAGCGGCTGCAATCAGTGCGTGTTCGAGTTGTACAGGGAAGCGCTGGAGCGCTACGAGGCCGACGTGCGCGCGTGGGAAGCGCGGCATGCGCAGGCTTCCCGTTCGTGAGTGACTCCGGCCGATTCGAGCAGGCAACCGGGCGCGGCGCTATGCTTGTGACCCCTGTCGCTGTCGAATCCGAACCTCAAGGAGCGCAACCCATGTCCCTCACGATGTATCGCGCATCGATTCCGGTCTTCATTCGCGGACTCGAAGTCTGCGCGGATCTGCTGAAGAAAGGCGCCGCCTTCGCCGATGAAAAAGGCCTCGCTCACGCCGATGTGATCAACGCGCGCCTCGCGCCCGACATGCTGCCGCTCGCCGCGCAGATCCAGCGCGCGAGCGACACGGCGAAGCTCTCGGCCGCGCGTCTCGCGGGCATCGAGGCGCCGCGCTTCGAGGACAACGAGGACAGCTTTCCGGCGCTGCAGGCGCGCATCGAGAAGACGATCGCGTTCCTGAAGAGCATCGACAAGGCTTCGCTCGCCGGCTGCGAAACGCGCACCGTCACGCTGAAATTCCCGGATTTCTCGCCTTCGTTCTCAGGCGACGATTATCTGTTCGGCTTCGGCTTGCCGAACTTCTATTTCCACGTCGTCACGACCCACGACATCCTGCGCCATCTCGGCGCGCCGATCGGCAAGCGGGATTATCTCGGCCCGCTCAAGTAAGCCGGTCGCGGCGCTGCGTTATTGCTGCCGCGCCGCGATCTGCTTGCGCCAGCCCGCGAGAATCCGCCGCGCGAGCACATCGTAGTCGCCGCCGAAGTGATGATCGCCCGGCAGCTTCACCACTTCGATCCCCGTCTTCGTCAGCGCGGGACACAGTGTGTCTTCTTCGTTCGCGCCGTAGATGCACTGCACCATCGATGGCGGCAGTTTGTCGAATTCCGGCCGCACCTTCAGCGCCTTGTCGCTCGCCTTCATGCCGAGCCAGCCCGTCACGCGAATCTGGAAGTCGGCGTCGGGCGCGAAGCCCATCAGCGAGATATACGACACCTGCGCGCGGACTGCGTCCGGCAGACGGTTGTACGCGAACGGCATCACGTCCGCGCCGAACGAATAGCCCACCAGCGCGACATGGCTCGTATGCCAGCGCGCGTTGTACGTGCGGATGATTCGCGCCAAATCGTCGGCGGTTTGCTGCGGCGACTTCTCGCTCCAGAAGTAACGCAGCGAGTCGAGGCCGATCACCGACACGCCATCGCGTTGCAGCGCCAGCGCCATCGTTTTGTCGAGATCGCGCCAGCCGCCGTCGCCGGAAATCACGATCGCCAGCAAGTCGGTCGGTTGCGCGGCGCGCAGTTCGATCAGCGGGAGATCGGAGACATCGTTCTCGGTCGGACGCCCGGCTTTTTTCAGACGCGGCGCCGTCATCGCGACGAGCGCGTCGGCCTTCGAGCGGTTCGCTTCCAGCACGGCCGTGTATTCGAAGAAGCCCGGCAAACCCTTTGCGTGGATGATGGTCGCATCCGGCGCGCACGGATTGAAACGCGGGTCGAGCATCGGGTCGGCCGCAAGCGAGACCGCGCCCGCGACGGTGTTGTCCGGCGCCTGCTTCAGCGCGCTTTCCGCGACCATCGCGCCCTGCCCGGTGCCGACGAGAATCGGCGAAAAATATCGATTCGACTGAACGGTGCGTTCGAGCTGATGGCTCATGTTTTCCGCATCGCCGACGAGGTTGTGGCAGGACTTCTCGGTCTTGTCGGCGGCGAGGCGCGCGGCATAGCGCGGCGTGTCGACGCCGATGACCATCGCGCCCTTGGCGGCGAGCGCATCGGCGGCCTGCTGATCGGCCGGCGTCCAGCCGCTCTTCTCGGAAAACAGCACGACGAAGCCGGTCATGTCGCCCGCAGGCTTCGTGAGTTGGACCTGACCGTAACGTCCGCCGGAGATCGACTCGGCGGCATGCGCCATACCCGTCACGGACACACCACAGACGGCGGCCACCACGAGCGCCGCCGCTTTCTTGCAAAGGAATTTCATGAACGCCAGCCGCCCGCGAGGAGCGAAAGATCCGCCAAAGTGAAAAATACGCCGACCGAGCCGGACGCCGCCAGATAGCGCGGCTCCCAGCGCGGCTGGAACTTGCTTTTGAATCCGCGCAGACCGCGGAAGTTGTAGAAACGGCCGCCGAAGCGCCACACCAGTCCGGCCATCCGATGCCACGGCGATGCGAGCGGCGTCGGCTCCATGCCCGACAGCGGCGCAATGCCGAGCGACAGCGACTTGAAACCCGCTTCCTTCAGATGCAGCGCGAGCTTGGTGAAGAGATATTCCATCGCGTAGGGCGACGCGGCCGAAACATGGCGCATCACGCCGACGGTCGCTTCGGTGTTCATGTCGGTCGTCATGAAAGTGACGAACGCGACCGGCTCGCCCTGCTGGCGCACGAGCAGCACCGACTGCGCCGCGAGGTATTCCTCGTTGAACGCCGCGACCGAGAAGCTCTTCTCGCGCGCCGAGCGGCTGCCGAGCCAGTCGTCGGAGATGGCGCGCAACATCGGCATGCTTGCTCCGATGCGCTCCGGTCCGATGACTTCGGTGTCCAGACCGTCGCGCTCGCCGCGTTTGATCGCATAGCGCAAATGCGAGCGATGCGAGCCCTTCAGATCGAAGTCGGACAGAGCGACATGCGCTTCCTCGCCGAGCTTCATCAGCGTGAGGCCGGCGTCGAGATAGAGCGGCAGCGCATCGGCGCGCACCTGATAGAACGCCGCGCGGCCGTTGTGCGCGTGCGCGAGCTCGACGAACTTGCGGATCAGTTCGGCCCACTCGCGGCGCGGACCGACCGGATCGTGCAGCGCGGCCCACGTGCGGCCGTGTTTCGCGTACATCAGAAAGGCTTCGCGCGACTCGGAGAAGAGGAAGCTCTTGTCGCCCATCATCGCGAGGCCGGCGTCGCTGCGTTCCTGCGCGCGCAGGATGCGTGCGGCATCGGCGAGATCCTGCGGCGCGGGCTTCACGAAGCGGCCCGCCGCCGGGCGCAGAAGTTGCCACACCGCGAACGCGGACGCGAACAGCGCCGCCGCGAGCGTCGCGCGCAGCGCACGCGGGGCGCGCTCGTCGAATGCGAACTGCCACCAGAGATCGCGGCTATAAGGCACGTCGCGGAAGGCGAAGAACATGATCCACACGGCGAGCGCCATCACGACGCCGATCGAAATGAGCCACGTCGCGGTGAAACGCTCGGCGAAGAGCGATGAACGGCGATTGAAGCGCTCGCGCGTCAGGACGAGCAGCACGACGAGAAACGCGAGCACGCCCACTTCGACGAACGCGAGACCTTTCGCGAGCGACAGCGCGAGGTTGGCCACCGCGAGAATCAGCGCGAGCCACCAGGCGGCATCGAGGCGGCGCATGAGACCGCGCGCAACGAACAGCAGCAGGACGCCGAGCACCGAGCCGAGCAGTTGCGAGCTTTCCAGCACCCAAAGCGGCACGATGGTCTGCAACAGCGCGATACGCATCTTGAACGCGGGCGTCGCGCCCGAGATGACGAGCATCGAGCCTGCCGCGAACGTGACGATCGACAGGAACAACGGCGCAAGCTGCGAAACGTGATGCGGGCTCAGAAAATTGAAGCGGCCTTTCAGCGCGCGGCCTTCGAAGGCGGCCATGACGCCGGCCGACAGGATCAGCGGCAAGCCGAAGTAGATCGCGCGATACGCGAGCAGCGCGGCGACGACGTCCGGCGTCTGTGCGCTGCCGCCGAGCGCGAAGACCATCGCCGCCTCGAACACGCCGACGCCGCCCGGCGTATGGCCGATCATGCCGAGCAGCATCGCCGCCGAGAAGACCGTCATGAATTCGCCGAAGCCGACCTGGGGATTCGGCAGGAGCGCCCAGAGCGCGAGTCCGGCGCCGAACACGTCGACGACGGCGAGCGCGGCCTGCGCGACGAAATCGCGGCGCGCCGGCACGGTGAACGACAGCCACTTCCAGCGCGAGTGCAAAGTGCGCGGCTCGCGGCCGCAGACGATGACCATCGCGGCGAAAACGGCGAGCAGCGCCGCGCCGGTCGCGCGCAACGCGGCCGGCGGCAGGTGCATCATGCCGGAGAGCGTCTCCGCGCCGAACACCATGCCGGCGGCGGCCATGAACGCGAGGGACAGCGCGAGCGTGATGCTCGTGAAAATCGTCAGACGGCCGACTTGCGCGGGCGTGACATCGGCCGCGCCGTACACGCGGCAACGCACGGCGCCGCCCGTCAGCGCGCCGAAACCGGTCACGTTGCCGAGCGCCGAACCGACCGTCGCGCCGACCCACAACAAAGACCGCGGCACCGCGACGCCGATGTGACGCAGCCCCACGGCGTCACGCCCGATGAGCGCGGCGAAGCTGAGCGCGGTGGCGAACAGCGCGGCGAACCACGCTTGCGCCCTCATCATGCGCAGCGAGTGCATGACCGACTTGTAATCGACCGAGCGCGAAAGATGCTGGAAGACGACGAGCAGCAGCACGCAGATGACGACCGTGAGCACGGGCGCGGCGAGCCGCTGAAGATCGACGCCGCCGGACAAACGTCCGATCGGGGAAATGGCGCGAAGCCGGGCGAGCAACTTTGTGCGAGACATGCGTTCTATGAAACTGGCTCACGCTGCGTTTCGTCAGCGAATCGACGACGGCAACGGTACGTCAAGGTTATCGGGGTCCACGCATTGCCGGGACTTCGCGCGGACGGAGAGCGCCATTTCGGCTCCCGCCGCCCGCGCTCGCGCCATACAAAAGGCTTCAACGTGTGAAACGCCTATATAACGGCCATGGTTGACCCGACTTGACCAATATTGGGAAAACTACGGATCGAAAGCTTGCTTTCAGATCTGGCGCGGAGTTCCGGACAGCACGACCGGCACGAACGAGCGGTCGCCCATGCTTTACGGTTTGTCAGGGAAACGGTTAGGATCGACGGCCGTGAAGCTAGTCGGGCATCGAATAGACGCGGGTCGGTAGCTTAAGCGGATACTACAGAAAAAGGCATCGGAATCATGAGAAAAACCACATCGATCTTGTTCGCCGCCATCGGCGCGTGCGCCCTGAGCGCCTGCGTTTCGACCGACGACGCCCTGCTCAAGACCGTCCCGTTCGGGTCGGGCACGTCGCAGTACAAGCCGTACGAGTTCATCCGCTGCGTGAAGGAAAAATGGACGCCGATCGCGCCGCGCGTGCGCGAATACTCGCCGAGCTCCGACACGCTGGCCGTCTCCGTGCCCAGCGGCGGCCTGACGAGCCAGTCGCTGGTGCTCGTCATCGCGCAGGCGTCGGCGAACGGCACGGGCTACACGATCTACGGCGACATCGCGGCGGCCGGCCGCTACGTCACCGCGACGCACACCTGCGATTAACCCCGGTTTCCGCGCTTCAGGAGGGCTTGCCGTTGCGCATGTCGACGCCGGCGAGATGCGTCCCGACGACACGCCCGATCAGATAACCATCCGACGCGCACGCGTTGACGCGCTCCTTTCCTTCCCACTGGATCTTGTATTGATCGTCCTGGGAATGAACGGCCGATGCGTCGAACTTGCGCTTCGCCTTGCCGCCGTTGCGCACGTCTTCGCTGACGAGCCGGTTCCATGTCAGCGCATAGCCGTAGCGCACGCCGTCGGCGAACGCGTTGTCGTCGCAGACTTGCGATGGCGGCGTCGTCTTGAGCATCAGGTGATAGCCGTTCGCGGTGCCGACCATGATGCGCCTTTCCCCCGGCGGCGCCGGCGCGACGGGCGCCTTGACCGCCGCCTGAGCCGCTTGCGCGGCCGATGCCGCCGATGCCGCCGCGGCCGCGTCCGTGTCGTTCTGCTGCGGAAGCGGCGCACATGCGCCAAGAAGCAGCGCCGCTGTCACCGTGAATGCCGTGCCGGCGCCTTGCATTTTCGTGAACGTCATCCTGCGAATCACCTACGCTGACCCCATCTCAAATTTAGTCCGGGCTCTACCTTACCATCCCCGGGATGATTCATCGGACCGATGAAAAAAAGACGACGCGGACGCCCTTTCGGTGCGCCCGCGTCGAGGAAGAGAAACGGGAGGCTCAGGAGGCCGACGACGTATTGCTCATCGGCATTTCGATCCCGCGCCGCGCCATTTCGACGATTAGAAACGTTCGCCGCGTGACGTGAAAGCGCGCGAGCAGATCGCTCGAATATTCCTTCGCGGTGTTTTCGCTGATGTTCATCTTTCGCGCGATCGCCTTGTTCGACAGCCCTTGCAGCAGATAGCGCAGCGTCTCGGTGAGGCGCGGCGGCAGTTCGAGCGATTCGATCGTCACGCCCGCGTGCGGCGAAACCGGCTTCGGGCTGTGACCGCCCTTGCCCAGCACCGTATTCGGCAAATACACGCGCCCGTTCAGAATCGTTTTCAGCGCCTCGCGAAACACGCCCGCGCCCTGCTCGCTGCCCTTCGAGATGAATCCGCACGCGCCGTTCTTGATGCATTCGAGCACCGTGTCGCGGTCATCCTGCGCCGACAGCATGATCGTCTGGACCTCGCGTTCTTCTTCGCGGATCCAGTTGAGCAGATCCATGCCGGTCGCCTGGCCGCGCAAGTGGTAGTCGAGAAACATCAGATCGTAGGTAGTGGCGGAAAGCTTGGCTTTCGCCTGCTCGACGCCATCGGCTTCGTCGATTTCGAGCAAAGGCTCGTTCGCCAGGATCAGGCTTTTCATCGCGCTCCTGGTGAGCCCTTCGTCCTCTACTAGCAACACAGTTTTGAAATAGCCATTTTCCATTGCGACGCTCCGAGAACGGTTCCGATATTACGCGCGCCTTGCCCGACTTCCACCCTCCTTTCGCAGGGATACATTCGGCAGTCTCCCAAAATCTCCTGCGTTCCCCTCGCGCGCCGGGTTTAGCGACCGGCACGTTCGGCCGAAACTGAACGCAGTCGAATCACCACGTAACCCAAAACGAGAATGGAGGATGAGATGTCAAGCCGTCTGGCCGCCAGCGAAAGCGAATTCGCATTGTGGCGCATCAAGCGGGCGCGTACCGGAGACGCATCGCGCCGTGTGCTGATCGCCCACAAGGACAAGTCGATCGGCGATTCGCTCGCCGTGCAACTTCGGCTCAAAGGCTTGCAGGTCATCCTTTCGCAGGATCTGAAGTCGGTGCGCGCGCTGGTCAATAGCTGGCATCCGCACGCGCTGCTTCTCGACACGAGCCTCGACAACGAATCCGGCTACGTCTTTCTGCGCACGTTGAGTACGGACGGCGATGTCACCGGCCGCCTGCTCGTCGCGATGAGCAACGTGTGGCCCGCCGATCCGGTGCAGACGCTCAAGGACGCCGGTTTCGACGCCCATTGCCGTCGGCCTTGCGCGACGTGGCGCATCGTCGATCTCGTCGAATCGTTCTTTTCGATGCCGCTCACGCGCTGAGTCGATGGAGGTGCGCCATGAACACGGATATTTGCATCGTCGGGGGCGTGCTGCCCGCGAACGCATCGCGCTGCCGCGCGGTCCGCGAGCGCGCCTGTGTCGAAGCGCGCGTCAGGCGGCGGCGCCGTCGTGCCGGGCCGGGTTCGCGCCGGCTGCCATCGAGAGCGACGCCTGTATTTCACTACCTGGCTCGATGACGGCGATGCCCGTCCCGCGCAAGCCCTGCGCCGCGAGATTGAAGCCGTCGCTCACGTGCGACACCGGTTCGACGCACAGATAACCCGCCCCGGCCGGACAATGCACGACGACGTGACCGAGCGCGTCGTCGGCGATCAATCCGAGCGTGCGGCCGTCGGCGTAATGCAGCGTCGCACGGCCGTCCCAGCCGCTCAGATAGCGCGTGTACCCTTCCGTCTCGCGTTGGTGGAGAAGCGCGGGACGTTCGTCCGTCGGCTCGATCGCGATTTCGGCTTCGTGACGCCAATGCGTCGTCGTATGGAGTTCGGCTTCCAGCGCGCCGAAATACGGATGAAAACCGAGGCCGACCGGCATCGGGCTCGACGACCGGTTCGCGACACGCATCGACAGCCGCGCGCCATCCGCATTGGCCTCGATCAGTTGCACGGCCTCGAACGCCCACGGCCAGCCGTGCTCGCCCTCGCCATGCGTGTAACGCATCACGACGCAATCCGCCTCGTGCAACTCGACGCTCCACGCCGCGTACTGGCCGAATCCATGCAACGCGTGCGTCATGCCTGGAAACGTCGCCAGTTCGACGACGGAACCGTCCGGCGCGGGAAAACGCGCATCGCGCACGCGATTCGAAAACGGCACGAGCGGATAGCTGCCGCCCTTGGGCCACGCATCGCAAGACCAGCTCGCGACTGTCACCGGCGCGAGCCAGTCATGCAATCCGCGCGCATCCCGCGTGGCGAAGCGCGTGATGCGCCCGCCCGCCATCGGCGCAATTTCGAGCACATGCGGCCCGCTCGCGATACTCAAGCGCGGTTCCGCGTTCAGCTCTCCAACTGCACGAAATTTCGTCACTGCTTCTGTTCCTTCACGCGCGACACGAGCTGCGTCGGGCTCACGAACTGCAACGCGATCAGCACCCAGATCATCGTGATGGCCATGTAGATCATCGCCATCGCGTCGATGGACTGCGGCGCGCGCACGCCCGTCGAGAACACCGCGTAGTACAGCGCGACGACGAGCGTCTGCGTCGTCGGACCGGCGGTGAAGAACGTCAGCTCGAACATACCGATGGTCCGCACCAGCACCAGCAAGCCGGCAGCCAGCATGCCCGGCACGAGCAGCGGCAGCAGCACGTAGCGGAAATACTTCGCCGTGTTCGCGCCGAAGATGCGCGCGGCCGATTCCAGATTCGGATCGATCTGCTCGATGAACGGTGTCATCACGAGAATGACGAACGGCAGCGCAGGCACCAGGTTCGCGAGGATCACGCCGGTCAGCGTGCCCGCGAGATGGAACTTGTACATGACCGTCGCCATCGGGATGCCGTAGGTCACGGGCGGCACCATCAGCGGCAGCAGGAAGACGAGCATCGCGAAACGCTTGCCGGGGAATTGCACGCGGGCGAGCGCATACGCGGCGGGCACGCCGAGCGCGATCGACAGCAGCACGACCGCGCCGACCACTTCGAGCGTCACGAGCAGCACGCTCGAAAGCTGGAAGTCGCTCCACGCCTGCGCGTACCAGTGCAGCGTGAAGCCTTGCGGCAGCAGCGTGCCGAACCAGCGCGTCGCCACCGAATTCACGGCGACCGTCGCGATCAGCAGCAGCACGTTGACGAGGAAGAAGGCCATCGTCGTCCAGACGAAGAACTTCCATAGCCTGGCGCGCAGGCTCGCTTGCTGTTTCATCTGTTTGCCCGTGCTTCGAGTCGGGGCGCCGGCCTGCCAGCCGGACGCCGCGCGGTTATCGGTCGTCATTATCCCTTGCCTCCCGTCACCGGACCCGTATAGAAGAAGCGGCGCGCGCCGAGCATGCCGCCGACCACGAGCAACTGCACGAAGCCCATCACGATCGCGATGGTCGATGCAAGCGCGTAGTCGTAGTTTTCGAACGCAGCCTCCGATGCGGCGATCGAGATCACGCGCGTCGGGCCGGCCGGCGCGCCGAGCAGCACCGCCGACGGAAACACCGAGAACGCCTGCACGAACGAGAGACACGCGGTCATCGTGAGGCCGGGCAACAGCAAGGGCAGATAGATCTGACGGAACTGCTGCCACGGATTCGCGCCGAGCGTGGCCGCCGCGCGCGCGAGCGTCGGATCGATGCCGGTCACGTACGAAAGCGTCAGCAGAAACGCGAACGGAAATCCCGACACGATCAGCGAAATCAGCACGCCCCAGTAGTTGTGCGTGAGACGCACTTCATCGCCGTAGAGATGCAGCGCCTGCAACGCCTGCGGGAACCAGCCGTTCGGACTGAAGTACGTGAGCATGCCGTCGGCGATCAGCACGGTGCCGAGCGTCACCGGCACGACGAGCAGCGTCGTCGCGAACTTCTGCCACGGCGACGTGCGGCGCAGCGCGAACGCGACGGGCACCGATACGCCGACGTTGATGATCGTCGCGGGCACGGCGAGCTTGAGCGTGACGATGATCGTCGGCCACATCGACGAATCGGTGAAGAACGTGACGTAGTTCGCCCATATGCCGCCGCCGTTCATCGGATTGAACGACAGCATCAGCCCGTAGGCGAACGGATAGATGAACAGCGCGAGAATGAAGACGAGCGCGGGCGCTACGAGCCAGCCCTTCGGATCGCGCTGCGCGGGAAGCGCGATCATTTTTCTTCTCCGTACACGAGCGTCTTCGAAGGCGCGACGCGCAGCGTGATGCGCTCGCCTTCGCTGCATTCGCCCGCGATGCGCGCCCAGAGCTTGCCGAACGCCGTATCGATGATGATGAGCGAATCGCGTCCGCCGTACTCGACGACTTCGACGTGCGCGTCGAACGCGTTTTCCGTGCCGGGCGCGACGCGCTCCATGTCTTCCGGACGCAGCGCGACCGCAACGCGCTTGCTGTCGAAGCCTTCCATCGGCGTGCCGAGCAGCCTGACGCCGTTCGCGTTCACCGCGACGCAATCGCCCTGCGTGCCTTCGAGCGTCGCCTGCACGACATTGCGAAAGCCCATGAACCGCGCGACGTGCAGGTTCTTCGGACGCGAATAGACTTCCTTCGGCGACGCGACCTGCTGCACGACGCCCTCTTTCATCACGACGATGCGATCGGCCATCGAGAGCGCTTCGTCCTGATCGTGCGTGACGTAGATCGTCGCGCGCTCCAGCTTGCCGTGGATGCGGCGAATCTCGGCGCGCATTTCGATGCGCAACTTGGTGTCGAGGTTAGAGAGCGGCTCGTCCATCAAAACGAGCGGCGGTTCGATGACGATCGCGCGCGCGATCGCCACGCGCTGTTGCTGGCCGCCGGAAAGCTGACCGGGCAGCTTGGCGTCGTGGCCGATCAGTTGCACGAGTTGCAACGCGGCTTTCGCCCGCTTCGTCGCTTCGGCCTTGGATACCCCGCGCATCTTCAATCCGAAACCGACGTTGTCCAGCACCGACATGTGCGGAAAGAGCGCGTAGTTCTGAAAGACCATGCCGAAGCCGCGCTTTTCGGGCGGCAGCACGTCGATACGTTTGTCGTCGAGCCAGATGCCGCCGCCGGTCAACGGCTGCAATCCGGCGATGCAGTTCAGCGCGGTCGACTTGCCGCAGCCCGACGGTCCGAGCAGCGCGATGAACTCGCCGCGCTGGATGTTCAGATCGAGTCCCTTCAACGCCGCGAGTTGCTGACCTTCGGCGTTGGTGAAGCTGCGCGAGACCGAGTCGAGGCGCAACTGCTCAAAAGTGTGCTTCATGACATTTCCTGCGCTTTTTTGTACAAGCGGCGACGCTCCTCGCGAGGAACGTCGCCGTCTCATCACACCGATACGTCGACTTACTTCGTCTTCGCCGCGCCGATTTCGCGGTCCCATTTCTGGAACGCGGCGACCATCGCCTGCGCGTTCAGCGGCAGTACGTGCGGACGGTCGGCGAGGAGCTTCGCGTATTCCGGACGGCCGAACTTCTGGATGACTTCCTGGCTCTTCGCGGGCGCCATCGAGAGCGGCACGTCCTTCACCGCCGGGCCAGGATAGAAATAGCCATCGTCATATGTCAGCGCCTGCTGCGCCGGCTCGAGCATGAAGTTCATCAGCTTGTAGAGCACGTCGAGCTTTTCCTTCGGCACGCCTTTCGGAATCACCATGTAATGGGCGTCGTTGACCCACGTCATGTTGTCGAATGCGCCGACCTTGAATTCCGCCGGCACGATGCCGAGCGCGCGCGGATTGATGTCCCAGCCCGTCACGGTGACGGTCATGTCGCGCGTGCCTTCACCCAGCTCCTTCATCACGGCCGACGTGCCGCCCGGGTAGTACGGAATGCAGTCGTTCAGTTGCTTGAGGAACGCCCAGGTCTTGTCCCAGCCGTTGATCGGGTCCATCGGGTCCTTGTCGCCGAGCACGTACGGCAGGCCCATCAGGAAGGTGCGGCCCGGACCGGAGTTGGCCGGACGCGCGTAGATCAGCTTGTTCGGATGCGCCTTGCACCACGCGAGCAGTTGATCCGGCGTCTTGGGGACATCGGTGACTTTGGCCGGGTTGTATTCGAGCAGCGGACCCGCTGGCATGTACGTCACTTCCAGACCGTAGCCCTGCGCGATGTCCTGCATCTTGCGCGGACCGGGCGCGTACTTGTCGAGCACGCCGGGGAATGCCTTGGCGTTGTCGGGCAGAAGCTTCTCCCACAGACCTTGCTGAATGCCGGCCGCGAGCGCGTCGGTGCCCGTCACGACGAGGTCGATGTCCGAGCGCCCCGCCGCCTGCATCGCCTTGATCTTGCCCGGCAGTTGCGGCGCCGGCGCATTCGTGAACGTGATGCTGGACACGAGGTCCGGATACTTGGCCTTGAACGCCTCGAAGCCCTTTTGCGTCAGTTGCAGATTGCCTGCAACGTCGACGATGTTGATCGACACGGGATCGGCCGCGTGGGCCGCGCTCGTGCCGAAAGCCGCGCTCACGGCGACGCAAATCGCCGCCAGTTTCACTGACAGTCCTGCCTTGAAAGCCATGTTGTCTCCTCACTTCTCTCGCAACCGCTGGTCGGGAAGAGGTCCGGTCGGATCGTCGATGTTGTCGATTGTGTTGATCGCCGGCCTGTTTGTACTTCGTTCTGATTCTTGCGTGTCTATCGTGCGCGTGCGTCCTCGTTGCGGCTTGGATGCTGAAAAATAGCTAACGAGGTTATAGGATGTCAAGCAAATCGCAACCCGCCGATGCTGTTACCGAAACAGCCGAACCGCCTTTTTTCCTCTGCCGATAGCGCTTTGCAAGCCGCCTCGGGATATACCCCGAGCGCTTGTTACCTCCCGCTTTAACCTGTATTTAACTGGGGTTTCCTGCACGTTTCCCGGAAACGCGGAGGGTTTCATCGAATGCGAGCAGCGCGCGCGCTTCACGTTCGATGGCCGGCAACGCAGCTTCGGGCGACGCGCTCAGCAACGGCAGTACCGGGCCCATGTCGGCGATGCCCGATAAGGTCACGGCGTCGTGCAGAACGCGGATCAGCGAGACTTCGTCGCGAAGGGTTTCGAGCGGCATAAAGTGCTCGTAGATGGAATCGGCCCCGGTGCCGCCTGCTTTTGCCGCGCGCAGCAGCGCCATCACTGCGTGCGGCGCGATGCATCCCGAGCCGGTCGTCCATGACGCGAGACCGAAGTCGCGCGTGTGAACCAGCGCGGGGCGCTCGCCCATGCCCGACACGACCTTCGACGCCGGCACGCTTTCGAGCAAGCGCCGCAGATAGCCGTCGTCCGCTGGATTGGCCCGCTGAATCGCGTATTTCACCGCGAGCAGCGTGCCGTCATCGACGAGGCCGGCAAGCCCGTCCACGTCGATGTAACTCTCGCTCTTGATATAGAGCGTGAACGGCATGCCGGCCACATCGGCAAGACGTCTGAGGCCGTGCGCGACGCCCTCCGGCGTGGTGAAACCCGCGAGCGGCAGGATCATCGCGGTGCGGTAGCCCGTCTGCGCGAGGATGCGCGCCTGATCGAGCATCTTCCCGTAGTCAGGGCCGATGGCCGGAATGACGCGAGTCCGCGGGCCAGCCGACTCGGCCAGCATGTCAAGCAACTCCCGGAACTCGCTGACGGCGACGTGGTACAGATTCGCGTTGCCGCCGTAAAGCAGCGTGGACACGCCGCCGGCCTCGATGTGAGCGATCAGCCTGCGGTTGGCTTCGGGATCCAGCGAATAATCCGGGCGACGCGCCAGGGGCGGCACCGCCATGACGGATGCGGAAAACTCGCTGACGACGATGGGATCGGTATTCATGACGCCTCGCTGAATCGACGGAAAAGGTCCGCAGAAGGTAGCAAGGCGGGTAAAAGTTGTCAAACAACTTTGCCGGGAGGGAGCCGGTTTATCGCAAGTTGGCTAAGGTTGTGTGACAACTGTCGGGTCGAAATTATTCACCGAACATGCGCTCGAGCGCGTTCTCGAGGTGCGCCTTCATCGCTTGCCCGGCTCGGGCGGAATCGCGCGCGCGGATCGCTTCAAGGATTTCGCGATGCTCTCTCTGAACGAGACGCTGGCGTTCGAGCGTCTTCACGTACGACAGGTTGCGTGACAGGTTCATGCTGACTTCGACCTGTTCTTCGATGAACGACAGCACGGTGATGAAGAACTGATTTTTAGACGCTCGCGCGACCGCGAGATGAAACGCGAAATCGTCTTTCGCGCCGATGCCCTCCTGCGTTTCGACGACGCGTTCGAGCTGATCCCACGCGTCCTGAATCGCGCGGATGTCTTGCTCCTCGGCCTTGACGGCGGCCAGTTCCGCCGCGCCCGACTCCGTCACCACGCGAAATTCGTAGCAGCGACGAATGTCGGATAGCGTTTCCAGCGGAGCGAAGCGGCGCACGTCGGGATCGGGGCGGCGACCCACGATCGTTCCCGATCCGCGCCGCGTCACGATGATGCCGTCTGCGCGCAACCGCGCGAGCGCCTCGCGCACGGTCGGACGCGAGGTGGCGAATCGTTCCGCGAGCGCGTGTTCGGTGAGGAGCCGGTCGCCCTCCTTGAACTCGCCTTCGATGATGCTGTTGAGGATGTCGCTATAAATCCGGTCGGCGAGGCCGGATGACTTACGCTCGTTCATGTTCGCGCGTGACGTGCTTGTCAGGGTGGAGACCGATTGTAAGGCAGATTTTGTCAGGCAGATTTTTCGCGCGAGGCACCGCAAGCCGCCTGTCCCATGCTCAGTATTTCACTGCACGCGAAGTGCGAGCCGTGAATGACATTTCGGCATGCGAAGCGATATTGCGCAGCGTAAACAAAAACGCGCCCGCGGTCTCCCGCAAGCGCGCTTCGGCCATCGCCATCGAAATTCAGATCGACAACAGCTTCCTCGCTTCCTTCGCCGTCGCCACCGGCCGACTGTACTCCGCGCATAACGACGCCACCCGGCTCACGAGTTGCGCATTGCTCTTCGCGAGCGTGTCCTTGTCCCAGCGCACGTTGTCTTCGAGTCCCGTTCGGCAATGTCCGCCCAATTGCAACGTCCAATGATTCACTTCGAGCTGATGGCGCCCGATGCCCGCAGCCGTCCACGTGGCATCCGGCAGATTCTTCTTCAACTGCTCGACCTCGAACTCGAGAATCTCGCGTCGCGCGGGCAATGCGTTCTTCACGCCGAGCACGAACTGAACGTGTACAGGCGATTTCAACAAACCCTGATTCACGAGATCGACGGTGCTATAGAGCATCGCCAGATCGAAGATCTCGATCTCGGGCTTCACGTTGTGATCGAGCATCGTCTGCGCGAGCGAGCGCACGAAATCGGGCGGATTCTCGTAGACGATCGTCGGAAAGTTGACCGATCCCGTCGCGAGCGACGCCATGTCAGGCTTCAAGTCCAGCATCGCGCCGCGCTGCTCGAAGGAACGCCCGCGCCCGCCCGTCGAGAACTGGATGATGATGTCCGGGCAATGCTTGCGGATGCCTTCCTGCAATTCCGCGAACCTGTGCCGGTCCGAGCTCGATCGCTCATCCTCGTCGCGCACATGCAGATGCACGAGCGTCGCGCCCGCTTCATACGCCTCGTGCGTGCTTTCGATCTGCTCGGCAATCGTGATCGGCACGGCAGGATTGTCTTTCTTGCGCGGCACCGAGCCGGTGATCGCAACCGATATGACGCAAGGTTCTTTCGTAGGGGATTGGGTCACGCTTCGCTCCTTGACGGCGCCATGCTTGAAACAACTTCGCGGAGATCGTATATGGCGCTCAAATTTGAACTAACTAGTACATTTGTGATGTTGAGGCATTCTCCGTGCCGCTGCAAGCCACGCAAACCCTAAGCTCGCGACGCGCGTTCGTACGACGAATCGGGCCGCTTGCCCCGCTACTGTCGCTGCGCATACTCGGCGAGCATTTTTCCGACCTGCTCGTCCGTGATCGCCGGCTTGATGTCGAACATGAACAAATCGGCCCATTCGTGCGCCCATTGCGCGAGCGGCTCGACGTTGTCGCATTCGCACACGGCGATACCCCAGATCGAACCGATCGCATGCCAGCGGCCCAGCAGATGAATGCCGTCGGGCGGCGCGCCGCGAGTTTGCAGGAATCGCTCGGCCGCGAGTCGTTCGGCGTCGGGTTGCGCAGTCCAGTTGACGATGAATAGCATGGCTCGATCCTCCTGTTGGAACGCCATGAAACGGCGCGACGCGCCGGGCTCGCCGCCGCATCGGCAGTTGCGCCGATGCGGTTCATCCAGTATAGGAGGCGGCCGTGGATCGCATTGATCAATGCATGACGACGACGGGCGTCGCGAGCACCGGCTGCGCGTAAGTCACTCTGACGGCAGGCGCAACTCCATACGGCGTCACGATGACGGCAGGCTGCGGCGGCGGAGGCGGCGGCGCGGCGACCACCACCGGCGCGAACGCCGGCTCGACGACGATCGTGCGCGCGGGCACGTAGTAATACGGCGGCCTCGGCAGCGGCGCGTAGTAGTACACGGGACGCGGCGGCGGCGCGTAAACGACGGCGGGCGCGACGTAGGAAACCTGCACGCTCGTTCCAGCCGATGCGGTCTTCGCGCAGGTCAGGCTGATGGCGGCAACGGCGGAAACGCTGAGCAAACGGCAATTCATGTTGAAGTCCTCATGCATCGTGAGACGTTAATACGGCAGCAACAAAGAAATGCAACTGCCGGCGATGAGAACGATAGCGAAGCCCTGCCCGATGCGTGAGTCGTAACTTATGTCGCGGGATGTCGGCGCGAATGCGCGGCATCGAACGCGAAATACGGCGACATGATTCGTAGCATCCCCAAGATTGCGTTCGCGGCGCGGCTCAATAGAATGGCATCACCGTCGACGTTCATCCGTAGCGAATCAGGGGAGAGAGCCATGCGAAAGATTCTTGTCATCCTTGCGGCATGCGCGGCGTGCGCCACGTCGGGCGCGGCGTTCGCGCAGACCGCTACGCAGCCGATGGGCGCGAGCCCGCGCCTCGAACACGTGCTCGGCCAGTTGCAGACGCGCTTTTCGAGCGCCAACACCACGCACGACGGCAAGCTCACGCGCGAGCAGGCATCCACGGGCATGCCGATGGTCGCCAAGCACTTCGACGAAATCGACACGCAGAAGAACGGCTACGTCACGCTGCCGCAAATCGAAGCCTTCATGCACGAGCACGCCGCGCAACGCTGACCCGGAGCCTCCATGGAAACCCTGCCGAAGATCATCGTGCTTGACGACGAAGCCGAGTTGCGCAACATGCTGCAGCGATTTCTGAGTTCGCAGGGTTTCGAGGTACGCGTCGTCGAAAATGGCAAGCGGCTCGACCGCTATTTGCAGCGCGAGCCTTACGACCTGCTGGTGCTCGACTGGATGATGGAGCCCGAAGACGGCCTTTCGGTCTGCAAGCGCCTGCGTGCCGAAGGCCAGACGCTGCCGATCCTGATGCTCACCGCGAAAGGCGATCCGGTCGACAAGGTCGTCGGCCTCGAAACCGGCGCCGACGATTACCTTGCCAAGCCCTTTCTGCCGCAGGAACTCGTCGCTCGCGTGCGTGCGTTGCTGCGCCGCCAGAAGATTGCGGCGGGCGACCCGACGCATACGCAGCAGCGCATCCGTTTCGGCGATTTCCGCCTCGATCTCGCGAAGCAAAAGCTGTATCGCGGCGGCGAGCCGTTCGAGATTCATTCCGCGCAGATGCAGTTGCTCACGGCGCTCGGCTCGTCGCCGAACCGCGCGGTCAGCCGCGACAACCTCATCGCCCGCACGCGCGGCCGCGATCACGACGCGCTCGATCGCAGCATCGACGTGCAGGTGTTGCGGCTGCGTCAGATCGTCGAGGAAGATCCGGGCAAGCCTCGGTTCATCAAGACCGTGTGGGGCGTCGGCTACATGCTGCTCGCGGAAATCGAATCGTGAAGTGGGCGCCGCGCTCGCTCTTCGCGCGCAACATCCTGCTGCTGGTCGCGCTCGTCGCGGTGAGCCAGGTGTGCGCGATCGCCGTGCTGCTCCATTTCATCCAGACGCCGCGCATCGAGCGCGCGGCGGCGACCTTCGCGAGCTATATCGTCACGCTCGATACGCTCCTGAAAACTTCGCCGCCCGAAGCCGCGCAAGGCGTTGCCGTGAACCTCGACCTTCGCGCCGAACTGCCCGCCGGCGCGCGCGACATGGCGCCGGGATCGCGCTTGCGCTTCTATCAAACGTATCAGCGCCGGACGTTCATCGAGAGCCTGCGCGCGCATCTGCCCGCCGACATGCTCGTGCGCTGGCAAGGCGCAGAAGCGTCCGACGACGGTCAGCAGCGCTTGTGGATCCGCGCGCATCTGGCGGGCGAGCCGCGCTGGCTGGCGCTGCCGGTGCCCGAAGCGGCGCACGACGACGGCCTCGCGACCGCCCTTTTCCTTTCGCTCGGACTCGGCGCGCTCGCGTTCGCGACGGCGTACGTGATCCAGCGCCATCTGAACCGTCCGCTCGCGCATCTCGCCGATGCCGCGCGGCTCGTGTCCGCGGGCGGCGAGCCGGGCGTCCTGCCGACCGACGGTCCGACGGAAATCGCCCAGGTCAGCGGCGCCTTCAATCGCATGACGGCCGCGCTGAAGGAAGCCGACGCCACGCGCGCGCTGATGCTCGCGGGCATCTCGCACGACATTCGCACGCCGATGACCAAGCTGCGCCTCGCCATGGCGATGTCCGCCGTGCCATCGACGGACGCGGCTTTCGCGGCATCGGCGGAAGGCTATCTCGACACCATCGATACGATTCTTCAGCAGTTCATGGACTACGCGGGCAGCGGCGCGAAGGAAACGCCCGTCGTCGGCGATCTCAACGCGCTGATCGCCAATCTGGCCGCCGATTTCGCCGGACTGGGGCACGAGTTCGCGCTCGATCTCGGCGAGATCGAACCGTTCCCGTTCAGGCCGATCAGCATGATGCGGATGCTCATGAACCTGATGCAGAACGCAGTGCTCTACGGCGTAGTCGGCCTGGAAGTGCGGACGTGGACAGATCGCGAGGCGAACACGGCCTGCGTCGTGATCGCGGATCGCGGAAAAGGCCTCGGCGGTCAGGATCCGGAAGCGCTGAAGCAGCCGTTCAAGCGCGGCGGCGGCGAAGGCCAGCCGAAGGGCACGGGCCTCGGACTTGCAATCGTCGAGCGCATCGCGCGGCTGCACGGCGGAACGCTCGAACTGAGCGCGCGCGACGGCGGCGGCGCGGAGTCGCGCATCGTTCTGCCGCTCTCGAGCTAGCGTTATTCGGGATCGGCGATCGCCTGTTTGTCATCGCCCTCGTTCGCCGTCTGCGCCTGATCCTCGGCGACCGTGGATTCGCGTGCGAGCGGCGCGATTGCGTGCAAGGGCACCATCGGCTGCGTGCGCGCATTCACACCGGCGGGACTGGGCTCGTTGTCGTGGATCAATGCGCGAATGCGCGGATAAATCTGCTGCTCCCAGCGCTTGCCGTTGAACACGCCGTAGTGGCCGACGCCCGTCTGAACATGATGCGCCTTCAGATACGGCCGCAGCTTGTCGCACAGATCCTGCGCCGCGAGCGTCTGGCCGACGGCGCAGATATCGTCGCGCTCGCCCTCGACGGTGAAAAGCGCGGTGCGCCGGATCGCCGACGGATCGACCTTGCGGCCGCGCACTTCGAGCTGCTTCAGCGGCAGTGCGTGCCGCTGAAACACGGTGTCGACGGTTTCCAGATAGAACTCCGCGGTGAGGTCCATCGTCGCGAAGTATTCCTCGTAGAAAACGCGGATCGCATCGGCCTTCGCGACGTCGCCCTTCGCGCGTTGATGATGCATCTCCTCGAACGATTCGATGTGACGCGCGAGATTCATCGACATGAACGCGCCCAGCTGTACGAAGCCCGGATAAACGCGCCGCATAGCGCCCGCGAAACCGAACGGCACCATGCTGATGAGATTGCGCTCGAACCAGTCGATCGGCTTGCTTTTCGCGAGTTCGTTCACGCGCGTCGGGTTCACGCGCGTATCGATGGGACCGGCCATCAGCGTCATGCTCGCCGGCTCGGCGGGATGCCGGTCCTCGGCCATCAGCGCAACCGCCGAGAGCGCCGCGACGGTCGGCTGGCAGACGGCGAGCAGATGCGCGCCCGGCCCGATCGTCTCGATGAAATCGATGATGTGCTGCACGTATTCGTCGAAGCCGAAGCGGCCGTGCATCAGCGAGACGTCGCGCGGATTGCGCCAGTCGGTGATATAGACGTCGTGATCGGCGAGCATCGTCTGCACGGTGCCGCGCAAGAGGGTCGCGAAGTGGCCGGACATCGGCGCGATGACGAGCACGCGCGGCTGCACGATGGACGCATCGTCCTTGCGAAAATGCAGCAGATCGCAGAACGGCGTCGATGCCGCGACTTCTTCCAGGACGCGCATCGTTTTGCCTTCGGCTTGCACCGGCGCGATATCGAATGGCGGCCGCGCGTGCGTCAGGCCCGCGAGCGCGACCTGTTCGCAGAGCGCCGCCATACCGCGGGCCTGCGGCGTCTCGCCGATATCCTTCCAGACACGCAGCGCGCCTTCGACGAGCGTGGCGGCGTGGCGGATCGGCAGCATCGAATCGGACCAGGCCTGATAGCCCGCATAGGTGAACGGATTCATGGCGACGAAAGGAGGCAATAGCCATGCCAATCGATGGCTACATGGGCCTTCATATGTCACGCGATTGGCATAGGCTTTGCACAGATGCCATTCACGAGCGCGTTTTGCCGCGCTTCGGTGCTTGGGCGCACCGCGCTCGATCCGTCTTGGTGCACGACGCGCGAGGAACGACTCATGGCGAACGCCACGCTCACCATTAGCAGCAAGAACTATTCGTCCTGGTCGCTGCGCGGCTGGCTGCTCACGAAGTTCAGCGGACTGCCGTTCGAGGAAGTCGTGATGCCCGCCGACGATCCCGGCGCGCGCGCCGAACTGCTTTTGCTGTCGCCATCGATACTCGTGCCGTGTCTCTTTCACGATGGCATCAAGGTCTGGGACACGCTCGCCATCGCGGAATATCTGAATGAAGTATGCCCCGATGCCGGCCTGTTGCCGAAGGAGCGCGCCGAACGCGCGCATTGCCGCGCGATTTGCGGCGAGATGCACTCGGGTTTCGCCGCACTGCGCTCCGCCCTGCCGATGAACCTGAAGGCGCACTTTCCGGGCTTCAAGGTATGGGCGCGCGCGCAGACCGACATCGAGCGGATCGTGACGATCTGGCATGAATGTCTCGCGCAGTATGGTGGTCCGTATCTGTTCGGCGAACGGACGTGCGCGGACGCGATGTTCGCGCCGGTCGTCACGCGCTTCGTCACCTACGATGTCAAGCTCGACGCCGATATCGTCGCGTACGGCGAGCGCATTCTCGCGATGCCGGAGATGCGCCGCTGGATCGCCGATGCGCAACAGGAAGCCGAGGAAATCGACGAACTCGATATCGAGTTCTGAAACGGGCGCGCGAGTCAGGCCGATTTTCTTTTCCTCCATTCGTGAACCATACTGGTCTTGAAGGAGGAAGTCGCAATGGAACCTTCAATCGATGCAGGCGCTTCGACCCGGCGCGCGCCGACGTTGCACGTCCGCTTTTCGGACACCGACGCGATCCCGTTTCCGACGCGCACCGTCGAGCGTGGCGATGCGTTGTATTGCGCGGGGGAGCCGTTGCGCAGCCTGTATACGGTGCAAAGCGGTTGCTTCAAGACCGTTGCGACATTCCCCAGCAGCGACGATGACAGCGCGCCGCACACGCAGGTCACGGGCTTTCACTTCGAAAACGAAACGCTCGGTCTCGACGGCATATGCACGAACCGGCACGAAAGCGACGCCGTCGCGCTCGAAGCGAGCGTCGTGCGGATCATGCCGGTCGGCATTCTCGAACCGCTGTGTCGCGAATACGCGGGGATGCAGCACGAACTGCTCGCGATCATGAGCGCGGAGATCGTGCGCGCATCGCGTCTCGCGCTGATGCTCGGCACCATGCCCGCGCGCGAACGCGTCGCGGCGTTCCTGCTCGATTTCGCCGAACGCCTCGACGCGGGCGCAACGTCATCCGGCGGACATCCGGTCGATCTGCTCTTGCCGATGACGCGCGCGGATATCGGCAGCTATCTCGGGCTCGAACTCGAAACCGTGAGCCGCACGCTCTCGAAGCTGCAGCGCGAAGGCGCGATCGGGCTCAACGGGCGTCAGGTCCGCATCGTCGATCGCGCGATGCTCGAACATCACTGATTCACGCGCGGACCGTCAGCACCGCCGCCCCCGTCAGCTTGCCGTCGCGCAGATCGGCGAGTGCGCGGTTCGCTTCGTCGAGCGGATAAGGCGTCGTGTGCAGATCCAAATGAAACTGCGCGGCGATCCCCATGAACGCGCGGCCGTCCTCGCGCGTGAGATTCGCCACCGACATGACGCGCCGCTCGCCCCAGAGCAGCGCATACGGAAACGAAGGAATGTCGCTCATGTGGATGCCGCCGCACACCACGGCGCCGCCCTTCGCGACCGCCTTGAGCGCCGCGGGCACGAGCGCGCCGGCGGGCGCGAAGATCAGCGCGGCGTCGAGTTCATCGGGCGGCGTCTCGTCGCTGCCGCCCGCCCAATGCGCCTTCAGGGCGAGCGCGAGACGTTGCGCCGCGATATCGCCCGGACGCGTGAACGCATAGACCGCGCGCCCCTGATGCTTCGCCACCTGCGCGACGATATGCGCGGCCGCCCCGAAGCCATAGATGCCGATGCGCTGCGCGTCGCCGGCCATCGTGAGCGTGCGATAGCCGATCAGTCCCGCGCACAGCAGCGGCGCGGCTTCCACGTCCGAATACCGTTGCGGCAGATGCAGGCAGTAGCGCGCATCGGCGACGACGCGTTGCGCGTAACCGCCGTCGATCGTATAGCCGGTGAAACCCGGCGCATCGCAGAGATTCTCGCGGCCGGCGATGCAGTAGCGGCAACGGCCGCAGGTATGGCCCAGCCACGGCACGCCCACGCGATCGCCGGGCGCGAAGTTCGTCACGCCCGCGCCGAGCCGCGCGACCGTTCCCACGATCTCGTGGCCCGGTATCACGGGCCGCTTCGGATGCGCGAGCTCGCCGTCGACTACATGGAGATCGGTGCGGCACACGCCGCACGCATGGACGTCGATGAGCAGTTCACCTGCGCGCGGCACCGGATCGGGCAGATCGCGCAACTGCAGGAAAGGACCGTTGCCGTCGAAGACCATTGCGCGCATGAATTCATCTCCATCGATATTGCAGCGCAGCGTGTTGTCCGTCGCAGCAGCAAACGAACCGCACGCACGCGCGATGCGCTGGGGCGCGCGAGCCCGCCTTGGTGCACCGATGCACGCTCGCCGGGCATTCTGGTTACGCCACATCACGCGATGATGCGGCGCACGCATCGCGCATCGGTTGCTCGCCCGTGCGGCGATTTGCCTCCGATGACTGTCGCTGAACGGTCAGATTGTCGTACTAAACTTGACTCATGCAGTCACGAAGCGAACATGTGTCGGCGACACATTTCGGCATCGGACTTGCTTGTTTGGTTCGGACATCATCGCTGTTGCGGCGCGGCAAGTTCGCGATCCGAAGCGTGCCTTACGAACGCATCGGCGATGGAACCCATTACATGCGGCGCGATTAAACTTATCTGCGGCGTCCAGTTCGAACCTCTCATCGCGGTCTGAGAAGATCGCGTCGCAACGCCTCAACAATACGCGCGGCGCAAGCCGCCATTCAACCGAGGACGCTCATGGCCGGCGAAAGCGCCGAGCGTCTTCGTCCATCGAATTTGCTTCATGGAGGATGACATGCGTATCACGGTCAAGCTGGATGGCTTCGAAGGCGCTCAATCGGCGGCCTACGCCATCCTGTGGCTCGACAAGGAAACCCGCCGATGGTCGCGCGAGGGCCATCAGTCCGTCGATGTGCCGGACTGGGGCGGCTTGCGCACAGGTTCGAACGGCACGATGATTTGCGGCCAGCAAGTGGGCGATCCCATCTGCGTTCTGGAGCGCCTCGATGTCGACGCGCCGGATGGCCCATGCGAGGGTCTCGCGGGACGCGTCCTCTGGTATGCCGACGGCGCCGGCATGAAGAGCACCGGACGCTGGCACGTCCAGTGCATCGATCGCGAGCAGATCAAGGCGGAGCACGGCGTATTCGCCGACGAGGAGAGAATCTGATCGGCACGCGCTCAATCGTCAGGGCTCGTCGCTCGGGAACGGTGTCAGCATCACGACGAACGACGCAGCCCCGATGAGTATCGCGAGCACGCCGTAGTACATCACCGACGTCTCGTCGAAGAGCAGGCCGCGCAGCGCCGCATTGATGCCGCCCAGCGTCACGAACACCGCGCCCAAAGCCGCGACGATGCGCCCTTCACCCCTGATCATGATGTTCTCCCGACCGTCGGGCGCACCGATACCGCGCCGCGATAATTCAATGGTCGCTTGCTCGGCGCGGCACGAATTGACCTGCATCAACCTCAATCGAACGTCGCGCGCGCCGGGGAGGCGACCGCTCGTTCTGGTGTTTTCCCTTGCCCCATTTCCACGGCTTATATTGGTAGTATCAGGTGCTGGCTGCGCGTTGGCATGGCTTCGCGCACACGGCGCATGCTGCCCGGGCCATCCTCGCTTTTGCCCGCAAGAATGGCTCGCATTCGACCGACAAAACCCTGGGGAGGCACGATGAACCAAAATTTCAGCGATCCGTTCAGCCAGTTTGCAGCCATGTTCCAGCAGTACCAGCTTCCTGGGTTCGACGTCACCGCGATCATGGAATCGCGCCGCAAGGACGTCGAAGCGCTCGCGGCGACCAATCGCGTCGCGTTCGGCGGCATGGAGGCGCTGCGCGACAAACAACTCGAAATCCTGCGCCGGACCTTGAGCGATCTCGAAGGCATCGCAAAACAATTCGCCACGACCTCGACGCAACCGCCGTTCAACGCCAACGAAGTCGTGCAACGCGCGCTGCACAACGCGCTCGCGGACATGCAGGACATCGCGCGCACGACCCAGCAGACTCAGGCCGAAGCCTATGCGCTCGTCAGCAAACGCATGGAAGACGCCCTGAACGAACTCAAAGCTTCTATCGAGAAGCCCAAGACCTAGCCTCGCGCGGTCCTGACGAGGCCCGGCCTCCGGCAACGACGAGCCGCGCGTGCGGCGAGCGGAGGTGCGTCATGCAATTCGACGAATTCGCAGCGTTCGAGAAGGACGGCTGGGAGCATGTGGTCCCGTCGTACGAGGACTATTTTGGAAGGCTGACCGTTCAGGCGCATCCCGCGCTGCTCGATGCGCTTTCGGTCGCGCCGGGCATCCGCATGCTCGATGTCGCCGCCGGGCCGGGCAATCTCGCCGCGGCGGCGATCGAGCGTGGCGCGACTGCGGCGGCCGTCGATTTTTCCGCGTCGATGATCGCGCACGCGCGGCAGTTTCATCCCGAGATCGAGTTTCATCTCGCAGGCGCGGAGCAGTTGCCGTTCGGCGACGAAAGCTTCGACGCCGTCGGCATCAACTTCGGCATGCTGCATTTTCCCGAGCCCGAGCGCGCGCTCGACGAAGCGGCGCGCGTGCTCCGCCAGGGCGGACGCATTGCGTTCACCGCGTGGGCTGCACCCGAACGCGCGGTCGGCTTCGGCATGGTGCTCGACGCGGTCCGGCTGCATGGGACGCTCGATGTCGGACTGCCGCCCTCGCCGCCCTTCTTTCGCTTCAGCGATCCCGACGAATGTGTGCGCGTGCTCACCGAAGCCGGCTTTGCCGACGCGCGCGCCGTCGAAGTCGAGCAAACGTGGCATCTCGTGCTGCCCGAAACGCCGCTCGACGCCTTGATGCACGGCGGCGTGCGAATGGCGGCGCTGCTGCGCGCGCAATCGAAAAGCGCGCTTGCCGCAATCGCGCAGGAAGTGCACGCCCGCGTGACGGCGTACGCGCGGCACGGCGAGCTGCTCGTGCCGATGCCCTGTGTGCTGGCGTCCGCCACGAAACCCTGAGCCGGCGCTACTTTTTGGCTTGCGTCGTGATCTGAAAGATATCGACGGCGACGCGCTCGCGGCCGTATTTGCCCGCGAGCGCCGAGAGCCGCTTGTCGACGGCGCGCAGATATTCGGACTTCGCTTCGCTGTCGGGGCGCGGCGAGTCGAAGAGCGGCGCGGGCGTGACTGTCAGCACGATCATCTCCGAACCGAACGGCTTGCCGACGACCCAATCGCCCATTGTGCCGATGGTCGCCGTGTAGTTCGCGGGCGCCTGGTTGTCGCGCGAGCGCGCGTTCGGCAACAGATGCACGACGCTGCCATCGAGCATGAAATAGTCGACGTTGACGTAGGACTCGAACGCGGGCGTCATCAGATCGACGATGAGCGGGTCGCCTTCGGTGAGGCTCGTCGCGCGCGAGCGCGTGTGCACCGATGCCGGTCGCCCCGACTGGCGGTTGGCCGTCCAGAACGGGCCGTACACCTTGAGCAGATCGCATTTGTCGTCGGCGACCGGCTGCACGCCGAAGTTCGTCGTCTTCACGCCTGGCACGCGGCCGAGCGCTTCCTTCAGTCGCGCGAGACCGTATTTCTGCGATACGAAGCCCTGCACGTCGACGGTCTGATCGTGCACCGACGCCACCAGCGCCGAGCACGGCACGCTCCCGAGCACGGGCGTGACGGCGGCCATCGTGAGTTCGGGAACGGGCGTCGCGGGCACGGCGGGCGTGACCGCCACCGCCGCCGAAGCGGGGGGCGCGCCGGGCGAATGCGGTGTCACCGTGCCCGCGGCGCTGCCTTCTGCCGGCGCGGGCGGCGCTTCGTGCGCAACTTCCTCGCCGCCCCTCGACTGATCGTAGAAGTAATATCCCGCGCCCGCCGCCAGCAGGGCCACGAGCGCCGCCGCGCCGATCGCAAACTTCGGCACGCCGCCTTTTTTTCCCTTGCGGCCCGCGGGCGACGCGGCATTTTCGTCGGCGATATCTTCGAGAAATTGCGTGACGCTCGGCGTCCTCGCTTCGCGTTCGAATGCGAGCGCGGCCTTCAGCGCTTTCCACTGCTTGTTGCCGAGATGCTCGGGACGCTGCGGCTTCATGCCCGCGCTTCTCGCCTGCAACCCGGGCACGCGATCGAACGGATGCTTGCCCGTCAGCAATTCGTAGGTGATGCAGCCGAGCGCGTAAATGTCGTCGCGCGGATCGGGCTCGCGATGCTCCAGCATCTCCGGGCTCGCGTACGCGGGCGTGAGCGCGCCGAGGCTGCCGGGATCGAACACGGTCGCCTCGGTTTCCTCCTCGGGCCGCTGGATCACGCGCGAAATGCCGAAGTCGATCACCTTCACTTCCGACGTGTCCGTGAGAAACACGTTGGCCGGTTTGAAATCGCAGTGCACGAAGCCGCGTTCGTGCGCGTAGGCGAGCGCGTTGGCCATGCCCTTGAAGATCGGAAAGACCTCGGAGAACGGCATGCCCTTGAAGTTCGGGTTCCGAAGCAGGCGCGAGAGGGGCTGGCCAGACAGATATTCCATCGTCAGATAGACGACCTGACCGTCGCGGTCGAAGTCGTACACGGTGACGATATTCCGATGCGCGAGCTGCTGCGCCTTGCGCGCCTCGCGCTGCAACGCGATCAGCGATTTCGGATTGCCGCGGAACTGGAGATTGAGCACCTTGATCGCGACATACGGCCGCCGGTCCGACGCTTCGAGCTTGCGCAGATCGAGCGCCTTGTACACGGTCCCCATTCCGCCGATGCCGAGACATTCTTCCAGCACGAAACGGCTGTTGAGCGTGTCGCCGACGCCTTTCATCTGCTGATCGTGATCGACCATCACTTGCGTCGCCTGACTCCCGGTGCCGCCGCTCGGATCGCGCGAAGGCGGCGGCGCGAAACCCGGCGACGTTTGCAGACGCGTCTCGTCGCGGCTCGCGGGCCCGGTGGGGGAATCGGCTTCGGGACGCATGCGCGCCGCATGCTCGATGCGGCGGCGGATGGCCGCATAGATGTCGGGGGGCAACGGCCGCGCCGCGTGCTCCTCGTCGAGGATCTCCATGAGCCGCCTTGCCGGAGTCTGTTCGGTCGCCAGTGCGCCGTCCACTCCCGCAAAGAACTCGTCGCGCGACCCGCCGTCGCCCCGATAAGTACGAATCGCTTGCGCAAAACTTGTCATCTGTGCGACGCGACGCGGCTCCAATCGATCGACAACTACTTGTCGTAACAAAACCCCGGTGATCGTTCGATACTAGCCTTCACATGGAGCTTTCGCAAATGGCGTTTTCGATCATGAGCGGCATCGCGCACATGTCGTTCGGAGACCGACACATCGATGACGAGTGTTGGCGTCACGCCATCGAAATACGCTTGGCACGAACTCGCCGCGTGGCAAAAAGGACCGAAAAATCAACGCACTGGACAGTTCGTGCCGCTCGCACGCGGCGTTGGCACGCGATTCGCATCGGTCTTCACGAACGTCTTTGCGGCAGAAGGCACGCGCCTTGTGCCGCCATTGGCGTTCACGCGCGATCGGTGTTGCGGATCACGGAGTCGCTCCGGCACATCGAAGACGATTGTCTATACTCGATTGCGACTCCCCACTCCGGAGGAAGCATCCATGGCCGTCATCAAAATCAGGGATCTCGCCGACAGCGTCGAACTCGACAGGCAGGCGATGCATACGATCGTCGGCGGCGCGCGCGATGGCGTGCGTCCATTGTTTCGCATCCGGCCGGCATCGGCGACGAATCGCGTCGTCGATTATCCGGGCGTGCCGGTGAAGGACGTGCCCGCTACGCAGGCCGGTCCGTTCACCAGGAGATTCGTCTCGAAGAAATAACGTCGATAGTGGCGAGGGATCGCGTCCTTCGCCGCTTCAATGGCGCGTCCGCATGCTCGCGCCCGTCACTCCGCTGCCGATGGAACTGCCGAGCGAACGCGCCGTGCGCTTGACGAGCGCGAGACGCATGCGCTCGCGCCCTTCTCCATCGAAATCGCCGAAATAGCGCGTCTTGCCCGCGACCACCGCGCCGACCGGCACGCCGTCGAGATACAGCACGCGATTGGCTGCGAGCGCCGGCACTTTTTCTCCCGGCAGCAAGGTGCCGACGAGATTGAGCGGATCGACCGCCGACAGCGCCACGAACACGCCGTCCTTCGGCCGCTTGCGCATGTCGCGCAGCAGCGGCACGGCTTCGGGCAGCGCGAATTGCTCGCCCGCGAGCCCGGCGACGAAGCGCCCGCCGCGAATCTCGCCGCGCGCTTCCAGCCGGTGATACACGCGCAGCAGATCGCGCCACGGCGGCAGCCATTGCGCCTCGCGCTCCAGAAGACGCCAGAACACGACGCCGTAGCGCCGCAAAAGCGTCAGCGCGATGTGTTCGAGATCGCCGTCTTCGCGCGCGTCGTCCGGTTTCGCGCGGCGCAGGAGCGCCCAGCGGCCCGCGTCGTCCATTCCGCCGATGAAGAGGCCACCGCGCCTCGGACGCCGCGCGAACGCGTTGCGCTTCGCCGCCGGAGCGAGCAGCGCGCGCAGGCCCGCGAAACTGTCGGCATTGACGAGTCCGAGCGCGACCAGTTCGCCGAGCGCGTCTTCGAGTTCGGTGCGCAGAAGGCGCACGTCGGAGAGCAGTTCGTCGAAGAACATCGCGCCGTGCGCTTTGAGCGCGTCGAACACGCGTTCGGCACGCGATGACAGTTCCGGCGCTTCGTCGGGACGCATGAGCGCGTTCCATGCATCGAGGTGACGGCGCGGCAGCAGCACGATCGGCGTGCCGCGCACCGGACCGCCCGATGCGCGCGAGCGTCCTGCCGGACGCGTCCACACGAGTTTGCCCGCGCGGCACAGATCGTCGAGCCACATGCCCGAATAATCGGCGATGCGCGCCGGCAGTATTTCTTCCTCCCACGCGACGGCGGGCGCCTCGAAACCTTCGAGCTGTTCGAGCACGGCGCCGAGCGCGTCGCGGCCCTCGCCGCGCGAATCGGGCGCGACGCGCTGCCATTCGAGCAGAAAGCGCATGAAATCCTGCCGCTCGACCGGCTCGATTTCGCGACGCAGCCGCCGCACCGTATAGCGATGAATCCGCGCGAGCAAATGCCGCTCGCACCACTCTTCGACCTGCGCGCCCGGCGCGAACCGTCCGCGCATCACGTAGCCCTGCGCTTCGAGCCGCGTCAGGGCGAGCGCGATCGCCGACGCGGGCAGCGCGAGCGGACGCGCGATCTCCGGCACCGTCAGCGGCCCGAATCCCGACAGACGCGCGCGCACGATTTCGACGAGCGCGTCGTCGGTTGTCCACGCATCGTCGAAACCGGGCGGCGGCTGCAGCGACGGATGCATCGGCGCATGCTCGTAGACGGCGCGCACACACGCGAGACGTTCGACGGGCGTCCACAGCGCGTCGTGCTCCGCGATCTGCAGACGCGTCGCTCGGCCGGAGCGCGCGAGCGCATCCAGCCACGCGATCCATTGCGGGTCGCGTTGCGCTTCGGATTCGGCGATGCAGGCGAGCGTCGAAAGCGCCTCGTGCATTTCATCGGCGCTCGTGACTTCGGGCCAGGCTTCGTCGCGCACGCTCGCGATGGCGTCGGGATCGAGCGCGCCGAGATCGTCCGCCGAATGCGGATCGCTCCATCGGCGCGCGAGCACGGCCTGCGTGCGGCGTTCCTCGAGCGGCGCATCGTCGAGAAACGCATACGGCCGCGCCGACAGAATCTCGGCCGCGAGCGGCGACGGCGCGGGCAATTCGCGCGTGACGAGCCGCACATCGCCTGCTTCGATGCGCCGCAGGAGCGCGAGCCACGCGTCGGCATCCATCGCGTCGTGGAGGCAATCGTCGATCGTCTGCTCGACGAGCGGATGCGTCGGCACGTCGCGCTCGCCCGAGATGTTTTCCGCGCACGCGACCTGATCCGGGAACACCGCCGCGAGCAGATCCTCGCTTTTCATGCGCTGCAACTGCGGCGCGACCTTGCGCCCGCCGGTATAGCGCGGCAGCGCAAGCGAGTTGGTCGCGTTCCAGCGCCAGCGCACGCCAAAGAGCGGCGCGTCGAGCAGCGCCTGGATCAGCACGTGCTCGGCAGTCGCCGATTTCAGATAGCGCCAGACGTCATCGAGCGCAAAGCTGTGGCTGCCCGTCAGCGACAGCACGATCGCGTCCTCGGTCGCGGCCGCCTGCAGCTCGAAGTTGAACGTGCGGCAGAAGCGCTTTCTCAGCGCGAGTCCCCACGCACGATTCACGCGGCTGCCGAACGGCGCGTGGATGACGAGCTGCGTGCCGCCGGATTCGTCGAAGAAGCGCTCCATGACGAGCGTGTCCTGCGTCGGCAGCACGGTCAGCGCGGCGCGCGAACGCGCCAGATAATCGACGATCTGCCGCGCGGCTTCGATGTCGATGCCACTTTCTTGTGCAAGCCGCGCGACCGTCGCTTCGACGCCGCTATCGAGCCATGCGTCGACATCGGCGCGCAGACGCGAAATCGCATGAGAAAGCTCGTCGCTGCGGCCCGGCGCTTCGCCGAGCCAAAACGGGATGTTCGGCGGCTGGCCGTTCGCGTTTTCGACGCGCACGCGCCCGCCTTCCACGCGCACGATCCGGTACGACGTATTGCCGAGCTGAAAGATGTCGCCCGCGAGACTCTCGACGGCGAAATCCTCGTTCACCGTGCCGATCTGCAAGCCTTGCGGTTCGAGGATCACGGCGAAATCGGCGTTGTCCGGTATCGCGCCGCCCGAGGTCACGGCCGTCAGCTTGCCGCCGCGACGGCCGCGCAGCGTGCGCGAGACTGCATCGCGATGCACGTACGCCGCGCGCACGCCCTGCCGTCCGGTATAGCCCTCCGCGAGCGTGCGCAGCACGGCCTCGTAATGCGCCCGATCGAGCGTCGCGTACGGATACGCGCGCGTGATGCGCTCGAACAGTGCGTCCTCGCCCCACTCGCGGCACGCGACTTCGGCGGTGATCTGCTGCGCGAGCACGTCGAGCGGCGCGTGCGGGATCGTCAGGGCATCGAGTTCGCCGCGCCGCACGCAATCGAGGAGCGCCGCGCATTCGATCAGATCGTCGCGCGAGGTCGGGAAAAGCCGTCCTTTCGGCACGCCGCCGACGTGATGCCCGGAGCGCCCGACACGCTGCAAGAATGCGCCGATCGAGCCGGGCGAGCCGATCTGGCAGACGAGATCGACATCGCCGATATCGATGCCCAGTTCCAACGACGCCGTCGCGATCAGCACGCGCAGTTCGCCGCGCTTCAGACGCTGCTCCGCGTCCAGCCGATGCTCGCGCGCAAGACTGCCGTGATGTGCGGCCACGGCTTCCTTGCCGAGGCGCTCGGTCAGATGCCGCGCCGCGCGCTCGGCCATGCGCCGCGTGTTGACGAAGACGAGCGTCGTCCGATGCAGCCCGGCAAGCTCCGCGAGACGGTCGTAGACGCGCTCCCACATGTCGTTGGACATGATCGCTTCGAGCGGCATCGGCGGGAGGTCGAGCGCGAGATCGCGCGCTCGAACATGTCCGACATCGACGATCTCGCAGGGCTGGTTATCACCGACGAGAAACTTCGCGACGAGTTCGATCGGCTTTTGCGTCGCCGACAAGCCGACGCGCACGGGCCGCTGCCCGCCCGCTTCCTCGCACAGCGCGTCGAGGCGCGCGAGCGACAGGCTCAGGTGCGAACCGCGCTTGCTGCCCGCGACCGCATGAATCTCATCGACGATCACCGTGCGCGTGGTCGAAAGCATCGCGCGGCCGGAATCGGACGACAGCAGCACGTAGAGCGATTCCGGCGTCGTAACGAGGATATGCGGCGGGCGCTTCCTGACGGCGTTGCGCTCTTGCTGCGTCGTGTCGCCGGTACGGACGGCCGCGCGAATCTCGGGCGCCGCCACGCCGGATTCGCGCAAGGTCTGCGCGATGCCCGCGAGCGGCTCCTCCAGATTGACGTGGATGTCGTTCGACAGCGCCTTCAGCGGCGACACGTATACGACGCGCGTCTCGTCCGGCAGCGTCCCGCCGCGCGCGACGCCGTCACGCACCAGTTCGTCGATGGCGGCGAGAAACGCGGTAAGCGTCTTGCCGGAGCCGGTCGGCGCGGCGACGAGCGTCGAGCGGCGCGCGTGGACGAGCGGCCACGCGCGCGCCTGCGCCGCGGTCGGCGCGGGAAAGCGGGCGCCGAACCACGCGGCGACGGCGGGATGAAAGCCGTGCAGCGCGTCGGCGATGGAAGCGGATTTTCGGATCATTCGGACATTCTATGGGCGCTTGAGAAACGGCGTATTACTGGCGCTTTTCGGACAGTTCCCATGCGACCCGGAACGCTTTACAGCGATGCTAGGCGGTTCGCCCAAGCAATCCGTTCAAACGCTTTCCGCCTCTCATGATCGTCCTAAGCCTTCTGTCCGACCACGCGCCCGGCGCGCTCGCCAACCATCGCCACTACGCACGGGAATTCGGCTATCGCCACATCGAGATCGACTTGTCCGATTTGTCGGGAAGCAACAAGCACCTGCAATGGGTCTACAAGTACGAAGCGTTGCTGCGTCATTTGAGCCGCGCCGCGCCGAACGAAATCCTCATGCTGCTGAGCGAGAACGCCGCGATACTGCGGCCCGTCGCCTTGCCCGATCTCATGGCCGGGCGCGACTGGCTCCTGACTTGCGCCGAAGGCCATATCCCGCAGACGGATATCCTCATCTTCCGCAATACAGAACCGGTGCGCCGCAAGCTCGCGGATCTCGTCGGCCGCTGCCGGCTCGGCGTCGCGTTGCCGGAAAACGAAGGCGAAATGCTGCATGACTTCACGATTTGCCCGCAACAGTTCCGCGTCGGCGACGTGTACGTTGTGCTTCCGGCCGCGGTCAATCTCGAATGCGTCTGGGCGACGTGGAACAGCTTCTCCACCTGCTTTCGCGACGAGAAACATCATCGGCGGCTTCGTGCGGCAGCGTTTGAACACATCAACGAATGCAGGACGCGCGCAACGCCGTTTCTCTCGCTCGCCAATCCGGGCGTGCATGAAACCGAAACGCAAAGCGTCTATCAACCGAACCACGCGATCGCGATCGTCATGCTCTATACGCCGAATATCGCGCAGTACGGGCGCATCGCCGAGGCCAACATCAGGCAATATTGCAAACGCCACGGTTACACGCTTTACGTGCATCGCGATGTTCCGCCGCGATTGAACGACGGAAAGACGTCGGCGAACTGGCACAAGGCCGCGTTGCTGCACGCGTACTTGCCGCATCATCAATGGGTGTTCTGGCTCGATGCCGATGTGCTCATCAACGACATGAACCGCCGTCTCGAACCGCTCACGCGCGAACGCGACACCGTGTTGGCACGCGATATCGGAACGTGGGCGTTCAACTCCGGCATCATGGGCTTTCAGCGCAATCAGCAGAACTACGACGCTCTCGCGCGCGTGATCGAAAGGTGCCGGAACCTCGCCGACAGATCCCACATCTATGCGAACCAGGGCGATCAGTATTACTTCATCGATGTCTTCCACTCGCTGCCGGACTTCGATTCGACGCGCATTTACGATTTCATCGAACTGAACACGCCCTGGGTCTATCGCCGCCCGGACAGCTTCATGGTTCATTACATCGGCATGTGGGAAGATAACCGCGCGCTTATCATGGACTACGACCTCCGCCACGCCGCGATGGAATGACGCGCTCGCCACCATCGTTGCCGCGCCGCCGGTAAGATGTACCGGACGGCGCCGCGCGTGCCCTGCAACCAAACCGCCACAATCACAGCCGATCATTAACCAGCGCGCAGGATTCGATCTGCGCAAGCCGCACGCACGACGCTCGACCAATCCTCTCACTCATCAGGAGAACCAATTGAACGACGACGTCACTCGCACGACCGCCCTCGAGACGCCTCTCGATCCCGATCTTCTCGCGAAGATCGACGCCTACTGGCGGGCCTGCAATTACCTTTCGGTCGGCATGATTTACCTGCGCGCGAATCCGCTGCTGCGCGAGCCGCTCGAGCGCGAACACATCAAGCGGCGTCTGCTCGGACACTGGGGCTCCGATCCCGGCCAGTCGTTCGTCTGGGTGCATCTGAACCGGCTCATCAAGCGCGATGATCTGAACGTCCTGTTCGTCTCCGGTCCCGGCCATGGCGCGCCCGCGACGCTCGCGAACTCGTGGCTCGAAGGCCATTACTCGGAGATTTACCCCGATCGCAGTTTCGACGAGCGCGGCATGCTCAAGCTCTTTCGCGCGTTTTCGTCGCCGGGCGGCATCGGCTCGCATTGCACGCCGGAAACGCCGGGATCGATTCACGAAGGCGGCGAGCTCGGTTACAGCCTGTCGCATTCGTTCGGCGCGGCGTTCGACAATCCCGATCTGATCGTCGCGGCGGTCGTGGGCGACGGCGAAGCGGAAACCGGCCCGCTCGCCACATCATGGCATTCGAACAAGTTTCTCAATCCCGCGACCGACGGCGCCGTGCTGCCGATTCTCCACCTGAACGGCTACAAGATCGCCAATCCGACGATCCTCGCGCGCATTCCGCACGACGAGCTCGAAGACCTGTTCAGGGGCTACGGCTACGCGCCGCATTTCGTCGAAGGCGACGATCCGGAAACGATGCATCAGCGCATGGCCGCGACCTTGGAACGCTGCATCGCTGATATCCGCGCGATTCAGGCGAACGCGCGCGCCAAGCCTGAGAACGTGACGCGCCCGCGCTGGCCGATGATCGTGTTGCGCACGCCCAAAGGCTGGACCGGACCGAAGGAAGTCGACGGCCGGAAGGTCGAGGATTACTGGCGCTCGCATCAGGTGCCGATCGCGGATGCCGTAAGCAATCCCCGCAGTCTCGCGCAACTGGAAGCGTGGCTGCGCAGCTACAAGCCCGAGGAACTGTTCGATGAAGACGGCCGTCTGATCGAACCGCTGCGCGCGCTCGCGCCCGAAGGCACGCGCCGCATCAGCGCGAATCCGCACGCGAACGGCGGCGCGCTGCGGCAATCGCTCGACATGCCCGATATCCGCGACTACGCGTTCGAGTTCAAACGCGCCGCAAGCGTCTACACGTCGCCGACGGCCGTGCTCGCCACGTTCCTGCGCGAAGTGATCCGCCGCAACATGACGAGATTCCGTCTCTTTGGCCCGGACGAGACCGCGAGCAACAAGCTCGACGGCGTGTACGAAGTATCGGGCAAGCGCTGGATCGCACAGACGCTGCCCGAAGACGAAGACGGCGGCGCGCTGTCCGTCGACGGACGCGTCATGGAGATGCTGTCGGAGCACACGCTCGAAGGCTGGTTCGAAGGTTACGTGCTCACCGGGCGTCACGGTCTTTTCGCGACCTACGAAGCGTTCGTGCACGTCATCGATTCGATGTTCAACCAACACGCGAAGTGGCTCGAAAAAGCAAAAACCGAAGTCGGCTGGCGCGCGCCGGTGCCGTCGATCAACCTGCTCATCACGTCGCTCGTGTGGCGGCAGGATCACAACGGCTTCACGCATCAGGATCCCGGCTTTCTCGATGTCGTTACGAACAAGAGCCCGAACGTCGTGCGTATCTATCTGCCGCCCGATGCGAACTGCCTGTTGAGCGTCGCGGATCACTGTCTGCGCACGCACGACTACGTGAATGTGATCGTCGCGGACAAGCAGCCGCATCTGCAATATCTGAACATGCAGGACGCCATCGTGCATTGCGCGAAGGGCATCGGCATCTGGGACTGGGCGTCGACGGATCAGGGCGCGGAGCCGGATGTCGTGATCGCGTGCGCGGGCGATATCGCGACGATGGAAGCGCTCGCCGCCGTCGAAATCCTGAAGGCGCATTGCACCGATCTGAAGATTCGCTTCGTCAACGTCGTCGATCTCTTCAGGCTGCTGCCGGACACCGAGCATCCGCACGGCTTGTCGCATCGCGATTTCGATTCGATCTTCACGCGCGACAAACCCGTGATCTTCAACTTCCACTCGTACGCGTCGCTCGTGCACAAGCTCACGTACAACCGCACGAATCACGCGAACATGCACGTTCACGGCTATCGCGAGCGCGGCAACATCAACACGCCGTTCGAACTCGCGATCATCAACGGCGTGGATCGCTATACGCTCGCGATCGACGTGATCGACCGCGTGCCGCGCATCGCGGGCAGCAGCGCGCATACGAAGGAATGGCTCAAGAACCAGATCATCGAGAGCGTGCGGTACGCGCATGAGGAAGGCATCGATCGCGACGAGATCCGCGAGTGGACGTGGAAGGATTGATGCGAGACTGAATGCGGCATGCAAGATGCCATCTGGCCTGATGAATGCAAAACGCCGGATGCAAAATGCAAAGAGCGCCCGGGGACATGCAGTCCGCCGGGCGCTTTCCCGTTCGGAGAAGCCTTGGCGTCAGGCTTTGCGCTCCGAATGATCCTTCTGCCTGAGCGTCTGCGGCAAGCCGAAGAGCAGCAACAGCGCGCACAGCACGCTCATCGCGCCGATCGCATACAGCGCGGGCGTCGTGCTGCCCATCGTGTCGCGGATGCGGCCGACCATCACCGGGCTCACGATGCCGCCCAGTTGCCCCAGCGTGTTGATCAGCGCAATCCCGCCCGCCGCGCCCGCGCCGGTCAAGAGCTTCGGCGGCAGCGCCCAGAACGCCGGAATCGAGGCGATCACACCCGCGCCCATCACGCCGAGCGCGGCGATGAGCAGCGTCGTCTGCTTGTCGAAGATGCCCGCCGCGAAGAAGCCGGCAGCCGCCATCACGAGCAGCGTCGCGACGAACTTGCGGCGCTCGCCCGACCGGTCCGACATGCGGCCGACCACGACCATGCAGATCGCGCCGCAGATATATGGCACGGCCGTGAGCAAGCCGATGATCGTCGGATTCTGCGTGCCCGCCGCCCGGATCAGATGCGGCGCCCAGAAGTTGAGACCGTACGACGCGATCTGAATCAGGAAGTAGATCAGGCCGAGCATCAGGAAGCCGGGCGTTCTGATCGCGCCGAACAGCGAATGGCCGGTGTCGGTATGCTGACTTTGCGTCGAGATCTGGCTCTTCAGATACGTCTTCTCGTCGCTCGTGAGCCACGCGGCGTCATCGACGCGATCTTTCAGCACCTTCAGCACGAGAATGCCAAGCAGCACGCACGGCAGGCCGCCGAGCAGGAACAGCCAGTGCCATCCCGCGATGCCCGCGACGCCATTCAGATGCCCGAGCACGAGCCCCGACAGCGGCGCACCGAAAAGCCCCGAGAAGGCCGACGCGAGAAACAGCATCGACGTGATGCGCCCGCGATAGCTCGCCGGAAACCACAGCGTCAGGTAATACAGCACGCCCGGCGCGAAGCCCGCTTCCATCGCGCCGATGATGAAGCGCAGTCCGTAGAACTGCCATTCCGTCTGCACGAAGACCATGAGCGCGGTCGCGATGCCCCACGAAATCATGATGCGCGCGATCCAGCGGCGCGCGCCGACCTTGTAGAGCAGCATGTTGCTCGGCACTTCGAAGAGCACATAGCCGATCACGAAAAGACTCGCGCCGAGACCGTATGCGGTGTCCGACAGGCCGAGCGAACTCTGCATCTGAAACTTCGCGAAGCTGATATTGATGCGGTCGAAAAACGCGAAGAAATAGCACAGCATGATGAGCGGCATGAGCCGCAATGCCACCTTGCGGATGATGTGCGAGGTGTTGCCGACAATGTGCGGCTCATCGGCCGCGTGGACGCTTAGATCGCTCATGTTTTGTCTCCAGTGTTGTTTTGGTCTTTTGAATCAGATCGCTTGCACGTAATCGGGCGCCGGATGCAGATCGCAATTGCGTCCCGCCTTCGCGACTTGTCCCGACACTTCGTGTCCGACGAGCGCGGGCAACGTGCGCGACAGCGCAATCAGCCTTGGCAGATCGATGCCCGTCGGAATGCTCATCTCATCGCACATGTTCACGAGGTCTTCGGTGCAGATGTTTCCCGAAGCGCCCGGCGCGAACGGACAGCCGCCGAGACCGCCGAGCGCGGCGTCGAAACGGCGCGCGCCGGTGTCGTAGGCAGCGAGGACGTTGGCGAGGCCGAGGCCGCGCGTATTGTGAAAGTGCAGCGTCAGATCGGCGGCGGGGACGTGTTCGAGCACGCGTGCGACCAGCCGCGCGACCTGACGCGGATTCGCCATGCCGGTGGTATCCGCGAGCGTGATGCCGTCGATGCCCATTTCGCGATACGTCCGCGCGATCGACACGACGCGCTCTTCGTCGATGCGCCCCTCGAACGGGCAGCCGAACGCGGTCGCGACGGTCGCGTTCAGCGAAGCCTTGCCGGAGGCGAGCCGAACGACATCGCCGAAACCGGCCAGCGACGACTCGCAACTCATACGCATGTTCGCGCGATTGTGCGTCTCGCTCGCGGACATCACGAGGTTCAGTTCATCGGCGCCCGCGGCGAGCGCGCGCTCGGCGCCCTTCACGTTCGGCACGAGCGCGACGTAGATCACGCCTCGCCCGCGCCGGATGCCGTTGAAGACCGCGTCGCCATCGCGCAGCGCGGGAATCGCTTTCGGCGACACGAACGAGCCCGCCTCGATGCGGGAGAAGCCGCACGCCGACAATGCGTCGATCAGCGCGATCTTGTCTTCGGTCTCGACCCACTGCTTTTCGATCTGCAGACCGTCGCGCGGCGCGACCTCCTGCACGACCAACGGTTCTTTGTATTCGTAATTCATTGCACCGCTCCTTCGGCACGCAACCGTTCCACTTCATCCGCGGCGAAGCCGAGCGATTCGAGCACCGATTGCGTATGCTCGCCGAGCGCCGGGCCTTGCCAGTGCACTTCGCCCGGCGTATCGGAGAGCTTCGGCACGATGCCCGGCATCTTCACCGATGCGCCGCCCGGCAGTTCTGCCTTCAGCAGCATCTCGCGCGCTTGGTAATGCGCGTCGTTGACGATGTCCGCGACGGAGTAGATGCGACCCGACGGCACTTCCTCGCGTTCGAGCGTCGCCAGGACATCGTCCATCGAATGATGCGAGGTCCACGCGGTGATCGCTTCGTCGAGCATTGCGCTGTGACGCACGCGGCCGTCGTTGCGGGCAAGCGCGGGATCGTCCGCGAGATCGGGACGGCCGATCACGTTCATGAGCCGCCTGTAGATCGGGTCGCTGTTGCCCGCGATCACAACGAAGCCGCCATCCTCCGTGCGATACGTGTTCGACGGCGCAATGCCCGGCAGCGCCCCGCCGCTGCGCTCGCGCACATGGCCGAGCAGATCGTATTCGGGTACGAGGCTTTCCATCAGATTGAACACGCTTTCGACGAGCGAGACATCGACCACCTGGCCGTCGCCCTTGCCGGTCTTCACGCGCAGCACCGACATCAGCGCGCCGATCACGCCGTGCAGCGAAGCGAGCGAATCGCCGAGACTCACGCCGACGCGCGCCGGCAGCCCTTCTGCGTCGCCCGTCGTGTAACGGATGCCGCCCATCGCCTCGCCGATCGCGCCGAAGCCCGGCCGGTCGCGGTACGGACCCGTCTGGCCGTAGCCGGAGATGCGGACCATCGTGAGCTTCGGGTTTATTGCATGCAAAACGTCCCAGCCGAGACCGAGTTTTTCGAGCGCGCCGGGCCGCATGTTTTCGATGACGATGTCGGCATCGGCGGCGAGACGCTTGATCACGTCCGCGCCTTCGGGCGACTTGAGATTCACGCACACCGACTTCTTGTTGCGCGATTGCAGATACCACCAGAGCGAAGTGCCCTCGTGCAGCTTGCGCCATTTGCGCAGGGGATCGCCGGTATTCGGCGCTTCGATCTTGATGACTTCCGCGCCGAATTCGGCCAGCATGCGCGCCGCGAACGGCGCGGCGATCAGCGTGCCGATTTCGATGACGCGAATGCCCTGAAGAGGTCCGCTCATGCCGCTGTCTCCTGATGATGTGCTTTTCGATGGAGACAAGCTTATTGGCGAACGCTCGGGGGCGTCCAACCGCATTTCGGCAAGCATCGTTCGTCAAACGCGAACGCTCGCCGGTTTTTTGAATGCTAAATGCCTGCTTCGACGGTCCGCAGATGATCGAACAGCAGCCGGCTCACGGGCGATAGCGCATCCGAATCGCGCACGACGATCACGAGGCTGCGCGCTGCCCAGTCGTCGTCGAGCGCGACGGCCGCGAGTCCGAGCTGACGGCCCATCGCTTCGAACACCTGCATCGGCAGCACGCCGACGCCCATGCCCGCCTGCACCATGCGGCACACGGCGTCGAAACCGGGAACGTGGATGCGCAACCGCAGTGCGCGCCCCGCCTGACGCGCCGCGAGATGCGTGCGCTGGTTGATGGAACTCGCCGAATGCAGCCCGATGTGATCGAAGTCGAGCGTCTGCGCGAATGCGATGCTCGCGCGCTTCGCCAGCGGATGATCGCCGGGCATGACGAGCGCGAGCCGGTCGTGCCGGTAATGCGCGGTTTCGAGGCCGCGCGTGTCGGCGTCGCCGGAACAGATGCCCAGGTCGACGAGACTGTCCGCGACGCCTTCCACGATGCCGCCGCTCGGGCGCTCCTCGAGATCGATCTTGATCTGCTCGTGCACGGACGAAAACGCGCGCAAGTCTTCCGGCAGGAATTCGACGATCGCCGAGAGATTCGCCATCATCCGCACGTAGCCGCGGACGCCGCTCGCATGTTCGGCGAGTTCGATGCCGATGTTCTCGACATCGCGCAGCACGCGCCGCGCGTGATGAAGCAGCGTTTCGCCCGCCGGCGTCAGCGCCATGCCGCGCGCCTTGCGTTCGAACAGCGCGGCGCCGACGGCCTGCTCCAGTTCGAGCAGACGCTTGCTCGCCGCCGACACCGCGATCGCCTCGCGTTCCGCCGCGCGCGTGAGCGTGCCTTCCTCGAACACCGCGAGAAAGAGTTGCAGCGTCGTGAGATCGAGACGCCGAAGGAGATTGCGGGTAGCCATCAGCGCGCGTATTTGAAGGTGCCTTGCGCGCTCGCGATCATCACGCGATCGTCGACCCACGCTTCGCCGCGTGCAAAATAGACGGAGCGTCCCTGACGTTCGAGAAAGCCTTTTGCGACGACCTTGTCGCCGATGCCGCGATCGAGATAGTTCACGGTCAGCGAAAGAGTGAAGCCGTGCACAGGCGCGGCGCCGGTCGGAAAGAGACCGGCGTAGCCGCAAGCGGCGTCGAGCAGCGTGGCGATCGCGCCGCCTTGCAGGATGCGCTGCCGGTTCAGATGCCCGGCGTGTATCGGCATCGTGAATTCGGCGTAGCCCGCGCGCCATTCCGTGAGCGTCGCGCCGAGCGCTTCGAGAAACGGATTGTCCAGATCCAGGTTCGCCACCTTTGCTCCTGATTGCCTGCGTTGCGGCGATTGTGCCATCGGCGGCCAGGCGGTGCCGGCGGCACGAACCTGTTTTCCGGACATCCAGAATGGAAAAACCCGCACGCGGCGGGTTCGATTTACGCAGTTCCGATTTACAAACTTACCGGACCGCGTTCCGTTTGGCAACGCACACAGAAATTCGCTATATGCGTTTCATGAAGGTCCGTCATGAATCGCATGGCGCATCTTTGTGCGCGTAAATATGCGTCGTGACAAAGCGTCTCACGAACGCAACACACTGCATTAAAGGGCGTCAGTTATATCCACGAATGACGCAGGAGTTTTTTTCCTCATCGGTCTTGCCGAAACGTCCGCAAATCTCTGCGATATATTCGGGTTCCGCCGATACCTGACTCGAACGATGCGACACCGGAACGCTCGTGTCGTGCGGCAGCTCGCCGTCGTCGATCCAGGCGTAGAAATGCGCGCTCGTATTGGCTTCCATGTTTTGTCTCCTATCTATGAAGCGCGAAAAAAGCGTTTTGACAGATTCAGAATGCACTCATCGAAAGCGGCTGGCCCTAGTGGATTTCATTAATGGACGAAGCCCGCCAGCCTGACGATGATGATAAGAATGCCCGTTCGCAACGCAAATCCGAACCGGTTCCAATCCGCCTGTCTGTTTCGTAGCGAAAAAAATGCCCGGTGCATGACCGGGCAGACTTGAATCATCGATTATGGAAAGCGGCGTTGGCAGTCTTCTATCAGTTATACGACATTCTTTTCGACGATCGGCCGGCCTTCCAGCACGCGAGTCCAGTCGAGCGGCGATAAATCGAGCGTTTCGTAACGCCCGCGCAAAATCAGTTCGCTGACGCCGCGCCCTGTTGCCGGGCCTTGTTGCAGGCCGTGTCCGCTGAACCCGTTCGCGAAGATGCAATTATCGACATCCGGATGATGGCCGATGATCGCGTTCTGATCGAGCACGTTGTATTCGTAATAGCCGGACCAGCAACGCTCGACGCGCAGCGCCTCGAACGCCGGCACGCGATGCGCGAGCGTCGGCCAGATCACGTCGTCGAAGAGCGCGTGATCGACTTCGTCGAGCGGCAGGTCGTCGGGATCGTTGTCCGCCGAGGGCGACGTGCCGCAAATATACGTGCGCCCTTCAGGACGGAAATAGACGCCCGTGGGATCGATCAGCAACGGCGCGCGCTCGAGCGTCGCCGGCGACGACACATTGAAGATGCTGCGCCGACGCGCGAACACCGGAATGTCGATGCCGAGCATCGCCGCGACCGGACGCGACCACGCACCCGCCGCGTTCACGACGACATCGCATGGATACGTTTCGCCGTTGGCCGCGCGCACGGCGTTCGCACGCCGTCCTTCGCGTTCGATGCCGACGACTTCCGCGGTCACGTAACGCGCGCCGAGCGCCTGCGCCTTGCGACGCAGCGCCTGCACGAGACCGTAGCCGTCGAACCAGCCTTCGCCGCTCTCGCCGAACGCGCCCGCCGCGAGATCGTCCGTGTTGAGCCACGGAAAACGCGCGCGCAGTTGCGCGGCGTCGAGCAGGCTGATGTCCGCGCCGAGCTCTCGCTGCAACGCGTGGTTTTCGCGCAGCGTCGACGCGCCCGCCGCCGTCGCGAGAAAGAGATAACCGCCTTCGTGCAGATCGATCGACGGGCGCTCGCCGTTTACTTCGAGCCGCTCGCCGATCGAACGCAGGAAGTCGATGCCGAAGAGCGACATGCGTACCGAAAGCGGCGTCGAGAACTGCTGCCGGATCGAGGCCGCCGACAGCGCCGACGACGAACGCGCGTAAGTCGGGTCGCGCTCGATCACGGTGACGTGCACGGTCGGGTCCGATGCGCGCAGAAAGTACGCGACCGAGCTGCCGATCACGCCGCCACCTACGATGACAACGCTCGAACTCACGTTGGCCTCAGCTCAGATTGAAGTCGATGCCCTGCGCGAGCGGCAATTCCGACGAGTAGTTGATCGTGTTGGTCGCGCGGCGCATGTAGGCTTTCCAAGCATCCGAGCCCGATTCGCGGCCGCCGCCGGTTTCCTTCTCGCCGCCGAATGCACCGCCGATCTCCGCGCCGCTCGGCCCGATGTTCACGTTCGCGATGCCGCAGTCGCTGCCCGATGCGGACAGAAAGCGCTCGGCCTCGCGCAGATCGGTGGTGAACGCGCACGACGACAATCCGTGCGCGGCGGCGTTGTTCGCGGCGATGGCTTCGTCGAAATCCGTGTAGCGCATCACGTAGAGAATCGGCGCGAAGGTCTCCTTCAGCACGACCTCCGTCTGCGACGGCATTTCGACCAGCGCCGGGCGCACGTAGTAGCCGTTTTCGTGGCCCTTCACGGTCACGCGCTCGCCGCCCGTCACCTTGCCGCCTTCGCCCTTCGCCTGTTCGAGCGCGTCCTGCATGCGCGCGAACGCCTGCACGTCGATGAGCGGGCCCATCAGCACGCCCTGCTCCAACGGATTGCCGACGGGCACTTTGGCGTAGAGATCTTTCAGACGCGCGACGGTTTCGTCGTAGATGCTTTCGTGCACGAAAAGACGCCGCAGCGACGTACAGCGCTGCCCTGCCGTGCCGACCGCCGAGAACAGGATGCCGCGCAGCGCGAGATCGCGATTGGCCGTCTGCGACACGATGCCCGCGTTGTTGCCGCCGAGTTCGAGGATCGAGCGGCCGAAGCGTTCCGCGACCGCGACGCCGACCTTGCGGCCCATTTCCGTGCTGCCCGTCGCGCTGACGATGTCCGAGCGCTTGTCCGCGACGAGCGCCGCGCCGACCTCGCGCCCGCCGATGATGACCGACGCGAGGCCCGCAGGCGCCGCGCCGAATTCATCGATGGCATCGCGCAGGATGCGGTCGACGGCGAGCGCGGTGAGCGGCGTTTTCTCCGATGGCTTCCACACGACCGCGTTGCCGCACACGAGGGCGAGCGCCGCGTTCCACGACCACACCGCGACCGGGAAATTGAACGCCGAGATGATCGTGCACACGCCGAACGGATGCCACGTCTCCGCCATGCGATGACCCGGCCGCTCCGACGCGATCGTCAGGCCGTACAACTGGCGCGAGAGACCGACGGCGAAATCGCAGATGTCGATCATTTCCTGAACTTCGCCCAAGCCTTCCTGGAGAATCTTGCCCGCTTCGAGCGACACGAGCCGGCCGAGCGCCTCCTTCTTCTCGCGCAGCCGATTGCCGAGCAGGCGCACGAGTTCGCCGCGGCGCGGCGCGGGCACGTTGCGCCACGAGGCGAACGCGGTGCGGGCGGCGGCGAGCGCGGCGTCGACGTCGGCGGTGGTGTTCTGCTTCACGCGGCCGATGACTTCGCCCGTGATCGGGGAAGTGACGGCGATATCGCCATCGGTGACGAGGCTCGCGATGCCGAGGTCGGAAAGAATCGATTGTGCATTCACGATGAAAGTCCTTGCGAAGCGGGTTCGTTCGTCGGAGCAAAAGTTTCTGATAAGAAACTTTCGAAAGTCAGGAGACTATACGCGCTGCCGATGGCGCTCACAACAGCTGCCAATATTAGGGTTGTCACCAGATGCGGGCCGTTCGCCGCCGTTTTGCGCGATGTTATTATCGGAAACAAAGCGCTCCCACACGTTCCCATGTCCAGCCCCGGCACCAAGAATTCGCCCGAACAATCCGCGTCCGATCTCGGTGCCCGCGTGAAACGCGCGCGGCTCGCGCACGACCTGACGCTCGAAACCGCGAGCCGGATGTGCGGCGTGTCGCGCTCGGCGCTGTCGAAGATCGAGAACGGGCTGATGTCGCCGACCTTCGACGTGCTTCAGAAAATCGTGCGCGGCCTGCAGATCGATCTCGCCGAACTCTTCGGCACCGCGCCCGCGCCGAATGCGAGCGGCCGGCGCGCGCTCACGCGCCGCAACGAAGGACAGCGCCACGCGTATCGCGGCTATCAGATGGAATTGCTCGCCACCGAACTCGCGCACAAGGCGATGCTGCCGTTTCGCATCCGCATTTCGGCGCACACGCTCGATGCGTTCGACGACTGGGGCCGTCACGAAGGCGAGGAGTTTCTTTACGTGATCAGCGGCAGCGTGTGCCTCTATTCCGAACTCTACGCGCCGACGCATCTGCATGCCGGCGACAGCATCTACTTCGACAGCCGCACCGGCCACGCGGCGATTTCGACGAGCGACGAAGACGCCGAAGTGCTGTGGATGGCCACAGGCGGCGTGCCGGCGCCCTCATCCGCGCGCGATGCCGTGGACGCCGGCTGACGCGTTCATCGCAGGAAAAGACGCATCGGCATTTCGTTCGGGCCGACGGTGAAGGTGCAGACCTCGTGGATATCGGCGGGATTCGTCGCGAGTTGCGCGGTGAAGTTCGCCGTCAGCATCGACACGACGAGACGCATTTCCACCGCCGCCAGACAGTGGCAAATTCGGACACGATCGGATCGAGTGGAGTAGGCATTTCAAATTCTCGTTTCATGATGAAAACGATGATAATGCGGGCGTTTTCCCCGCGTCACCTCGTCCATTCGGGCTAATCCAGCATCAGCCTGCACTGACAGCCTTCCCCTCCACCTTCGCCGCCGACCGCTTGAAATAGGGCGAACTCAACGTCGCCGCGCCCATGTCCGACGCCGCTTCCAGCAGCGCGGGCGCGAGCTCCTTCAGACGCGCCTCCGGCAAACGGCTCGTCGGCCCGGCGAGGCTCACGACGCCCACGACGACGCCCGTCACCGGATGATGAATCGGCGCGGCCATCGACGTCATGCCGGCCTCGTACGTCTCGCTCGCGATGCCGTAGCCGCGTTTGCGCGCCGCCTGCAGATCGGCGAGAAACTGCTGGATCGTCTTCGGCGCCTTCGGTCCGCCCGAGCCGGGCTTGCCGAGCCCGCCCTGCTTCGACACGAGTTCGAGCGCCTCCTCATCGGAAAGCGACGACAGCCACGCCTGTCCGCTCGCCGTGCAATGCAAGGGCGGCTGGCTGCCCATGTCCGGGTCGTAGCGCAGCCCCGACTTCGCGCCCTGCGCCTTGCCGACGAACGTAATGTGATCGTCCTCGACGACGCCCAGCCGCGCCAGTTCGCCGGATTGCGCCGCGAGCCGGTCGAGCACGGGCTGCGACACGTCGAGTACGCCGCCCGTCGACAGATAGATGAGCGCGAGCGACACGAGCTTGAGCGCGAGCATGTATTCGCCATGATCCTCGTCCTGCCGCACGTACCCTTCGTCGATCAGCATCGCGAGCAGGCGATGCGTGCCGCTGCGAGGAATATTGAGCGTGTCGGCGATGGCGGCGAGTTGCATCCGCCCGCCGTTTTTCGCCAACAATTCGATGATCGACAACGCCCGCTCCAGATTTCCCGCCATCTTTCAGTCTCTCGAAGTTCCGATGATTCGGAATGAGAACACGATTCCACCTCGGAATTCAACCGGCGTATGTTTCCTCCAGCCATGCAATCGTCGCCTCGCGCAGACGTTTCGCACGCGTGAGCGCGCTCGCCGATTTCGCCCATTCGTTCATCGGCACTTCGAGCGAGAGCGGAAGATCGTCTGGCAACGCGCGCAGAATGCCCGCGAGATCGAGGCCGCCCTCGCCCGGAATCATCCGCTCGGCGCGCGCCTGATACAGCAACGTTTCGAGATCGCTCGGGCGCTCGGCGGGCGCGTCGCAGAACTGCACGTAACCGAACCATTCGCGCGGCAATTCGCGCAGCGTTCGCGTCGACGATCCCGTGCGGTCGAAATGGATCGGATCCACGATGAGGCCCGTATTCGCGCGCTGCGCCGCTTTCACAATGCGCGCGCCCTGCACGATGTCTTTCGCGTCGGTCCAGGGCATCGGTTCGAGCGACGGCGACAGGCCATACGGCTTCGCGAGATCGCACAGCGCGGCGAGCCGCTCGGCCGTGCGGGCCTCGTCGGGATCGTTGCCCGCGACGAGCACGTAGCGCGCGCCCAGCTCGGCGGCGGTTGCGAGCATCGGTTCGTAATCGGCGACGTTCGTGTCGGGCTTGAGGCGCAGGATTTCGGCATCCAGCACGCCGATGCCGGTATCGCGCAAAGCCGCGAGCGTCTCGCGTTTCAGCGGCGTCGCGCCGACGATCTCGTGGCGCACTTCCGTATCGGTCGCGGGCACGAGGCGCAGGCCGACGAAGTCGTAGCCCGCCTGCGCGGCGCACTCGACCATCTGCGGCGGCGTCAGTTCGAGGATCGTCAGCGCGGACAGAGATAGCTTGCGTCGTGACATCGACAATCTCCGGTTAGCGCAGCGGCGAGAACGGCGCGGGCACGTAGATGGTCGATTCCATCGTCGTCAGATGCGCCGGTCCGCCCTTCGGCGGCCAGATGCCGTCCTTCACGGCTTCCGCGCGAATCCGCGAGCGCTCGTCCACGCTGTTGTACGGCCAGATGTTGAGAAAGCGCGGCACGGTGCCGTCGAGCGCGTACATCGCGCCGATGAGCGGCGAGCGTTTCGTGCGCTCAGGCACGGCGTTCTGCCATGCGTCGATCGTGTGTTGCAGGCTCGCGAGCTTCGTGCCGTAGACGCGCATCTCGTAGATGCCGCCGTGCACGGCCGGCTCGATCGGCGGCAGGAAGGGAAAAAGCGCGTAGCTGTTCACTTCGACATCGGTGATGAACTCGCCGCAGCCGAACGGATTGCCTTCGAGCAGCAAGCGCCGGCGTTCCCCGATCAGCGCCGCTTCGGATTCGAATCCGCGCAGCACCATGACCTTGCCGAGCGCGCCGATATCCGAATACCAGCAGCCGAGCAGCTTCGAGCCGGGCGCATCGCCGCTTGCCTTGATGTTTTCGAAGACCTGCGCGTTCGCGCCGATCTTCACCGTCAACGTGACCGTGTCGTACAGAGTCATTGCAGAGTCCTTGCCTGATTGAAGTTGGAGAGATTCGTGATGCTGTCCTCGCGCGCCGGTTCGGCCAGTTCGAGGCCCGCGAGATAGCCGAAGGTCATCGCTGGGCCGAGCGTGATGCCGCCTGCGGGATAGTGGCCGCCCATCATGCTCGCGGCGTCGTTGCCGACCGCGTAGAGGCCGGGAATCGGCGCGCGCATGTCGTCGAGAACACGCGAGCGCGCATCCGTCGATAAACCCGCGAACGTGCCGAGGCTGCCCGGCACGATCTTCACCGCGTGAAAAGGCCCATCGACGATCGGCGCGAGACACGGATTCGGCTTGTGCGATGCATCGCCCTGAACCCGGTTATACGGCGTCGAGCCTTTGTGGAACTGCGGATCGAAGCCGTCTTTCGCGTAGCCGTTGTACGTGGCGACCGTATCGGCGAGGCCGCGCGCATCGATGCCGCATTGCTGCGCCAGCGCTTCGAGCGTCGGCGCGGACTTGAGATATCCCGAGCGTTCGTAAGGCCGCAGCGGAAACGGAAACGGCTTCGCGAAACCGAGGCCGTATCGGCGCTGAAACCGGTGATCGCAGACGAGCCACGCGCACGTCTCTTCGCCCGGCGACGTCGTGCCGATGAGCGCGGAGATGAAGTCGTAATACGACGACGCCTCGTTCGTGAAGCGCCTGCCCGCGCGCGTGACGGCGATCAGACCGGGCTTCGCGCGCTCGATCAGATGCGGAAACGCGACTTCGCGTCCCGTGGATTTCGGCACGAGCGACACCGGCGCCCACGCGGCGGGCGCTTCGAGCGACGCGTCGAAATGCGCGCCCGCCGCTTCGCCCAGGCGAATGCCATCGCCGGTATTGCTCTTGGGCGCGGCGGACCAGTGCGGCATCACGGGAAACGTTTCGGTCTGCCGCTTCGCGTCGTGCGGATAACCGCCGCACGCGAGCACGACGCCGCGCCGCGCGCGCACGTCGTGCATGACGCCATCGATCTCGACGCGCGCGCCCGTCACGCGATTCGCCTCGCGCGTCAGCGATACCGCCTTCGCCCGCGTGCGCAGATCGACGCTGCGATCCGCCGCCGACTTGAGCAGCCGCGCGACGAGCGCATTGCCGTTCACCAGATGCATCGAGCGCCGATAACGCAGCATGTGCCACGCAAACGTGGCGAAACGCTTCGCGACGTGCCACGCCGACTTCGCGCTGCGCGTCGCGTTCAGGAAGTGCGCGAGGTCTTGTCCCGACGCGATCGCCATGCCCTTGATCGTTACTTCGGCGAGCGGCGGACGCAGCTTGTCGATGAGCGGGCCGAGCTCGCGTCCGTCGAACGGCATCGCGCAGACCGAGCGGCCGCCCGTCGCCGCGCCTTGCGTCGTGTGGAAATCGGGGATGCGGTTGCCGTCGATGAAACGCATCGACGTATTGCGCTCGAAGAATTCGATCATGCGCGGACCGTGCTCGATGAGCGCATCGGCTTTCGCGGCATCGAAATGCGCGCCGAGTTCGCTCTTCAGATACGTGCGCGGCGCGCTTTCATCCTCGACGATGCCCGCGCGCGTCGCGAGCGGATTGCGCGGAATCCACATCCAGCCGCCCGACCACGCGGTCGTGCCGCCGAACACGTCTTCCTTCTCGCAGACGAGCACGGACAGGCCGCGCGTGGCCGCCGTGACCGCGGTCGACAAGCCGCCCGCGCCGGAGCCCAACACGAGGACGTCGCATTCGAGAATCGGTTCGAGCTTCATTTGGCGTGCGCGTGCATTGAAAGATCGACCGGAAGATCGAGCGCTTCGTCGCGCTTCGGTTGCTTCGCGCGCGACGTCGCGTGGCGCGCCGCGAGGTAGCCGAACGCGAGACCGGGTCCGAGCGTGATGCCGGGGCCGGGATACACGCCGCCCATCACCGATTGCGCATCGTTGCCGCAGGCATAGAGGCCGACGATCGGCCGGTCGTCGCGGTCGAGCACGCGCGCGTCGGTATCGATAACGAGGCCGGTCGCCGCGCCGATATCGCCCGGATAGAGCCGCACCGCATAGAACGGCGCCTGGCCGATCGGACCGAGGCACTTGTTCGGGCCGGTCCAGTTGGCGTCGCCGTTGGCGTTCTGATAATCGGTCGTGCCGCGCTGGAAATCCGCGTCGACGCCGGTTTGCGCGTAGCGATTCATGCGCGCGACGCTATCGGCGAGACCGGCCTTGTCGATATCGAGCTTGTCCGCCAGTTCGTCGAGCGTCTTGCCTTCGACGAGATAGCCATCGGCGAGAAACGGCGCGAGTCCCTTGCCGCCCGGACGCACCATGCCAAGGCCGTACTTGCGCAATCCTTCGGAGTCCGTGACGAGATAGGCGGGCACGGCGGGCGTCGTCTTGTTCGCCGTCTGCATCGCAATCCCGAACAGGTGATACGACGTGTTTTCGTTGAGAAACCGCTTGCCGGACTTGTCGACGGTCATCATGCCGGGCTTGCCGCGATCCATGATGAAGTGCGGAAACACGGCGGTCGTACCGTCGGCGCGCTTGCGCACGGAGACCGGCGCCCAGAACGCGTTCGACAGCGCGCCAACGCCGAAGCGCGCGCCCGCCGCGAGCGCGAGATCCTGCGCGTTCCCGCTGTGGCCGGGCGCGCCGGGACACCACGCCGCATCGGCGCCCGGCAGCATCTCGGCGCGCCGCATCGGATGACGATTGAATCCGCCGCTCGCGAGAATCACGCCGCCCTTCACGTTGACGCGCCGACGCTCGTTGATCTGGCTCAGCGTCACGGCTTCGATGCCATTCGCGCCCGCGTGCAAAGCCTCCACCTTCGTGCTCGTCAGCACGGTCACGCCGCGCTGAAGCAGCGAGTAAAGCAGACGCCCGATCAGCGCGTTGCCCATCACGAGACGCGTGCCGCGCGGCGAGCTCATGCGGTCGCGTGCATGACGCGCGAGCAGTTTCGCCGCGTGCCTGAACGATGCCAACGACTTCGTCATGTTCAAAAGATGCCCGACGTCGTCGCGGTCGACCATCATGCCGCCGAGCACGGTGAATTCGGGAATCGGCGGACGAATCAGCGAGAACGCGCGGCCGAGCTTGCGGCCGTCGAACGGCAGCGGCTCCAGCGCGCGGCCTCGCAACGTCGAGCCTTCGATTTCCGACAGATAGTCCGGATGGAACGGCCGCGCGCGATATTTGACATCGGAGTTCGCTTCGATGTGCGCGACGGCCTTCGGGCCGGCGTCGAGGAACGCGCGGCGCATCGCGGCGCTGCTGCGCTCGCCGACCGCGCGATTCAGAAAGCCTTCGGCATTCGCGGACGAATCGTCGCGATTGACGCTCGCCGCGTGCTTCGACGCGGGAATCCACGTCGTGCCCGCCGAGTACGCGGTCGTTCCGCCGACGTATTCGGTGCTCTCGACGAGCAGCACCCGCGCGCCGTCGATCGCCGCGACCAGCGCCGCCGACATGCCCGCGCCGCCCGCGCCGACCACGATTACATCGAAGGTCTCGTTCTGTTCCAGTTTGTCCAGTGTCTCCGCCATGTGCGCGCTTCCTGTAGAACTCTCTTTGATATTGGAATACTATTCCAGAAACGCGACGTAAGCCAAGTTCTTTTTGAGACGATGGAGAAACGGTATGCAAGTGCTGGTTACAGGCGGAAGCGGCTTTCTGGCAGCGTGGGTCATGCGGCGGCTGCTCGCGCGCGGGATGGATGTGCGCGCATTCGATGTCCGCGAGGACGCGCGCCTTCTGTACGCGCTCGCGCCCGAACGCGCCGGTGACGTGCAATGGCGGATCGGGGATATCGGCGAGGCGCGCGATGTGGCGAACGCGCTCGACGGCTGCGATGCCGTCGTACATCTCGCGGGCGTGCTTACGCCCGCGTGCGCCGCCGATCCTGTGCGCGGCGCGCGCATCGATCTGATCGGCACGCTGAACGTGTTCGATGCGGCCATCGCGTGCAATTTGCGCTCGGTGCTTTACGCGAGCAGCGCGGGCGTCTTCGGCCCCGACGATGGCGCGACGCCCTTTCCGCTGACGCACTACGGCGCGTTCAAACTCGCGTGCGAAGGCTCGGCGCGGGCGTACTGGCACGATCATGGAATCGCGAGCATCGGATTCCGGCCGCTCGTCGTGTACGGCGCCGGACGCGAGACCGGTTCGAGCGCGGGTCCGAGTCTCGCGTGCCGTGCGGCCGCGCGCGGCGAGCCGTACACGATTCCCTTCACGGGCGCGACCGGCCTCGTCTACGCCGATGACGTCGCCGCCGCCTACGAACTCGCGCTCGTGACCGCGTTCGACGGCGCGCACGCGTTCACGCTCGCAGGCGACATCACGCCGATGCAAAGCGTGGTCTCGACGCTCGAGCGCATCGCGCCCGGCGCGCGCATCGACGCAGCAGGCGCGCCGTTGCCCATCGCGACATCCTTTCCCGACGATCCCGCGCTCGCCCGATCGCTGCCCGGCCTTCCGAAAACGCCGCTGATCGACGGATTGCGGCAAACCGTGGCGTTCTATCGATAGACGAAGCGGGTCTTGGCACCGCCTGTTCCTTGGGGCACGATCGCCTCTTCAGGAACACGGTGCCAGCATGCAAAAAACGACACTGCTCAAAGGCATCCTGCCGATCAGCCGCGCCGCCGCGTGGCGCGACGCGCTCGCGGGCATCTCGCTCGCATCGATGGACATTCCGCAAGTGCTCGGCTATGCGCGCATCGCCGGCATGCCCGCGGTGACGGGCCTCTACACCGCGTTCCTGCCGCTCATCGCGTTTGCGCTGTTCGGGGCGTCGCGGCATCTGGTCGTCGCGGCCGATTCGGCGACCGCGACGATCTTCGCGAGCAAGGTTTCGTCGATGGCCGCGATGGGCAGCCCGCAATACGTCGCGCTGGCGGGCATGGTCGCGTTGCAGACGGCCGCGCTGCTCCTCGTCGCGCGGCTTTTCAAACTCGGCTTTCTCGCCGATTTCCTGTCGCGCACGGTGCTCACCGGTTTTCTCGCGGGCGTCGGCGTACAGGTGTCGATCGCGATGCTCGGCGATCTCTTCGGCATGACGGTGCCGTATCCGTCCTCGCGCAGTCTCGCCCAGCTTGCTTACGTGCTCGGTCATCTCGTGCACGCGCACGGACCGACGCTCGTGCTCGCGCTGGCCGTGGTCGTCGCGATTCTCGGCTGCAAGCGTTTCGCGCCGCGCCTGCCGATGCCGCTCATCGCGGTAATCGGCAGCATCGCCGCGAGCAAGGCGTTCGATTTCGCCGCGCACGGCATCTCGGTGCTCGGTCCGGTCGATGGTGGCCTGCCCGCGATCCGTTTTCCCGACATCACCTGGCAGCAATCGCTCGACCTCGTGCCGGTCGCGCTGTCGTGCTTCGTGATGATCATCGCGCAGAGCGCCGCCGCGGCGCGGGTCTTCGCGCAGCAGTATCGCGAGGACGTCGATACCAACAGCGACATCCTCGGTCTGGCCGCGGCGAACGCGGCGGCGGCCGTGAGCGGCACGTTCGTCGTCAACGGCAGTCCGACACAGACCGCGATGGCCGACCGCGCCGGCACGCGCAGCCAGTTCGGACAGCTCGTGTTCGCGGCAGTCGTCGCCGTCGTGCTGCTCTTCTTGAGCGGCTATCTGCGCTATCTGCCGCATTGCGTGCTGGCGGGCATCGTGTTCACGATCGCGATCGGGCTCATCAACGTGCAAAGCCTGAAGGACATTCGCGCGGAAAGCCCCGGCGAGTTCACGCTCGCGCTCATCACGGCGGCTGCGGTGGTCATGGTAGGAGTCGAGCACGGCATTCTGCTCGCGGTGGCGTTATCGCTGCTGCGGCACGTGCGCCACAGCTATCATCCGCACACGATGGTGCTCACGCCCGTCGCGCCCGGCAAACCGTGGCAGTACGAGCCGACGAAGCCCGCCGCGATGACCGCGCCGCACCTGATCGTCTATCGCTTCGGCGCAGATCTGTTCTATGCGAACGATCACTTTTTTGCGTCCGAAGTGACGAATCTCGTCGATACGGCGCCGGACGAGTTGCGCCATTTTGTCGTCGATGCCGGCGCGATCACGGACCTCGATTATTCGGCGGCCCGCACCATCGGCGAACTTGTCGAAACGCTGCGCGGACGCGGCGTCGTCGTGATATTCGGACGCGTGAACCGCTTCCTGCGCAGCGACATGGACCGGCACGGACTGACGCCCGCGCTCGGCGCATCGAACGTGTACGACACACTTCACGAAGCGCTGGCAGCGGCTGGCGTAAGTCCGGGCGCGCACGAGCCGAACGTTCTCTGAATGCGCGTTGGCAGCCGTCTTTCTGCCGGCGTTTTTTGGTGGTCGCGGCTCGGGAAGACCGTTAGTTGCCTTCCTTCAAGTAGCAATTTTGTTGAATAGCATTCCATTTTCAACTAGCATTCAGCGAGTGCGGTCACACTATTTTCCGATCACGGATCAGGAGGCAATCGAGGCATGGCGCAGGACACTTCTTTTTCCGCATCGCTCGATGCGGGCTTGAGCGGCGCGACGCGCGTCTATTTCATCGTCGGCGATCCGATCGCGCAGGTACGCTCGCCTTCCGGCGTAACAGCGGCGCTGCGTGCGGCGGGACGCGATGCAATCGTGATTCCGGCGCACGTCGCGCCCGAAGATCTCGGCGCGTTTTTCGCGGGCATCGCGCCGCTGCGCAATTGCGACGGCGTGATCGTCACCGTCCCGCACAAGTTCAGCGCGACCGAATACTGCCGTTCGCTGACCGATGAAGGCGCGTTCCTCGGCGCGGTCAACATGCTGAAGCGCAATGCCGACGGCACCTGGCACGGCGGCGCGTCGGACGGCATCGGCATGGTGGCGGCGTTGAGAGATGCGGGCTGCGACCCGAAGGGCAAACGCGCGCTGCTGATCGGTGCGGGCGGCGCGGGTTCGGCGATCGGCCACGCGCTCGTCGATGCGGGCGTGGCCTCGCTCGCGATCCGCGATTTCGACGCCGCGCGCACCGGCGCCCTCGCCTCGCGCCTCGCTGCGCTGGGGCGCGGCGCGGTGAGCGTCGCCGACGATTCGGCTGCCGAGACCTACGATCTCATCGTGAATGCGTCGCCGGCGGGCATGCGTCCGGGCGACCCGCTGCCGATCGACGTCTCGCGCCTGCCACCGACGACCTTCGTCGGCGATGTCGTGACCAAGCCGCCGGTCACGCCTTTCATCGAGGCCGCCCGCGCGCGAGGCTGCACGACCGTCACCGGCACGCAGATGTTCGGGCGCGTGTGCGATGCGATCGTCGCGTATCTATTGAAGGGGTGAATCGCGGGACCGTTTGCCGTGCGAGGAATCGGAGCAATCTGGTTCAATCGCGAAACACGATCAGTCAACATTCCCGCCGCGCATTCGCGTCCCTCGCGAAGCGCGCCGGCTTGCAAGCTCCGGAACGAATCGTCGACGAACGCCGCCCCTTCGAAGGCGGCGTATTTCTGCGCCACGTTCCCGCCACGCCGGCGCTAGCGGCCGATTCCACAAGACTCGTGCGCTCGCATCGAGGGCAATGGAAGCAAGAGGCTGGAATGAACTCGGATCAAAAAACAATTCAACGCGTTGCGCGAGCTGGCTTCGCGGCCATCGCATGTGCCGTGCTCGCGGCGTGCGCATCGGGACCGGGCGCATCGGCGCCGCTGCCGGCTGACGGCACGCTCGCGACCGGCCGCATTGTCGGCAAACAGTATTTGACGACTGTGTCGACGAACACGGCTTCTTCTTCCGGACCGACCGTCGGCGTGGGCGGCGGCGGCATCGGCGGCAATGGATGGAACGGCGTGGGCGGCGGCGCAGGCCTGAGCTTCGACCTGACGAACCTGTTCCAGAAGGCCCCGGAACAGACCGCGAAAATCTACCGCTACAGTGTGCAGATGAAGGACGGCTCGAAGCGCGACATCGACAGCCCGCTCGATCTCAACGAGGGTGCCTGCGTGACGACGATCGACTCGAGCCAGCCCGGCTACCCGAGACTGACGGGCGCGGACGCCTGCTGATCTTCCGGCGCCGCTCGTCCGATGAGCCGCCCCGACACCGCCGCGGCGACGCGCCTGATAACCGGGGCCCAATCGCCCGGTTCGCGCTGACGAATGAGCCGCACCGAGTCGTACCACGGCTGCGTCTCGTCTTCACCCCAACACCAATGCGACGCGCGATCGATCATCGCCAGCACCGGCTTGCCGAGCGCGCCGGCGAGATGCAGCGGCGAACTGTCGATGGTCACGAGCACATCCAGCGCGCTGACGAACGCGGCGGAATCATGAAACTGCTCGCGATAGTCGGGCACGCCGGCGATACGCGCGCCCGCCGAACGCATTGCGGCAATATCGTCTTCGCGGCCCGGCGCAACGGGATGGAACGTGACGTTCGGCAGGCTCCAGAGCGGCGCGAGCGCTTCGACGGGAATGCTGCGCTGGGCGTCGCGACGATGCGTCGGGCTGCCCGCCCACACGAGACCGACGCGCAACGCATGGGTGCCGTCCGATGCGAGTTCGCGCCGCCACGCGTCGATGCGCTCAGGCGCGGCGTGAAGATACGCGCGGCCATCGACGTGATGCGGCAACAGACCGATCCAGACAGGCAGGCTCATCATGCCGACGGTGTAATCCACCGTGCCGAAGTCGTGCGCTTCGATCTGCACGCAGTCCGGCACGAACCGCCGCACCAGCGGATACAGCGCCGAACGCACCGCCAATAGCGCCGCGCCGCCGTTTCTTCGCACGCCCTCCGCGAATTGCGGAAAGTACCGCACGAATTGAATGTCGTCGCCGAGGCCGAGTTCGCTGTAGACCACGATGCGCTTGCCGTCGAGCGGCTGCCCGCGCCAGCCCGGCGCGAGCCGCTCCATGCGCGCGACGACGCCGTTGTCGCCCTGTTGCGATGTGCGGCGATCGAAGCGCATCCAGCCGCTGCGCCACGCGCCGCGCCGCAATTCGAGGTCGGCGAGATCGACGGCGAGCCAGGCCGCATCGGGCGTCTGCGAGAGCGCCAGACGGTACATCGCTTCCGCTTCGCCGTAGCGCGACTGCTCGTTGAGGTACATGGCGATTGCGCCGGTCACGTGACCATTGTCCGGATGATGCCGCGCGGCTTCGCGCATGATCGCTTCCGCCGATACGCTGTCGTGACGCAGCCAATAGCAATGACTCAGTTGCCAGCGAAGCTCGTAGTCTCTCGGGAATCGTTCCAGTGCTTCGACGCAGAAACGTTCGAGCGCGAGCCAGTCGCCCGAGCGGCGAATGTCGAGCGCGACGGCCAGCGCGTGGTCCGGATCGGACAAAGAGAGCGGAGGTGCGAATGAATCGGAGTACATGAATGACTGCAATAGAACGGTGTTTGAAACGCGTGCTGAGTTTATATGAATCAAGGTTCATAGGAATACCGTAAAGCACGAGATAAATCCGAAAATAGCAATGCCGGATCGTTTAATCTGCATATCGAACTATCTTCAGGTCATGCTGAAATGCAGTGATTCGAATCGGCGATTGTGTGCGGCGCGGCGCTTTGCCATACTGAGTTCATTCGCCCTGTCTCCTCAAGCGTCCGCACTCGACTAACGAGCCCACAAGCGGACGCTCTCGCCGCCTCCCCGGGCGGCGTTTTTTTGCACGCGGCCTATTACCTCTGGCGTCATTGTCCGGCTCACTTTCTCCTGCGACGATGCACTCACACTGTTCATCGACGAGGAGACGGAAATGCCTGCAAAGCACTCACGCCCAGGTTTTATCGCGACCGCAGACGGCGTCGAATTGTTCTATCGCGACTGGCATCCGCAAGGCACGCCGGGCAACGGCAGGACGATCGTCTTCGTTCCGAGCTATTCGCTGCCAGGCGACATGTGGGCCTATCAAATGCTGTCGCTCGCGCGACAGGGCTTTCGCTGCGTCACCTACGACCGGCGCGGCCACGGACGATCGAGCGATCCGGGCGGCGGCTACGACTACGACACGCTTGCGGACGATCTCGCCGCACTCATCGATGCGCTCGATCTGTCGGACGTGACGCTCGTCGGCTACTCGATGGGCGGCGCCGAAGCCGTCCGCTATCTGACGCGTCACGGCAGCACGCGCGTTGCGCGCCTCGCGTTGATCGCTTCGACCTTGCCGATGCTCGCGAAGACGCCGGACAATCCCGACGGCATCGACCGCGACTACAACGATGCCTTCCTGCACGACTTGACGACGGACTATCCGCAATGGCTGGCCGACAACGCGCGTCCCTTCGCCGGGCCGGGCGCGTCGCAGGCCATGATCGACTGGATTCGGGAAATGGCATTGCGGACGTCGCATCAGGCGCTTTTCGCGTGCAACGAAACCGTCAATCGCGGCGATTTCCGCAACGAGTTGCGCGACATCGACGTCCCGACGCTCATCGTGCAAGGCGATCGCGACGAATCGAATCCGCTCGAACTGACTTCGCAGCGCACGGCGCGCCTGATTCCGAACGCGCGGCTCGTCGTCTATGAAGGCGCGCCGCACGGCATCTTTCTGAGCGACGCGGCGCGGCTGACGGCGGATATCGGCGCGTTTGCGTCGGCGTAGCGATTGGCGCTCTGTTGCGGCGGCTTAATAACAAGTTCGGCGTTTGTCGGATAAGCGCTGAGTCCTGACGCGTTTGAAAACACTCATAACAATAGACTCTGGAAGAATCCCGGCACACCATAGCACTGCGAATCGACATTCCACCGCGCGGCTCTGCAATCGCCGCGCAATCCGCCCCACGTCCACCGGAGTCCATCGCAATGATCTTCCACGCCTCCATTCCCGCCCACGATCCGAAACACGTCGCGCAAGTGCTCGCCGAACTGTGGGATGGCTTCGCCGCGCCCTTCTCGCCCTTTCCCGGCGCGTGGATGGCGGTCGCCGGCGACGATCGCGGCAGCATCATCGAGGTCTATCCGAGCGATCAGGTCATCACGCCGGGCGGCGGTCACGAGGAAAGCGTCAGCTATGGCGCGGACACGGTGAAGCGCCCGCAGTACAGCGCGTTCCACATGGCCATCGCGACGAAGCTGAACGCAGAGGAAGTCATCGCGATCGGCGAACGCGAAGGCTGGCGTGCGGTGCGCTGCACGCGCGGCGACAACTTCTTCCACGTCATCGAATTCTGGATCGAGAACTCGACGATGCTCGAATTCCTCACACCCGACATGCAGGCCGAATATCTCGCCTTCGCGACGCCGGAAAACTTCAAGGCGATGGCCGCGGCTGCGGCCTGACGCTCAATTGCCGCGCCGCAGCCCGAAAAACAGCGCGGCGCCGCTCGCGAAGAGCAGCAACGAAAGCAGATGCACGGCGAGATCCATGCTGCCCGTCGAGGTGCGGATCTGGCCGATCACCCACGGACTCACGATCCCGCTCGTGATGCCGATACTGCTGATGAAAGCGATGCCCGCCGCCGCGCTCTTGCCCGGCAGATGGCTGGCGGGCACGGCCCAGAAGATCGGCAGCGCGGCGAAAATCAGCGTCGCGGCGAGCGAGAGAATCGCGAGCATCAGCGGGAAGCTCGGAAAATGCAGCGTGAGGGCCGCGAGCGCGATGCCGCCGCCGATCGTGCAGCACGCGAAGTGCTTGCGCCGCTCGGCGACGCGATCCGAATGGCGCGCGATCAGAATCAGACCCACCGCGCCGATCGCGTTCGGCACGACGGTGTAGAGGCTGACCGACATGACATCGGTGATGCCGAAGTCGCGGATCATCAGCGGCATCCAGAAGCTCAGCGTCAGCGACGCGCACGTCAGCGAGAAATAGATGAACGCGAAGAGATAGACGCGCGGATTGCGCAGCGCATCGAGCATGCCGCTGTTATCGTGCTTCTCGTGATGGCCGGTCGCGCAGAGTGCCGTGAGCCGATCCTGCTCCGTTTGCGTGAGCCATTGCGCATCGCGCGGCGTGTCCACCAGCAGGCGCAACGCGATAAGACCGAGCAGCACCGCGGGCGCGCCCTCGATCGCGAACATCCACTGCCAGCCGTGCAGGCCCATCACGCCGGCCATATCGCGCATGATCCAGCCGGACACGAGTCCGCCGAACACGCCCGCGACGGCCACGCCCGCGAAGAACACCGACATCACGCCCGCCCGCCGTTTCGCCGGAAACCAGTACGTCAGATAAAGCACGATGCCCGGAAAGAAACCCGCTTCGAACACGCCGAGCAGAAAGCGCAGCAGATAGAAATGGCCGGGCGTCGATACGAACATCATTCCGACCGACGCCACGCCCCACAGCAGCATGATCCGCGTGAACGTGCGGCGCGCGCCGAACTTCGCGAGCAGCAGATTGCTCGGCACTTCGAAAAGCACGTAGCCGACATAAAACACGGCGGCGCCGAGGCCGTACATTGCATCGGAGAAGCCGAGATCGTGCTTCATCTGCAATTGCGCGAAGCCGATGTTGATGCGGTCCAGAAACGACACGACGTAGCACAGGAACAGAAACGGAATGATGCGCCACGCGATTTTGCGGAACAGCGCGTCGTCCGATTGGGCGTGCGCATCCGCGACGGCGCTGGGCTCAAGCGCCGCCGTGCTGATCGACTTCGACATGTCTCGCTCCAGATGGGCGTAATGAGGCCGGCGTCTTGCGCGCGCCTTTTGCCTTGAGAGAGGGAGAAGCGGCGCGTCAGTGCGCGCCGCAAGAAACGGCGGTCAGTCCTGCAGTGCGGCCCACATTTCCTGGTCGCGCTGGGCCGTCCAGATACGCGGATGCTTGATGCCGCTCGCTTCGTCGTAAGCGCGCGAGACGTCGAACGGCAGGCAGTGCTCGTAGATGAAGACGTGACCGAATTTCGGATCCATCGCCTTGCGCGTCAGCGCCATCGATCCCTTCAGGTCGAGCTTCTCGGCGACGGCCTCGCGGCCCGCCTGCAAGAGCGTCGTGACGAAGTCCTTCGTGTAATCGAGGCCCTTGTCGACTTCCGCCGGCGAGAGCAGCGCCGGGCCGCGTCCCGGCACGAGTTTGTCGGCCTTCAGCGCGCGCAGCGCTTCGAGCGTCGCGGGCCATTCTTCGAGTTGGGCATCGCCGCAATAGCAGGCGGCGTCGTACTCGACGAGATCGCCCGAAAACAGCACTTTCTGCGACGGCAGCCAGACGACCGTATCGCCCTTCGTGTGACCCGCGCCGAGATGCGCGATCTTCACTTCGAGCTTGCCGAGGAACAGCGTGATTTCCTTCTCGAAGACGAGCGTCGGCCATGTCAGGCCCGGCACCGTCTCGACACCGGCGAAAAGGCGCGGAAAGCGCTCGATCTCCGATTTCATGTCCTGCTCGCCGCGCTCGACGATCATTTCATACGTGCCGCGGCTCGCGATGACCTGCTGCGCGCCTTCCGCGAAGTACGCCGACGCGCCGAGCACGCGCACCGCGTGATAGTGCGACAGCACGACGTACTTGATCGGCTTGTCGGTGACGCTGCGGATTTTCGCGATGAGATCCTGCGCCATCGCGGGCGTGGCGGTCGTATCGACGATGAGCACGCCGTCGTCGCCGATGATCACGCCCGAGTTGGGATCGCCTTCCGCCGTGTACGCGTACGCGTTCTCGGAGAGTTGCGTGAACGTGATCTTCTTCTCTTCCAGATCGGCCTGCGATGCGAATGCTTTTGCCATGGTCGTGTCTCGCTTCCATTCTCGTGGGGATGGGTGGATGATCGGCGTGATGCCGTTGTTTGTCAACAGCAAGCGTACTTGCTATTTGCAAATTACGGGTAAGTACCGAATCGCTTCATCGGATGATTCCTGCTCGGCTAACATCTGCGGTTCGTTCATCCTTTATAGATCGCGGAGTGCTTTTGGCTCGTTCCGAAATCGGCGAAGAAAAGAAACAGCGCGGCATCCAGAGCGTCGAAGTCGGCGCGCGTCTGCTCGATGCGCTCGCCGCGCGCCGCGAGCCGCTTGCGTTGAGCGCGCTGGCCGAAGCGGCCGAACTGTCGACCGCGCAGGCCCACACGTACCTCGTGAGCTTGACGCGGCTCGGTCTCGTCAAGCGCGACGCGCTCACCGGCAATTACGAGCCGGGGCCGCTCTCGCTCAGGCTCGGCCTGTTGAATCTCGAGCATCAGCCGGCGTATCGGGCCGCCGCGCCGCGCGTGTCGGCGCTGGCGCTCGCGACCGGCATGAGCGTCGCGGTGAGCGTCGCCGGGCCGCAAGGGCCGACGATCGTGCGCTATGAGCGCGGCGGCTATCCGCTGCATGTGAATCTGCACGTGGGCACGGTGATGTCGCTCTCGGCGACGTCCACGGGCCGCGTGTTCCGCGCGTTCGACGACGACACCCGCGTCGCCGCGATGCTCGCGCATCAGGCCGAAGCCGATGCGCCGGAGATGGCCGCGTGCATCGAAGCGATTCGCGCGCGCGGCATCGAACGCAGCGTCGATGCGCCGAGTCCCGGCGTGAGCAGCATGAGCGTGCCGGTGTTCGACGGCGCGCATCGGATGCAGCTCGCACTGACGGCGATCGGACCGACCGGCCTCGCCGACGTCGCGTGGGACGGCCCGCTCGCGCACGCGCTGAAGGACGCCGCGCGCGACATTTCCGGGCTGCTTTCATGACGATCTTCGACGAAGACACGAAACCGCAGCGCGGCATCAACGCGCTCGACGCGACCGGCGATCTGCTGCGCGCGCTGGTCGCCGCCGGCGAGCCGCTCACGCTGCGCGACCTCGCGGCCGCGGCCGGCATGCCGCCCGCGAAGGCGTTCGCGCATCTGGTGAGTCTGGTGAAGGTCGGCCTGCTCGCGCGCGACGACGCCGGGTTATTCCACGCCGGCCCGCTGAGCCGCGAGCTCGGGCTGATCGCGCTGCAGCGCCTTTCGCCGATCCGCGATGCCGAAGCCGAGATCGTCGCGCTCGCCGCGAGCACGTCGATGACGGTCGCCGCCGCCGCGCTCGGACCGCTCGGCCCGACCGTGATCCGGCTGGAGGAATCGGCGCGGCCGCAGCATGTGAGCTTGCGCGTCGGCACGGTGATGTCGCTCGTCAACACCGCGATCGGGCGGGTGTACGCCGCGCACCTTCCCGCCGACATGCTCGCGAGCCTGATGACGCAGGACGCCATCCGCCTCGCGGGCGCGCAAGCGGCTGCGGGAAGCGACGCCGCGTACCGCGCACGGCTCGACGACATCCGCGAACGCGGCCTCGATACCGCGCTCGGCGCGCCGGTGCCCGGCATCCATACGCTGGCCGCGCCCGTGTTCGATCACACCGGCAGCGTGTGCCTCGTGATCGCGTTGATCGGTTCGTCGGGGGGCTTCGACAGCGCCGCGGACGGCCCGCTCGCCCGCGCGCTGCTTTCCGCGACGCGGCGCCTTTCGTGGCGTTTCGGTCTGATGGACGCGAGCTAGCCGCCCTTGACCATCTCCGTGCCGGTCACGCGGATCGCGGGGAAACGGTCGGTCGGCTTCGCGATCTCGTCCTGCGATGCGACGATCTCCAGTTCGTAACGCCCGGCATCGTACGTTGCCTTGACGACGGCATTGACCGCCGCGAGCGTGTGCTCGAGCGCGGTGCGCAGCGAGTCGCCCTGCAAGGTGCGCGCGACGAAGACCGCGCTCGTCAGATCGCCGACGCCCACCGGCTGGCGCGCGAACGGATACAGCGGGCGCTGCGCGAACCACGCTTCGCCGGGCGTGACGGCGAGCATATTGAAGGTGTCGGCGCGGCTGTTGCGATCGAGCAGATGCTTCACCAGCACGATGCGCGGCCCGCGCGCGATCACTTCGCGGCATGCGTCGACGGCTTCCTCGACCGTCTCGATCGGACGCCCGACGAGCTTTTCCAGCTCGACGTGATTGGGCATGATCGCATCGGCGATTCCGGGCATCGTCGTGACGAGGAAATCCTCGATGCCGGCCGCGACCGTGCAGCCGCCCGTCTGACCCATGACCGGATCGCAAAAATAAAGCGCGCGCGGATTCACCGCCTTCACCATCTTCACGATTTCGACGACCGCGCGGCCCTGCTCCGGCGCGCCGAGATAACCGGAGAGCACCGCGTTGCAGCGCCCGAGCACACCGATCGCGCCGATGCCTTCGATGACGTTCTGCAATTCGTCGGCATCGAAGGCGCTGCCTGTCCAGCGGCCGTACTGCGTGTGATTGGAAAACTGCACGGTGTTGAGCGGCCAGACGTTCACGCCGAGTCGCCGCATGGGAAAAACCGCCGCGCTGTTGCCCGCATGGCCGAACACCACATGCGATTGAATGCTCAGGACGTTGTTCATGTTCTGCTTTCCCGATTGATCGTGTCCGGTCGGATGAAACGTCGAAACGCTCGTCGCGCGCCAGCGCCGTGCAGCGCAACGCAACGCGACGATGGTTTCGGAAAGCACGCCCGCGGACGCCGTGCGCGGGCAGTGCAACCTTCATATTGTGCCGTGCCTCGACGCACTGCGGCATGGCGTGCCCGTTATAAATTGCGCGGACGCGTTTTGTCGAGCGATGCGATCGACAGGAAGTCCAAAGGTCGCGCGTCTGCAACACCGCAGCACGCTCGTGCGCGTTCGGCACACGCATTGCTCGATGCGGACGGCGAAACGGTCCGCATCGCCCGGCGAAAAAAACGGGCGACTTCAGCACACGAATTCGAATGCGCGCCGGATAATGCTCCATCGACAGATACCAACAAAAGCATACGAGGACGCACACACGGCAAGACATCGAACATCAATAGTCGCAGGTCAAATCAGGAGGCTGACATGGAGATGCTGGCTAAGAATCGCACCGATTTGCAGAAGTCGACCCTCGCAATCGTCCTCGCCGGCGGGCGCGGCACCCGGCTCGGTCCGCTCACCGACAAGCGCGTGAAGCCGGCCGTCCACTTCGGCGGCAAGTACCGCATCATCGACTTCGCGCTGTCCAACTGCCTCAATTCCGGCATCCGCCGCATCGCGGTCGTCACGCAATACAAGGCGCATTCGCTCATCCGCCATCTGCAGCGCGGCTGGGGTTTCCTGCGCGGCGAGTTCAACGAGTTCATCGATATCTGGCCGGCGCAGCAGCGCGTGGATTCGAGCTGGTATCGCGGCACCGCCGACGCGGTCTATCAGAACCTCGATATCGTCCGCTCGATCGGGCCGGAGTTCGTCATCGTGCTGGCGGGCGATCACATCTACAAGATGGATTACACGCGCATGGTGCTCGACCATGTGGAAAGCGGCGCGGACTGCACGGTCGGCTGCATCGAGGTGCCGCGCATGGATGCGGTCGCGTTCGGCGTGATGCACGTCGATGAAAACCGCCGCGTCACCGATTTCCTGGAAAAGCCCGCCGATCCGCCCGCGATGCCCGGCAAGCCCGACATCGCGCTCGCGAGCATGGGCATCTACGTGTTCAGCGCGAAGTATTTGTATGACCTGCTGCAGGAAAACATCGAGACGTCGAACACGGATCACGATTTCGGCAAGGACATCATTCCGCGCGTCGTGACGACCGGCAAGGCGATCGCGCATCCGTTCAGCATGTCGTGCGTGACGTCGAGCAGCGATCCGGAAGCGCCCGCGTACTGGCGCGATGTCGGCACCGTCGATGCGTACTGGTCCGCGAATCTCGATCTCGCATCGACGATTCCGGAGCTCGATTTGTACGACCGCAAATGGCCGATCTGGACGAATCAGGAGCAGTTGCCGCCCGGCAAGTTCGTACGCGACCTGAACGGGCAGCAAGGCGCGATCACCAATCTGCTCGTGTGCGGCGGCTGCGTGATCTCGGGATCGCAGGTGTCGAAGTCGGTGTTTTCGTCGGCGGTGCGGGTCCACTCGTTCTGTAACATCAATGAGGCAGTCTTGTTGCCGCAAGTGACCATCGGGCCGAGTTGCCGTTTGCAGAAGGTCGTGATCGACCGCGGCTGCACGGTGCCCGAAGGTCTCGTGGTCGGCGAGGATCCGGACGACGATGCCGCGCGTTTCTTCCGCACGGAGTCCGGCGTCACGCTCATCACACGCGACGCGCTGGCGCGGCTCGGACAGCGTTAGACGCCGCGCGCCGGCCAATAAAAACCAATCGACGGGAGTGCCGATGACCGTATGCGTGCTGCATGCCGCAGCAGAAATGTTTCCGCTGTTGAAAACCGGCGGCCTCGCCGATGTGGTCGGCGCGTTGCCGCCCGCGCAATCGCAACTGGGCACGAACGCGCGCGTCGTGCTGCCGGGCTTTCCCGCCGTGCTCGCGGGTCTCGACGATCTTCAGCCCGTGGCCGATCTCGGCAGCGCGTTCGGCGCGGGCAATATCCGCCTCGAGCGCGGCGTGTTGCAGCCGCACGGCATCGTCGTGTATGTGGTGCGCGCGGATCAGTTCTACGATCGTCCGGGCAATCCGTATATGGATGCGACGAATCGCCCCTATGCCGATAACGATCGCCGCTTCGCGCTGCTCGGCTGGGCGGCGGCGCGCATCGCGACGGGCGTGGACCCGGCATGGAAGCCGCATATCGTCCACGCTCACGACTGGCATGCGGGACTTGCGCCGGCGTATCTGCGCGCGTTCGAGCGCGGCGGCGCGGCGCGGGTCGGCACTGTGATGACGGTGCACAACCTGGCGTATCAAGGCACGTTTCCGGCTTCGGAATTCGGCGCGCTGCAATTGCCCGGCGATTTCTACGCGGTGGAAGGCGTCGAATTCTACGGCCACGTCTCGTTTCTCAAGGCGGGGCTTTATTTCGCCGATCGCATCACTACCGTCAGCCCGACCTACGCGCGCGAAATCCAGACGCAGGCGCAAGGCGCCGGACTGCACGGTCTCCTGCAGACGCGCACGCACGACATCACCGGGATTCTGAACGGCGTCGATTATTCGATCTGGAGCCCGACCGCCGATGAATCCATCGCGTCGAAATACACGCAGGCGAAGATCGGCGGCAAGTCGAAATGCAAGACGGCGCTGCAGGAGCGCATGGGTCTCGCGAAGGACGACGACGCCCTGCTCTTCGGCGTCGTCAGCCGTCTGACGGAGCAGAAAGGACTCGACCTGCTGCTTTCGGCCGTGCCCGATATCGTCCAGCGCGGCGGCCAGCTCGTCGTGCTCGGCACCGGCGACCCGGCGCTCGAAACCGGCATGAAGAACGCGGCGGCGGCGCATCCGGGCGCGGTCGCGGTCGAACTCGGCTTCGACGAGACGCTTTCGCATTCGATCATCGCGGGCAGCGACGTCGTGATGGTGCCGTCGCGCTTCGAGCCGTGCGGGCTCACGCAGCTCTACGCGCTCGCGTACGGCTCGCTGCCGCTCGTGCATCGCGTGGGCGGGCTCGCGGATACCGTCGTCGATTCATCGCTCGAAAATCTCGCCGAGGATCTCGCGACCGGCTTCGTCTTCGATACTTTCGATCGCGCGGGCATCGTCGGCGCGATCCGGCGCGCGTTCGCGCTCAAGGCGCGTCGCACGGAGTGGAAGGCCGTCGTCAAGCGCGCGATGGGCCGGAGCTTCGGCTGGGAAGACGCCGCGCTCAAGTACGCGGAGGTTTATCGGGATTTGACGGGCGGCTGAGCCGTCCAGACGACGTCGCCATCCGCCGCGTAGAGCGCGCAGCCGCGATGCTTGCGACTGCAATGCGCGATCGCCGATGCGATCGGGTCCGGCCCGAGTGCCGCGATCGACCACGCGCCATCCGACGCGATCACGAAAGCGCGCGGACGCGGCAACTTCAGAAACGCGTCGTAGCCCTTGCGACCGGCGGCGTCGATGAACGGCACGGCGCTCGCATCGGCAAGCGCGGCGAAACCGGTCGCGGGCGGGCCCGAGCGCGTCCAGACCACCTGGTCGTCGTACGCATAGAGACGGCAATCGGCCGTGAGCGCCGCACAGTCGCGCAGGGCCTGCGTCAACGGATCGAAGCCGCCGTGCGCCGCCGCGCCGCCGTTCGGTCCGATTGCAAACGCGCGCGGAAACGGCTTCGAGAGGAACTTCCGATACAGCGCGCGCATGCCCTCGCTGCCGAGATACGGCACGGCGGCGATGTCGTCGACGGCGGCGTATCCGCTCGAGGGCGGCGTCGCCATCGGCATGTTCTCCGGGTAAATCGACGCGAACGGCATGCCGATTTTCTTCAGGAACGCATCGAGTTTCGGCGTCCACACGCGCAAGCCTTCCCATGAACCCAGCAGCTTGTGGGAATCGGTCATGAAGGCGCCGTAGTTCGCCAGTTCGGCGTTCGCGCCCGCCGACGTGTAGCGCGCGAACATTTCCCGCCAGGTGCCGGCCGGAAAGAACGAATCGTTCTCGCCGTACAGCCACAGCGACGGAACGTGCGCACGCGCGCCGAGCGCCGCGCTGTCGCGGATGAGCGCAGCGTCGTCCGACGCGCATACGTCGACGCGCACGCCGCCGTAGAAGTTCACGACGCCCTTCACTTCCGGCGCGTTTCGCGCCCCGAACGCGAGGCTGTACCAACCGCCCGCGCTCTCTCCTGCGACAACGACGCGCGAACCGTCGACGTAAGGCTGCTGACGCATGTACGCGATGACCTTGCCGATATCGTCCGCCGCCTTGTTCGCGAGCCCCGCCAGATCGCACCCGTGCGCGCGCAGTTCGCCCGTCGATCCCGCGTAGCCGCGCATCATCGGCAGCGCAACCGCGTAGCCGCGCGACATGAAGTAGTTCGCCAGATAGGTGAGATGAAAGCGTGGCATCGTCGCCTTCGTTTTCTTGCCGTAACCGCCATGATTGATGACGGCGAGCGGAAACGGTCCCGCGCCCTCCGGCATCGCGATCGTCACCTGCAATTGCGCGGTATCGCCGCGCTCGCCGACCGGCACTTGCACGACGCGTTCGCCGGGCAATGCGGGAACCGGCGCACGCAACGCGTCGTAGGCGCTGGTTGCATGACTGTCCGATAGATGGAATGCCATCAGAAAGACGAAAAATAGCTGCAGTCGAAACATGGTTCCCGCGCGCGTAGCCTAAAGGCCGCATTATCGGCGTTTCCTGTTCGCGACCTTGCGCCGGCGGGCGCGCAATTTGCGTAAGGCACAAATTAATACAAATGCAGGAGCGCATATGCATAAACCCCTCGCAGGCCAGATTGCGCTCGTGACGGGCGCGAGTTCGGGCATCGGCACGGGCGTCGCGACCGCGCTCGCCGATGCGGGCGCGCACGTCGCCATCAACTATCACTCGCACGCGGAACCCGCCGAAAAGCTCGCCGCCGCGATCACGGCGAAAGGCGGCGAAGCGTTCGCGGTCGGCGCGGACGTCTCCGACGAAACCCAGATCGACGCGATGTTCGATGCCGTCGTGAAGCGCTACGGCACGGTCGATATCGTCGTCGCGAATTCGGGCTTGCAGAAGGACGCGAAGTTCACCGCGCTCACGCTCGACGACTGGAAGACGGTCATCGAAACGAATCTCACCGGCCAGTTCCTCACCGCGCAGCGCGCCGTGCGCGAATTCGAGCGGCGCGGCATGCGCGACGTGTCGAAGGCGCTCGGGAAGATCATCTGCATGAGTTCCGTGCACGAGGTCATTCCGTGGGCGGGACACGTGAACTACGCTGCGTCCAAGGGCGGCATTCAGATGATGATGAAAACCATCGCGCAGGAAGTCGCGCCGCAGCGCATTCGCGTGAACGGCATCGCGCCCGGCGCAATCCGCACCCCGATCAACAAGGACGCTTGGGATACGCAGGACAAGCTCGACAAGTTGCTGACGCTGATTCCGTACGGGCGCGTCGGCGAGGTCGAGGATATCGGGCGCGCGGCGGTGTGGCTTGCGTCTGACGATAGCGATTACGTCGTCGGCACGACGCTTTTCGTCGATGGCGGCATGACGCTCTATCCGGGATTCGCGGATAACGGCTGATGGCGGACAACGGAATGAACCCAATCAAGGTGGACGTCGCCGTGATCGGCGCGGGCACGGCCGGCATGGCCGCGTTTCGCGCGGCGCGGCTCGCGGGCGCGAACGCGGTGCTGATCGAGGGCGGCGAACCGGGCACGACCTGCGCGCGCGTCGGCTGCATGCCGTCGAAGCTGCTGCTCGCGGCGGCCAACGGCTTGCACGACGCGCATTCGCTCGCCGCGCGCGGCATCGAAGGCACGCACGCGCTCGAAGCCGATCGCGCGCGTGTGCTCGATTACGTGCGGCGCGAACGCGATCACTTCGTCAAGGGCGTACTCGACGAAATCAAAGCGCTGCCGGATGGCATGCTGCTGCGCGGCAAGGCGCGCTTCGAAGCGCCGACGCGATTGCGGATCGGCGACGACACGCGCGTCGAGGCCAAAAGCGTCGTCATCGCGACGGGCGCCGCGCCGAGCGTGCCCGACGAGCTGAAGGTGTTCGGCGACAAACTCATCACGAGCGACGATCTCTTCGAACTGCGCACGTTGCCGAAGCGCATCGCCGTGTTCGGCGCGGGACCGATCGCGCTCGAGCTGGGGCAAGCGCTCGCGCGGCTCGGCATCGAAATTTTCATGTTCGGCAAAGGCGGCAGCGCGGGAGCGATTACGGACAAACCGGTGCGCGATGCGCTTATCGCCGCGCTCGCCGACGAGTTCTATTTCGATCCCGACGCGAAAATCGACGGCATGTCGCTAGAGGGCGGCCAGCCGACGCTGCGCTTCACGTCGCCGGACGGCGTGGCGCGCGTCGAACGCTTCGATCTCGTGCTCGCCGCGACCGGACGCGCGCCGAATCTGAAGCCGCTCGCGCTGGAAAACGCGGGCATCGAACTGAACGAAAAAGGCGCGCCGCTTTTCGACGAAACAACGATGCAAAGCGGCGACAGCGCGATTTTCATCGCGGGCGATTGCGACGGCGCACGCCCGTGGCTCCACGACGCCGCCGACGAAGGCAAGCTCGCCGGCGACAACGCCGCGCGCTTTCCGGACGTGCAGCGGATCGAGCGCAAGGTGCCGTTCTCGATCGTGTTCTGCGAGCCGCAGGTGGCGATCGTCGGCGCATCGTATGACGATCTCGACAAGCCGATGACGGTCACAGGAGAAGCATCGTTCGAGAATCAGGGACGAAGCCGCGTCATGCGTCAGAATCGCGGCCTGCTGCACGTCTATGCCGACGCGAAAACCGGCAAGCTGCGCGGCGCGCAAGGCTGCGGCCCGGCGATGGAGCATCTCGGGCATCTGCTGGCGTGGGCGCTGCAACTGGAATTGACGCTCGATGAAGCGCTCAAACTGCCTTTCTATCATCCGGTCGTGGAAGAAGGCTTGCGCACCGCGCTAAAAGATGCAGATAGAAAATGCTACGAGGAAAGATCGGAAACACCGCCGGCATTACCAAGCGCCGCGGGTTGCTGATCCAAAAAAAACGAACGCCGGTTGCAAGCAACCGGCGTTTATCGTCGGAAAGAGCAAGGATCAGCTTCCGCTCAAACCATATTGCAGTGCGAGATCGAACCCGAGCACGACGAGCGAACAGAAAAGCCCCAAGGACAAATTCGCCAGTCTATGTCCGACGTCCTTGTGCTTCGTCAGCACGGCGCCCGCGAGGAACGCGATTTCCACGATGACCTGCATGCAAAACACGGCAATCATCAACGCGAACTCGTAACCCATCGAGTTGAAGTTCAGGAAGTTAAAGCCGTTCACCGCCACCCAAGACCCCACTCGCCAAGCTTCGTATGCCAATAGCAGCAACGGGAAGAAATAGCTGGCTACATAAGTCGGCACCGTGGCGTGCCGCAGTTCCATATTTAAGTGACGTGTTACTTGCATCGCGTACTCCTCATCTGATTGCCCGAAAACGACGGGCGTTCTACCTGCACCGTGGCGCAAACCGGAGCGTTCTGATCGAACGGCAGACGGGCGTCGTGCTTTCAGAATAGGACAATTTTTTGGAAAGCGAATCATCGTATTCCCGATGATCGTATCCAATAAGGCTTTACGCGCTTCGTTGTGCAGTGCAACTGAATAAAGCAGTTATTTCCCGGCCCTAAATTCGACACGCGGATACGTGCCGATTTCCTAAAGTGTTCGAGCCGTATTAAGCGCCAGAGTTCTTCGCGTACAACTTGATAATGCCCGAAAAATCGAGCCCGCCGAATCCTTGCTGGCTCATCGACTGATACAGCTGTTGTGCCAGCGCACCCATGAATACGGGCTGCTTCGCGGCGCGCGCTGCATCGACGGCAAGTCCGAGATCCTTGAGCATTAAATCAGCGCCAAATCCGCCCGAATAACCACGCGACGCCGGCGCGGTTTCGATGATGCCCGGATAGGGATTACACGTATCCGAGCTCCAGCAACGCCCAGTCGATGTATTGACGATACTCGCGAGTTTCGTCGGATCGATGCCGAGCGTTTCGCCGAGTTTCATCGCTTCGGCGACGCCGATCATGGAAATCCCTAGCAGCAAGTTATTGCAGATCTTCGCGATCTGGCCCGTGCCGGTTTCGCCGCATCGCACCATGTTCTTGCCCATGCCGGATAAGACGGGACGCAATGTTTCGAAGAGCGTTTCATCCGCGCCGACCATGAACGTCAGCGTACCCGCCTGCGCGCCGACGACGCCGCCGGAAACGGGCGCATCGGCGAACGGGTTGCCCTGGTTCGCCGCCGCCTCGCCGATGAGCTTCGCGGTCGCCGGATCGATCGTGCTGCTGTCGACGAGCGGCACGCCTTTCGCAACGCCCGCGAGCACGCCGTCATCGCCCAGATAGACCGTCTTCACATGCTGCGCCGCGGGCAGCATCGTGATGACGACTTCCGCGCCTTCCGCCGCCGCGCGCGGCGATGCGGCGAGCGTCGCGCCCGCCGCCTTCGCCGCATCGAGCGCGGCGGAGACGAGATCGAACGCCGTCACCGCGTGGCCGGCCTTCAGGAGATTCGCGGCCATCGGACCGCCCATGTGACCCAAACCAATGAAGCCGATTCGCATGGACATCTCCCTTTAGCGAAGCGCGATGGTCGTGTTGACGCCGTCGTTCACGGTGGCGTCGTCGAACCAGCGCGCGGTGACGGTTTTCGTCTGCGTGTAGAACTGCACGACCTGCTTGCCGTACGGGCCGAGGTCGCCGAGCTTCGAGCCGCGCGAGCCGGTGAAGCTGAACGCGGGCACCGGCACCGGAATCGGAATGTTGATGCCGACCTGACCGATATCGATCTCGCTCTGGAACTTGCGCGCCGCCGCGCCGCTTTGCGTGAAGAGGCCGACGCCGTTGCCCATCGGATTGCGATTGACGAGCGCGATGGCGTCGTCGAGCGTATCGGCTTCAAGCACGCACAGCACCGGGCCGAAGATTTCCGTCTTGTAGATCGACATGTCGGTATCGACGTTCGTGAAGATCGTCGGTCCGATGAAGTTGCCCTTCTCGTAGCCCTTCACGTCGATATCGCGGCCATCGAGCGCGAGCGTCGCGCCCTCTTCCACGCCCTTGCTGATGAGCCCCAGAATGCGCTCCTTTGCCGCTTTCGACACGACCGGGCCGACGTCCGTATTCGGCTCCGTGCCGCCGTTGACTTTGAGCGTCCTGGCCTTCTCGACGAGTTCCGGCACCCAGTCCTTCGACGCCCCGACGAACACGGCCACCGACGTCGCCATGCAACGCTGACCCGCCGCGCCGAAGCCCGCGCCCGCGAGCGCGTTGAGCGTCTGCTCCTTGTTGGCGTCGGGCAGGACGACGGCGTGATTCTTCGCGCCCATCATCGACTGCACGCGCTTGCCGTGCTGGCTCGCGAGATTGTAGACGTGCGTGCCGACGGCCGTCGACCCGACGAACGAAATCGCCTTGATATCGGGATGCGTGCAGATCGCATCGACGACTTCCTTGCCGCCATGCACGACGTTCAGCACGCCCGCCGGCACGCCCGCTTCGAGCGCGAGTTCGACGAGTTCCATCGTCGAGAGCGGATCCTGTTCGGACGGCTTCAGTACGAACGTGTTACCGCAGACGATCGCCATCGGGAACATCCACAGCGGGATCATGGCGGGGAAATTGAACGGCGTGATGCCGGCGCACACGCCGAGCGGCTGCCGTAGCGTGTACGTGTCGACGCCGCCCGCGACGTTTTCGGAGAATTCGCCCTGCTGCAGCGTCGAAATCGAACACGCGTGCTCGACCACTTCGAGACCGCGAAAGATGTCGCCTTCGGCATCGGCGAGCGTCTTGCCCTGCTCCGCCGTCAGCGTCCGCGCGATGCGCTTCTGGTTCTGGCGCACGAGGTCCTGAAACTTGAGCATCAGACGCATGCGCGTGCCGAGCGGCGTCGTGCGCCACGTCTGAAACGCCTTGTGCGCGGCGGCAACGGCGGCGTTGACTTCATCGACCGTCGCAAACGGCACGCGACCGACGACTTCCTGCGTCGCAGGATTGACGATGTCGCGCCACTCCGTCGTCTTCGAATCGACGAACTGGCCGTCGATCAGCAGTTTGGCCGTACGGACGGACGCACTCTGCGCCGGATGTTCAGCAGCGATATTCACGAGTCACTCCTTTTGGATGAGTTGTCACGAAGGGGAACGAAGACGCGCGGACGGAGCGCCGGTGCGGCGCCGAAGGGAAAAGGCATGTCGTCTCCGTTTATAAGAAATCGGCGCGCAGTGCAGCACGCTCGTTTCCTTGAGTATAGTTATGCAAAAGTCCATCATGGCACTAGAAAAACACCCGATCGATATGCAAAAAAACGCCATGCCAAACGTTATTCCAAGCGCCAAGCTCGATATCGGGCGCCTCAACTGGGACGACCTGCGCTTCTTCCTGGAAGTCGCGCGCACGCAGCGCGCGAGCGGCGCGGCGAAGCGTCTGGGCGTCGATTACACGACGGTCGCGCGGCGCGTTCGCGCGCTGGAGGACGCGCTCGGCACGCTTCTGTTCGACAAATCGCGCAGCGGCGGATTCATTCTGACGGCCGAAGGCCAGCGCCTGCTCGGTTACGTCGATTCGATCGAGACGACGGTGCAGTCCGCGACCGAGCAGATCGCCAACACGGGGCACGCGCTGTCCGGACACGTTCGCGTCGGTTCGACGGAAGGCTTCGGCTGCTTCTTTCTCGCGCCGCAACTCGCGCGCTTTCAGGACGCGCATCCGAACATCTCCATCGATCTGCTGCCGGTACCGCATTTCGTGAGTCTGTCGAAGCGCGAGGCGGATATCGCCGTCACGCTCGAACGACCCGAGCAGGGCCAATACGTTTATACGAAGCTGTGCGATTACCGGCTCAAGCTCTACGCGACCGCCGACTATCTCGACGCGCACGAACCGATCCGCACGAGCGACGATCTGCGTCATCATCGTTTCGCAAGCTATATCGACGATCTCGCGTTCAGCTACGAATTGCTGTATCTCGAACGCGCGGTGCCGGGCGCGGTGTCGCGCTGGCGCAGTACGAGCGCGATTGCGCAGTACTTCGCCGCGCTGCAGGGCCGCGCGCTCGCGATCCTGCCGTGCTTCATGACTTCGCCCGATCCGCGCTTCGTGCCGGTCTTGCCCGACGATATCGTCGTGACGCGCGCCTTCTATCTGTCCTGCCGCGAGGATTTGCGCAAGCTGAAGCGCATCACGGCTGTATGGGACTACCTGCGCGCGGCGGCCGACGCGAACCGCGTCTTCCTGATGGGAGACGGCGCGCAGATGGCCTGGGTCGATGTCAAGTGATCCTGACCGGCGACACGCTTTTTGACAGCGACTCGAGACCGAACGTGGTATGCGTGACGCCACCGCGAACATCACAAAATTTGACTCGATAAATTCGTGGAATTTTGCTTCGATGTCCTGCCGAAACGTCACTCGCCCACGCGAGCTCGGGCATAATCGCCGGCCAGTTTCATTGCATTGCCGTGGAGAGCGCGGCGCACTCCATTCCCGTGATTTCCTCTAGTTTCTTTCCCGCTGCCCCGACGGGCCGCGCCGTGCGCTAATGGCTTTCGTCATCTGGTCACGGCGGTCCATGTCCCGCCAGCGCATCCGTTTCGTCGAGGCCCGCACGGCGCGCGCCATCGCGGTCATCGGCGCCATTACGCTTCTCGTGGCCGCGCTCGCGCTCGGCATCGCGATCGGCACCATGTTCGCGCGCAGCCATCTCGGCGAGGAGCAGACGCTGATGTCGCGCCGCTCGTACGAGATCGAAGAGCTCGGCCGCATCAATGCCGCGCTGATCGAGCTGACGCCCCGCGTCGAAGGCCTGTCCGCGCAAGTCAGCGAGCTGCACGAATTCGACACGCATCTGAAGGCCGCGCACGGCGCGGGCGGCACGTCCGGCGTGCATGACGTGCCGCCGCTGCCCGACAGCGAAGAGCCAGCCACGTCGCTCGACGGCGCGGGCGGCCCCGCCTTGCCGCCGCGCCTGTGCGATATCGGTCGCGCGGCGGCGGGCACGCCGCGGCAGCGTTTGAAGAGCGCGCATCGGATCATCGATTGCCTGAACGACGAAGTCTCGCAATTGCAGACGCAAACGCTCGCCCACTACGCCGCGTACATGGCCTTTCCCGGCCGCAATCCGGCACCCGGCCTGCGCAGCGGCTCGCCTTACGGCAACCGTCTGGACCCGTTCACGGGACGTCTGAGCTTTCATCCCGGCATCGACTTCGCCGGACCGGCGGGCACGCCGATTCTCGCCAGCGCGGGCGGACGCGTCATCGCGGCGGGCGAGCGCAACGGCTACGGCATTTCGGTCGACATCCGCCACAGCGACGGCATGGTGACGCGCTATGGACACGCGTCGCGCATCTTCGTGAAAACCGGCGAATTCGTGATGCCGGGACAGGTGATCGCGGAAGTCGGCTCGACCGGCCGCTCGACGGGGCCGCATCTGCATTTCGAAGTGATCGTCGACGGCGCTCAGATCAATCCTTCTCCCTATCTCGCGCTCTTCAGGCGTTTGTCGCATGCGCAAAGTTGATTCGAAGCGGCTGTCGCTGCAACTCTCCCGCCAGTCCTATTCGCTGACGCCGAGGCGCGGCGCGGGCATCTGGCTCGGACTGATCGCGGCCGTGTGTGCGATCGCGGCGCTCGCCGCCGCAGGCTTCGCACTCAAACGCTCGCATGAAGACGTGCGCAAGCTCGACACGCTCTGCGCGCCGCCCGTCTCCGAGCAAAAGCTGCGCGAGCAGCTCGCGCATGCTCAGCTCGCGCTCGAACAGGAGATGGCGAGCCGTACCTCGCTGGAAGAACGCGCAAAGGACAGCGCGGCCGAAATCCAGCGTCTGCAGACCGATCTCGCTTTCCTCAGGAAGCAGCAAAAACCCAATTGAGCGGCACGCGTCAGCGCGGGCTTCGTGCAGCAACCCTTTACCGCATCGCAAGGACTCGACATGTTTTCATCGAAGAAGGATTCCAACGGCATCAAGATGGCCAAGCTCGCGACGCTCGTCGCGCATAACGTGCATATCTCGGGCGATCTCGAGTTCAGCGAAGGCCTGCGCATGGACGGCCAGGTCACGGGCAACGTGGCCGGCCGTCCGGGCGAAGAAACGCTGCTCGTCGTGAGCGATCAGGGCGCGATTCGCGGCAACGTCAGCGCTTATAACGTCATCATCAACGGCTGCGTGACGGGCGATGTCACCGTCGCGCATTTCGTCGAACTTCAGTCGAACGCGCGCGTGCTGGGCAACATTTACTATCAGCAGTTGCGCATGGATATCGGCGCGACGGTCGAAGGCAAGCTCACCAAGTTCGATTCGCAGGCGGCGCACGTCCCGAGTCTGCCGGCGCCGCCCGAATACAACATCGACCTCGTCTCGAACTGACGGCAGACAACGAGCGCCGGAGAATCCGCGCGTGCTGGCAGCCGGGCGCGTGTCCGGCTAAGATTCGATGGATCAAGGCCACGCGCTCGCGCCCCTGGCGAAATCACGCGACTTCGAGCGTCCATCGACACGTGGCCGGTTATATCCAGATAACGATAAAGGGCGCCCCATGCTGGTCAATTGCGCGGCTTATCAGAATGGCCGAAAGCTCGCGGACGTCGAGATCGACGACATCAACGCCTATCGCGATCTGCCCGACTCTTTCATTTGGGTTGCATTGAAAGAGCCCGGTCCCGGCGAGCTCGCGCACATGACGCAGCAGTTCGGCTTGCACGAGCTGGCGGTCGAAGACGCGCAGCACGGTCATCAGCGGCCGAAGATCGAGGAATACGGCGACTCGCTGTTCGCGGTCTTTCATACGGTCGAATTCGACGAAGAAGGCGAAGTGCTCGTCGGCGAAATGAACGTGTTCGTCGGCACGAACTACGTGCTTTCGGTCCGCAACCGCACGACGCAAGGTTTTCAGGAAGTGCGCAAGCGCTGCGAGCGCGAGCCGCATCTGCTCAAGCACGGCCCCGCGTTCGTGATGTACGCGCTGCTCGATGCGGTCGTCGATCGATACTTTCCCGTGCTCGAGACGCTCGGCGCGGAAGTCGACGAAGTGGAAGAGCGCATCTTCGAGCAAAAAGGCTCGGTGGAATCGCGCGAGATCATCGAGGATCTGTACTCGCTCAAGCGGCGCATGACGATCCTGCAGCATCACACCGCGCCGCTGCTCGAAGCCGTCAGCAAGCTGTATGGCGGGCGCTCGCCCGGCGTGTGCTCCGGCATGCAGGAATATTTCCGCGACGTGTACGATCACCTGCTGCGCATCGTGAAGACCATCGAAGGACGGCGCGAAATGATCGTCACGGCGATCCAGGTGAATCTCGGTCTGATCGCGCTCGCGGAAAGCGAAGTGACCAAGCGCCTCGGCTCGTTCGCCGCGCTCTTCGCCGTGCCGACGATGATCGCCGGCATCTACGGCATGAACTTCAAGTCGATTCCCGAGCTGGACTGGGTCTACGGCTACCCGACGTGTCTCGCGGTCATGCTGGTGGTCGATGTCGTGCTCTACTGGCGCTTCAAGAAGGCCGGCTGGCTGTAGCAAGAATGTTCCTTTTCGGAACCTTCGGGCGAAATTCGTTGTCTAATCAAGCGATTTGCGAGAGAATGTCATCTGGCCTTGCAAAATTGGCCTATCGACCGCACATGACGTAAGCGCACGGCAGAAGCGCTCACTTCCGCAGCACACGTTGCTTTTCCGTTTCAACCGCACATCGGCTCTGCTGTTGCCGATGTCGCCGTCCCGGTCATGCCGGCCACGGCGCGCCGCATCCGCGGTTCGCCCTGTCGTCCGGCCTATGCCGTCAAGCTCACGACGAGCCTGAGATAGAGACGCGGCGCGCCCCGCATGCACGTTTATCGTGCATGGACGCGCCAGGCCACGCTTTGCATCGCCACTTACGATTCGTAGCGACGACGCTTTCGGGCAGCGGCGCAGACCGGTTCGTTGGCGTCGAATGCGCGTTTTTCGCGCGATGCGCGGCAGCACCCACTACAACTCATTACAGGAGCCCCATATGGCGAAAGAAGAACTCATCGAACTCGACGGTATCGTTGACGAAGTGCTTCCCGACAGCCGCTATCGCGTGACGCTGGACAACGGCGTCGTCGTGGGCGCTTACGCCTCGGGCCGCATGCGCAAGAATCACATCCGTATTCTGGCCGGCGACCGCGTGACGCTGGAACTGTCGGTGTACGACCTGACGAAGGGCCGCATCAACTTCCGTCACAAGGACGAGCGTGCCGGTGGCGGCGCCCCGCGCGCACCGATGCGCCGTCGTTGATTTCCCTGCATCATCCGTAACGAGCGTGAGCCTGATCCGCAGCGCGCGCTTTTGAACCAAACACGCGGATCATTCTGAACTTCGACGCGGCCGCTCATCCGTCAAGGCTGCGCAGCGCGTCGATGTCCCTTCTTCCTTCAGCCGCGCGCCGCCAAGAGCGCGTCGATGCCGACCGCGAAGCCGTCCTGGTCGTTGCTCTTCGAGACCAGGCTCGCGCGACGCTGCACGCTGTCGGATGCCTGCCCCATCGCGATCGATACGCCCGCGATCTCGAACATCGCCACATCGTTGCCCATGTCGCCGAGCACAGCCACGCGTCCGAGCGGCACGTTCGCGAGTTGCGCCAGTTCTCGCACCGCGGTGCCCTTGTTCGCTTCCAGGCTCGTGATATCGAGGTAATAGGTCTGCGAGCGCGCGGCGTGTCCGCGGCCTTCCAGTTGCTTTTGCACGCTGCTTTCGACGCGCGCGACCAGCGCCGTATCGGCGGTCGAGCCGACGATCTTGTCGACCTCGCCGAGATCGACATCGTCGAAACGCGTGACGAGCACGCCTTCGTAGCCGACCGTGCGCGTTTCGAGCGGCACGTAGGTGCCTTCGGGATTCGTCAGATACCAGGCGTCGTCGATGAACACCCACGCGTCGACGTTCGCCGACGCGAGCGCTTCGAGCGATGTCTGCACGACATCGCGCGGCAGCTTGTGCGACGACAGCAAATCCCACGTGCCCGGCCTGACGAGACTGCCGCCGTTGTACGACGCGTAAGGCATGTCGACGTCGAGCGCCTCAACGATATGCCTCATGCCCTTGCCCGGCCGGCTGCTCGCCACGGTAAAGCGCACGCCCGCTTCCTTCAGGCGGCGCACGGCGTCGATCGCCGGTTGGCCCAATGCCTTGTCGGTATAGAGCAGCGTGCCGTCGCAATCGGTGACGACGAGTTCCGCTTTGGCGAGCGCGGCGAACGCCGCATCGGCGTCGCCGTTCACGCTGTAAAGTCCGTATTTGCTGTTGGCGTTCATCAGTGCGCCCCTTCACGCTGATTGAAATGCGGCAACTGGCGCGTCTCGCGCACCGAGCGCGGATGCCACAGCCGCGCGCCGCCTTCGATGCCCGCCGCATTCGACACGACCGCGACGTTATCCGGCAGCTTGAACTTGATATGCGCCGCGTTGCCGCCGCCGATCCACAGCTTGTCGTAGTTCGTCAGTGTCGCCAGGATGCCGATGATCTTCTCCACGCGCCGGCTCCAGCGCTTCTTGCCCGCCTTCTCGCGCGCCGCGTTGCCGATGTACTCGTCGTAAGTCTTGTCCTTCGCGACCGGATGATGCGCGAGCTCCAGATGCGGCATCAGTTCGCCGTCGCGAAAGAGCGCGGTGCCCGCGCCCGTACCGAGCGTCAGCACCATTTCGATGCCGCGCCCTTCGATCGCCGCGAGTCCTTGCATCTCGGCGTCGTTGATCATGCGCGCGGGCACGTTGCCGAGGCGCTCGGCGATCAGTTGCGCGAGCGGCACGCCGCGCCAGGCGGGCGTGCCGAGATTCGGCGCGGTCAGCACGACGTTATCGCGCACGACGCCCGGAAAGCCGATGGAAATGTGCGTCGGCGGCTCGGCGACGATCGGCGCGATCAGTTCGATGAGCGTCTCCACGACCACGTCGGGCTTCGCCGGATGCGGCGTCGCCACGCGCACGCGGTCGCTCTTCATCTCGCCGTCCTCCGAGATGATGGCCGCCTTCAACCCGGTCCCGCCGATATCGATCGCGAGAATGCGTTCCGCCTTGATCGCGAGTTTGTCCGCCGTGACGTGGGTCTTCTGCTTGGCTCTTGATTCTGTGCTCACGCTCGTTGTCCTTTTGAGTTTGCGTTGCGATGAGATGAGTTCAGTTCTTCTTGTGCGCGTCGGTCAGCGGTCGCCACGCGCGGCCGTCGTCGGCAAGCAGCTCGTCCGCTTCGGCCGGCCCCGCGCTGCCCGCCGCGTAACCGCGCACGGGCAGCGGACTGTCCGGATGCAGCACGCGATCCACCGCCGCCCAAGCCGTCTCGATGCTGTCCGCGCGCTGAAAGAGCGTCGCGTCGCCGAGCATGCAGTCGTAGAGCAGCGTCTCATAGCCGACGTTCGCGCGCTCCGCGAAGAAGTCGGCATAGTCGAACCTCGAACGCACCTTGCCGATCTGCATTACCGGTCCCGGCACTTTCACGTTGAAATCGAAGCTCGTGCCGTGCGCCGGATCGATGCGCAGCGTGAACACATTCGGCGTCAGCGCATCGACGGGCGTATCGCGAAACAGCAAAAACGGCACCGCCTTCAGTTGCACCGCGATCTCCGTGCGACGCTCGGTGAGCCGCTTGCCCGTGCGCAGATAAAACGGCACGCCGGCCCAGCGCCAGTTCTCCACGTACACGCGCGCCGCCGCGTAGGTTTCGGTCCGGCTATCTTTGGCCACGCCCGGTTCTTCCTTGTAGCCCGGCCCGGCGGGTCCAGCTTCGTACTGGCCGAGCACGACGTCGTCGGCGGTGAGCGGACGGATCGCATCGAAGACTTCGGCTTTTCTGTCGCGCACGGATTCGGCATCGAAGGAATTCGGCGGCTCCATCGCGACCATGCCGAGCAACTGGAACAGATGGTTCGGCAGCATGTCGCGAAACGCGCCCGTCTGCTCGTAGAACTTGCCGCGCCCTTCCACGCCGATCGTCTCCGCCGCCGTGATCTGCACGTTGTCGATGTACTCGCGCCGCCAGATCGGTTCGAACATCGCGTTGGCGAAGCGCACGGCGAGAATGCTCTGCACCGTGTCCTTGCCGAGAAAATGGTCGATGCGGTACACCTGCGACTCATCCGCATACTTGAGGATGCAGCGGTTCAGTTCCTGCGCCGACGCCAGATCGCTGCCGAACGGCTTCTCGATGACAAGCCGTCTGAAATTGCCGTCCTTCTCTTCGAGCATGCCCGCCGCGCCGAGATGCTCGATGATCGGCTGAAAGAACCGCGCGCCCACCGCGAGATAGAACACGACGTTGTCCGACTTCGCCTGCGCGAGCCGCGCCTTGAGCCGGGCAAAGGTTTCGTCCTCTTCGAATTCACCGGGGAAATATTCGAGCCGCCCGACGACCCAGTTCCACGCGTCCTCGTTCAACTGCGACGTGTGAAACGTCGCGGCCTTGTCGGCGGCGAACGTGCGCAGCGATTGCGTGAGCTCGTCGCGCCATTCGGACGTCTCGCGCTCGCCGTGATTCACGCCGATGATCTCCATGCCGTCGTCGAGCAGCTTGTCGGCGGACAGGTTGTAGAGCGACGGCATCAGCAAGCGCTTGGTGAGATCGCCGCCCGCTCCGAAAATCACGAGCGTGCATGGCGGCGCGGGATGCTTGCCGGCGCACGTCGCGCTGGCCGGGTTGTTTTCCGTCGATTGATTCGCTTCGTTCGATTCTTTCGGCATGGCGTATCGCCCCTTGTCAGTTGCGCTTGAACCTGGAAAGACCTGCATCGATGCGGCACAGTTCATTCGAACGACGCGTTGCAAGCTCGCGCGACGAATAACGTATGCATTTTGTAATTTTTAACCTTTCGTGTCGTAAAATATGCGCGCCTGACGACAGCACTCGCGGACATTGCGACATCGAAGCTTGACGAAGCCTGAACTCCATATGAACGCACACGACACTTCCATCGACCTCGCCGCCTACTTCGAGCGCATCGGGTACGCGGAATCCGTGCGGCCCGCGCCGACGCTCGACACACTGCGCGCGCTGCATCTGCTGCATCCTCAGGCCATTCCCTTCGAAAATCTCGACGTGCTGATCGGCCGCCCGATCCGGCTCGATCTCGAATCGATCCAGCGCAAGCTCGTCGCCGGACGGCGCGGCGGCTACTGCTACGAGCACAACCTGCTGTTTCGCAGCGTACTTCAGACGCTCGGTTTTCGCGTGCGCAGCTTCGCAGGACGCGTCCTGTGGGGCCGCGAGCGGTCTGACATGCCTGCGCGCACGCATATGCTGCTGCTCGTCGATCTCGACGAAGGCGCGTTCCTCGCCGACGTCGGCTTCGGCGGCATGACGCTTTCCGCGCCGCTCGCGCTCCAGACGGGCCTCGAACAGATCACACCGCACGGCGCTTTCCGCCTCGAAGGGGCCGGCGAAGCGCCCGGCTACATCCTGCAGGCGCTCGTGAACGGCGCGTGGACGAACGTCTATCGCTTCGACCTCGATCCGCAGTATGACGCCGACTACGAGATGGCCAATCATTTCGTGTCGATGTATCCGCAGTCGATCTTCCTGCACAACCTGCTCGCCGCGCGTCTCGCGCCGGGCAAGCGCCTCGCCCTGTTCAACCGGCGTTTCTCGATCCACGACGAACGCGAAGGCAGCGATCATCGCGAACTCGACGGCACGGCCAGTCTGCGCCGCGTGCTCGAAGGCGAACTCGGCATTCGTCTGCCGGATGGCGCCGAACTCGACGCCGCCCTCGCCCGTCTGCCCAACCAAGCTTAATCAGAAGACCACGATGTTCAAGAAGAAGACGCGCGGCGGCAGCGATTTCCAGACGCATCACCGCAGCGCGGTGCTCGCAAACCGGCTGCCGGCTTGGCGCTCGCGGCTCGTCGTCATCGGGGTGACGGCGGCGTTTTTGACGCTAGCCGGACGCGCGCTGTGGGTCCAGGTCATCGACCACAAGTTCTATATCGGCGAAGGCCAGAAGCGCTATCAGCGCACGCTGGCGCTCTCGGCGACGCGCGGACGCATCGTCGATCGCAATGGCGCGATGCTCGCCGTCAGCCTCGCGACCTACGAAGTCTGGGCGACGCCCAAGCTCTTCGACGGCGATCACGGTGGCGAGATCGCGCGCCTGCTCGACATGCCGCCGAAGGATCTGCAGCGCCGCATCGACGGGACTCGCGCGTTCGTCCTGCTCAAACGTCAGGTGGAAGCGGAAACCGCCGAGCGCATCGCGACGATCGGGCGCGCGGGCATCACGCTCGTGCCGGACACCAAGCGCTTCTATCCCGAAGGCGAATCGGCGGCGCACGTCGTCGGCTTCACGAATAACGAGGATCACGGGCAGGAAGGCGTCGAGCTGGCCGCCGACGCGCGTCTGACGGGCGCGGCCGGCCAGCGCGAAGTGATCCGCGACCGGCTCGGGCGCGTGGTCTCGCAGATCGGCGAGCCGGCCATGCCGCAGAACGGCGAAACCATTCAGCTGACGATCGACCGGCGCATCCAGCAACTCGCGCATTCGCAACTCAAGGCGGCGATCGCGAAGCACAAGGCGCGCGCGGGCAGCGTCGTCGTGCTGGATGCGAAGAACGGCGAAGTGCTCGCGCTCGCCAACTATCCGAGCTTCGATCCGAACGATCGCTCGCGCCTCACCGGCGAGCAGTTGCGCAACCGCGCGCTCACGGACACCTTCGAGCCCGGCTCGACCATCAAGCCGCTCGTCGCCGCGCTATCGATCGATCTCGGCCGCGTGCGGCCCGAAACGCGCATCGACACATCGCCGGGCACGTTCAAGCTCGGCCCGAACGTGATTCACGACACGTCGAATCACGGCGTCATCACCGTGTCCGAGGCGGTGCAGATGTCGAGCAACGTCGCGCTCACGAAGCTCGCGCTGCAGATTCCCGCGCAGACGATCTGGGACAAGTACCGCGAATACGGCATCGGCCGCGCGCCCGAGCTGACGTTTCCGGGCGCCGCGACCGGCCGCCTGCGCGCGCCCGAGCGCTGGAAGCCGATCGAACAGGCGACGATGGCGTATGGCTACGGTTTATCGCTGTCGCTCGTGCAGATCGCACAGATCTACACGGCGTACGCCGGCGACGGACGCTTTTATCCCGCCACGCTGATTCACGGCGAAACGCGCCGCGACGCCGTGCAGGTGACGAAGCCCGCGACCGCGAAGGCCGTGCGCAACATGCTAGAAAACGCGACCGGCGACCACGGCACGGGCCGCGCGGCGGCGGTGGAAGGCTATCGCGTCGGCGGCAAGACGGGCACGGCGCGCAAGCAGGTCGGACGCTCGTATGCGGCGAACAAGTACCGCGCGTCGTTCGTCGGCATCGCGCCGATGAGCGATCCGCGCGTGATCGTCGCCGTGATGATCGACGAGCCCACGGGGGGCACCTATTACGGCGGAACGGTCGCGGGGCCGGTGTTCTCGGGCATCGTCGGCGCGACGCTGCCGCTGCTCGGCGTGCCGCCCGACGCATGAAGCGCGGCGCACGCGGGCGCGGGCCTTGCTGCAGCGTGACCGGACTGTCAAGGGCTTGTGCTCTAATGTCGTGTTCGGCACCAGAAGATCAAACGGGAAAGACCATGAAAAAACTCGCCGCGGCGCTCGCGTTGCCTGTGCTTTTCGCCGCCTGCGCCCAGTTTCATAACGAAGATGCAGGACAACCCGAAGTCGAGAAATCGTCGACGGAAAACAAGGTGAACGGCATCGTGCAATGCATCGCCGCCGAAGCGAAAAAGCACGACGCCCAATACAAGCAGACGTCCATCCCGCAAGGCGTGATGCTCGAATTCGGCGATTCCAACGTCATCAAGGTCCGCTACGACAACGGCGAGACCACGTACCGGTACTATCCGGGGCAGCGTCATCCGTCGAACATGTGGATCGAAGGCGCGGGCAAGAAATGCGCGCCGGCGGACGCCACCGCTCACGACGAACCTCAGAAATAAGCAGACAGGACCATGCGCTCGACCAAAGCCATCAGCGCCGTCGAACGGCTCAAGACGCGCAGCGGCAACGCGAATTACGCGGCCATCTCGATGCCGGGCGGCTACTTCTATCTCGCCGAGCGCGCGCCCGAAGGCACGAAGAAAATCTCCGAGCCGATGCCGATGGACGACTTCGTCGCGTTCGTCAACGCCCGCGATCCGGCCAAGCCGCGCAAGGCCAGCAAGCTCGATCTCGCGATGGAAGAACAGATCGGCCGCAGCGGCAAACGCACGGCAAAAACGCCGTCCGCGAACGACGAATGATCGGCCTGCGTCGCCCTTGCGCGACGCAACATCGAAATCCCCGCGTTGCTCTCACACCAATGTGCGATGACAGACGGAGCCATCAGGTCCGCGTTGCGTACATTTTTGTTAACGATCGAAATCGCCGAGACAGGCAACGATCGGTCATCCGAAGAAAAGAGCAAGGGCCACCCGCTTAGCCACAAAAATATGCGCGGGTGAACGGGGTGCCTCAACGGCGCGCGTGTCCGATGTCGGGACAAGCCGTCGTATGGCCGAGAGGAAGACCAAATAATGAAGAAGAAAAACGAGACCAAGGGCAGTCTCTTGCCCTCGGCGTTGGCTGACGTCGAGCTTCAGCACATCGAGCGCGCACTCGCGCAACTTCGCACGATGCACAAGCAGTCTTCCGGCACGCTCAACGTCGAATACTGGCGGGAGCGGCTCGCCGCCGTGGTCAAGGGTTACGCGCTCGTGCCGGCGCAGAAGCAACGCATCGAAGCGTTGCGCGTCGCGCTCGACACAGTCGACAGCGGTCCGCGCGACGGCTCCGGCAGCCGTAAAAGATCGACCAACAGGCTTTGGGCGAAAGCGGCCTAAGAACCGCTTTCGCCGCTCGCGCTGCGGCGCGAATCCCTCGTTCGCGCCCGCGTCTCGCGACGAAGCGGGCGTGCAACGGTCCTTTGAACTTCCGACGATTCACGGCACGCGCGTTTCAACGCGCCGCTTTGCCGCGTCAGGCACCGTTCATGCTCGAAAGCTAGTCTTTCGATCATGCCGGGAATCGCCATGTCCACTTTCTTTCACGACCGCGCGGGCGCATCGCGCCGGCCCTCGCCGATGCTCGCGAACGCGATCGTCGCCAGTCTCATCGCGACGTTCAGCACGGTCGGCGTCGCGCAGATCACGAACGGCGGCGGCTCGGAGCGACAGGAAAGCCGTCAGTCGGATTCGAGCTCGCGCGCGAATCCATCGGGCTCGCCGCTGGTCGAATCGCAGAAACCGCAATCGAAGGATGCCGCGCAGGGCCGCGCCGCGACCGCCGACAAGAAGCACAAGGCCGAGGGCAGCACCGGCTTCAACAACGGCCTTTACGGCACGGGCGCGGGCAACAACAAATGATGCGCGCTTAGTCGCGATGCCGCTGCGGCGCGCTCGTGATCTCTGGCGCGATCGCCGCGTGATTGACGATCGCGACGAGCGACACGCCGCCAATCACATTGCCGATGAACGTCGGCACGAGGAACACGAAGAAGTAGTCGGAGATGTCCGCCGCGCCGATCATCACCGCGTAGGCCGCTTCGACCGATCCGGCGATGACGTGCGTGAGCTTGCTCACAGCGACGGTGTAGGTCACGAGCAGGATCGTGAGGAGCCGCCCCGAGCGCGCGCTCGGCAGCAGCCATACCATCAGCGCGATCAACCAGCCGGAAAACACGCCGCGAACGACGGTCACGCCGAAATCCGCGGAAAGCGGCGTCATCGCGACCTTGGCGAGCGCCTCGCTCACTTCCGGCGAAAAGACGCCGCGAATCTGCAGGATCGCGGCGAAGATCGTCGTCCCGACCAGGTTGAAGAAAAGCACGATCGCCCAAAGGCGCAGCGCCTTGAACAACGTCGACAAATCGCGCCGCGTAAGGACCGGCAGCACCGCCGTCAGCGTGCTTTCGGTGAAGAGCTGCTGACGTCCGAGGATCACGAAGACGAAGCCGATCGTGTAGCCGAAGCTCGATACGAGTCCCGTCCAGCGGGCCTCCGGCAGCGCGCTTTCGAGAATCGACTGGACGAGAAAGGAGAATCCCATCGACAGGCCGGCGGCGAGCGCCGACCACATCAGCGCGGCGAAGGTGCGCTCCATCGCGACTTCGCCTTCCTCGCGCACGATCTCGTGGATGACGAGCGGATGCGGTGCGGAATGCTCGGCGGCTTGCTCCTGCTCGGCGCTGTCGAGATGCGGCGAGTCGGCCCCCGCTTGCGGGTCGTTCATGTTCTTTCTCCCTGAACGCCGCTCGATGCGAAATGTGGATGAGCGGCTGGCGCATCCACGAAGCAGGAAGAATGCCCGTTGATTATCTGGCGACGCCGCCGTCGAGCGATTCGTAACCGCGCCACTTGTAGATGAGCGCGGAGACGATCCAGCACGCCGCGAACAGCGCGACGATGCCGTAGCCGAGCATCCCGAAGTGCTCGGAGAGCGACGCTGCCACGTCCCACAGTCCGCCCTTCAGCCGCAGCCGGTCCGCGATCAGCCCGAGCGCCTCGATGCCGCCGATCAGCACGGCAATCAGCACCGAGACGAGCGTCACGGTGAGGTTGTAGTAGAGCTTGCGGATCGGCTTCATGAAGGCCCAGCCGTAGGCGCCGGTCATCAGCAGGCTGTCGGCGGTGTCGATGAGCGACATGCCCGCCGTGAACAGCATCGGGAACACGAGAATCGACCACACCGGCATGCCGCGCGCCGCTTCGGCCGCCGCGATGCCCATCAGCCCGATTTCGGTCGCCGTGTCGAAGCCGAGGCCGAACAGAAAGCCGAGCGGATACATGTGCCAGCTCTTGCCGATCAGCCTGAAAAGCGGACGGGCGATGCGCGCGAGCGGACCGCCGCCGACCGTGAGCATGTCTATGTCGTCGCGGCAGGTTTCGCCGCGCCGCACGCGACGGAACGCGCGCCATACGCCGCGCAGCACGAACAGGTTCATCGCCGCGATCGCGAACAAAAAGAGCGACGACACCGACGTGCCGATGATTCCGCCGATCTCGCGGTACTCGGCGAACCGGCCGTGCACGGCCATCGCCGTCGCGGCGATGAGCGCGGTGGCGGCGACGACGATCGTCGAATGTCCGAGCGAAAAGAAGAAGCCGGCGAAGTGCGGCCGCTTGCCTTCGTGCATCAGCTTGCGCGTGACGTTGTCGATGGCGGCGATATGGTCGGCATCGACCGCATGGCGCAGCCCGAGCGAATACGCGAGCAACGACGTGCCGAGCAGCAGCGGATAGTGACGGAACGCGACCAACGCCCAGAGCCACGCGAGCACGTTGAACGCGATCAGCCCGCCGATGAGCCGCGCGGATTTGCGCGGCAGGTTGCGATGCGCCTGATGCGGCGCGGAAGCGGGCTCGATCGGTTCGGACATATGCGCGCGCTTGCGAGGATGAAGGGACAAAGCATAACGTGCGCCGAGCATGGTCAAAAATCGGATGCATATTGCGTCGAATGCGAAATCCTTAGCCGGATTCCTTGGTTGGGAGGCGTGCGACGCGCCGCTACCATGGCCCTTCGCCATTTTCGACGTCCGCCATGCCCCGCTATCTCGACGACGCCCAACGCCAGGAACTCCAACGCCAGCGCGAAACCTGGCGCTGGCGCAGCGAATGGCCGACGTGGGCGGTCGCCGTCGCGATCTACGGCGGATGGTTCGGCGTCGCGCTCAACGCGCGCGCGATCGGGCTGGTTCCGGCCGTCGCGCTGCTCGCGGTGCTGTCGTGCTGGTATATGTCCCTGCAGCACGAGCTGATGCACGGTCATCCGACGCGCTGGCCGCTCGTCAACATGCTCATCGGCATCGCCCCGCTCGCGGTGTGGTTTCCGTATGAGGTGTATCGCGAGTCGCATCTGCGGCATCACGACGACGCGCATCTGACCGAGCCGGGACGCGATCCCGAGAGCTATTACGTGACGCCCGAACAGTGGGCGAGCGCGGGCCCCGTCCTGCGCGCCGCGCTCGCCGCGCGCAATACCTTCGCGGGCCGGATGCTCATCGGGCCGTGGTTCTCGATCGCGGCATCGTGGCGCGAGGCGGCGCAGGCCGTCGTCGAGCGGCGCTGGAAAATCGTCGCGAGCTGGATCGTGCATCTCGCGTCGCTCGTGCTGCTCGCGAGCTGGCTCGACACGCGATGCGGCATTCCGTGGCGCGCCTTCGTGTTCGGTGTCGGCTATGCGTCGCTCGCGCTGGCGTCGATTCGCTCGTTTCAGGAGCATCGCGCGGCGGAGAGCCATAGCGAACGCACGGTCGTCAACGAGGCTGCGTGGCCGTGGCGACTGCTCTTTCTCAACAATAACTTTCACGCCGTGCATCACGATCTGCCGGGCGTGCCGTGGTTCGCGCTCGGGCGGATCTATGCGCGGCGGCGCGATGCCTATCGCGCGAGCAACGGCGGTTTCGTCGTGCGCGGATACGGCGAATGGGCGAGCCGTCACGCGTTCGCGCAGGCTGCTGAACCGGTGCATCCGTTCGCCGCGCCGGACGCATCTGCCGATCGACGCCGCGACGCGCGCCGCGAACCCGCGCGTCTCGCGAGCTGACGCCTCCCACGGTACGATTCGCGTCATGCACTGGATCGCCGCCCTGCCGATGTACAACGTCGCGCCCGCGCTCGCCGCGGATTGGCGCACGCTGCTCGAACGTGTCCGCGAGCAGCTCGCGGACTGGCTACGCGCACGCGGCGATACGCTCGAGATCGTCGATCCCGGTGCGGATCTCACCGCGTTCTGGCTGCGCGACGACGTGTTGTTGTCGCAAACCTGCGGCTATCCGCTCGTGCATGCGCTCGCGAATCGCGTGCAAGTCGTAGGCGCGCCCGATTTCAACGCGCCCGGCTGCGAAACCGGCGCTTATCGCAGCGTGATCGTCGTCGGGGCGCGTGTCGGCGCGCAATCGGTCGAAGACTGCCGAAACCTGCGCGCAGCCTACAACGACGACGATTCCAACAGCGGCATGAACCTTTTCCGACACGCCGTCGCTCCTTACGCGCACGACGGGCGCTTTTTCGCGTCGGTGACGAAAACCGGCGCGCATCTCGCGTCGCTCGCCGCAATCGCCGAAGCGCGCGCTGACATCGCCGCGATCGACTGTGTCACGTTCGCGTTCGCGCAGGCGCATCTGCCCGAATTGACGGCGGGCGTGCGCGTGCTCGACGTGACCGCCGGCGCGAGCGCGCTGCCGTTCATCGCGTCGCTGCGCGTGCCGCCGGATTCCATCGACGCAATCCTCGACGCCCTCGCCGATGCACTCGCGGACGACCCCGCGCTCGCCGCACGGCTGAGGCTCAAAGGCATCGTCAGACGCACACAGACGGACTACGCGGCCATCCTCGACTACGAGCGCGAGGCCATCGAGCGCGGCTATCCTCGCCTCGCCTGACACTTCGCCCCACGGTGCATTCCGGCAGATTCCGCGGACTTTCGGCACAATCGGTCTTTTCAGCGCGTGAAACCAGCGCGATGCCGGATGCATCGCGATCCGTCACGCTTTCGGAAAGCCGCAATGATCCCCTTCTCGCTACTCGACCTTTCCCCGGTTCCGCTCGGCTCGACGCCGGCCGACGCCTTCGCCCATTCGCTCGATCTCGCCCAGCACGCCGAGCGCTGGGGTTATCTGCGCTACTGGCTCGCCGAGCACCACAACATGACGGGCATCGCCAGCGCGGCGACCGCCGTCGTGATCGGCCATATCGCGGCGGGCACGAAGACGATTCGCGTCGGCTCGGGCGGCATCATGCTGCCGAATCACGCGCCGCTCGTGATCGCCGAGCAGTTCGGCACGCTGGCTTCGCTGTTTCCGGGACGCATCGATCTCGGACTCGGACGCGCACCCGGCACCGACCAGACCACGGCGCGAGCGCTGCGCCGCGACCTGCACGGCAGCGCCGAATCGTTTCCCGATGACGTCGTCGAATTGCAGCGCTACTTCGCCGATCCGGTCGAAGGCCAGCGCGTGCGCGCGGTGCCCGGCGCCGGCCTGAACGTGCCGATCTGGCTGCTCGGCTCGTCGCTGTTCTCGGCGCAACTCGCGGCCGCGCTCGGGCTGCCGTTCGCGTTCGCGTCGCATTTCGCGCCGGATTATCTGCTGACCGCGCTCGAGGTCTATCGCAAGCAATTCCGCCCTTCCGCGACGCTGCAAAAGCCCTACGCGATGGTCGGCGTGAACGTCTTCGCCGCCGATACCGCCGATGAAGCACGCTTTCACTTCACGTCGCTGCAGCAGCAGTTCATCAATCTGCGGCGCGGCACGCCCGGACAATTGCCGCCGCCGGTCGAGTCGATCGCGTGGAGCGACGCCGAGCGCGCGGGCGTCGAGCATTCGCTCGCGTGTTCGGTCGTCGGCGCGCCCGCCGATGTCGAAGCCGGGCTGCGCTCGGTCATCGATCAGACGCAGGCCGACGAGCTGATCGTCACGGCGCAGATCTTCGATCACAAGGCGCGTCTGCGGTCGTTCGAGCTCACGAGCCAGGCGCGCGACGCGATCGGCGCGAGCGCCTGAACCATCGGCCTGAGCAGAGAAAATTAGGGGTCGCAAGGCTTCGACGGGTCTCCCGCTTTACGCGCGCGCTTTTGACAGGCAATAATGAGATACCGGAGGACGGCGCGGGCCGCGCCATCCTTCGCGTCCGCTTCACTTGCCAAGTTGAAACTCCGCATGGCGCGCCCGATATTCGTGCATGCCGGTGTTCGGCGCGGCGACACAACAACAACGACGTCGCAAGACGGGAGGAAGAATGTCGATGCCGAGAAGCGCCGCCACTGGCGCCATGACGCTCCTGACGGAATACGACGATGCCAGCGGACAGGAAGTGCGTTCGCTGCGCCTCGAACCGGCAGCGGACGGCAAAGCCGTACTGCTGATTGAAATCGATGAGCGCAAACCCGGCATTCACCGCGAAGTGCGTTATGAAATTACGCCCGCGGAGCTGATTGCCGCCATTCGCGCGCACGGTGCCGAATTACCTGGGGAACAACACAGTCGTTAAAACGTTTTAATAGTTGCCATCGGCAGCATACAATAGAGTTAGCGAGGTTTCGGCCGCCATGCGGAATTGGCGGAGCGGCTTCGCCATCGGTTCGTGGCTCCCCACGTGACGTTCCGCGCGCTTCCCGTTCGCGCGTCCGTCACGGCGATGCTCGGGCGGGCGAACGTTCGCATTGGTGGCAATGCACACATTAAAGGCAAAGTCATCGCGCGAATTAATAGGCGTGCGGTAATACACTAATTGACGCGTGCCATGCGCTGCGTCACGCTTCATAAAACACATATATTCAAGTCATCGAACCGCCCCGGTCCGCGCGGGGTTTCGGTTCGTCCTCTGAAAATCAAAAAGCTGAATCAGGAAAGCCGTGGACGAAAGAAAGCGAGACAGCATCATTGCGTATTTGCGCAGCCGAATGGCTGAGTTCGGCATTTCGGAAAGAGCGTTGGCCGAAGCATTGGCCGAAGCGCCGGCGGAGAATCCGCCGCCGCCCTCCTTCACCAAGACCAACGGAACTCATGGCGCACCCAAGGCAAAGCGGCCGATGCCGCAATTGCCCCTGATACCGCATTCGTCGGATGCCGGGGCGCCGATATTCCGAAACGCGAGCGGCGATACGTGGGACGGCATCGGCGATATGCCCGAGTGGCTCAAGCGTGCAGTGCACGCCGGGCAGGACATTGAGTTTTATCGCGTTTGAGCGTCGTCGGCACATTGCCGAGGCAGGCCGCGCCTCGCTCGCGGCGGTTCGCGCGCGTCCTTTGAAACGCAGACCCGGTACATTGCGCCCAGCGCGCTCGCCGGTCGCGTTTTCGCTGCTCATAGGCAGCGTTCATAGGCAATTCACAGGGATTTATCAAGCCCAAAAAATTTTCGCCGATGGTTGCCCATCGAGCCTGAAAACGTTTATTGATACTTCTCTGTAAGTCGGCTCCTATTCGAGCCACGCATCGGCCTGACGTCAAGCACGCCCGATCAAGTCCCGCCGTCTCCATTCGACCAGGGGGCACGCATGAACGCATACGGACGCCGCAACGTTGCACCCGCCGCTCGCCGGCATCGACCGGCACAGGAACGCGCGCGAGGCACCGGCTCGGGTTCGCACAGTGGCGCCTGACGTCCCGGTCAACCGAAGTAATCCTAACGATCGAGCGGCGCGCGCCATGCTCTCCCGTCCCGACACACTGCCGAGCGTCGTGCGGCGCATGACGGCCGGACGCATGCTGCTCGGTGGCGCGTCGGTCGAGGCGGTGGCCGAGGCGCTGCATCTTTCCTTGCAAACGGTGCGGCGTTACAAGGCGATCGTCGACGAAGGCGGCCTCGACGCGCTCGGCAAGATGGGCGTCGGCGGGCGCGCGTCGGTGCTGGATCGCGAGGCGCTCGACTGGATCGCCGCCGCGCTGCGTGGGCCCGCGCGCGCGCACGGTTTCGAGAGCGATACGTGGACCAATGCGCGTCTGCGCGAACTGATCGAGCGGCGCTACGGCGTGCGTTACTCGCGCGTCTATATCTGGCAGATCGCGACGAACCTCGGGCTCGGACATTTGCTGTCGAAGTCGCGCCGCTGAGCGCGTTCCGCAAGTTGACTGAAGCAACACGAACATAAGGAGGCACGGCATGTTCCGCTCGTCATCTCAAGCTTCGCATCGTTCGGTCAGGATCCTCGCCGCCTGCGTGGCGCTCGCTCTCGGCGCGATCGGAAGCGCATCCGCCGACGATGCCGCGTCCGCCCCGACGACGCGCGGCGCGGCGGCCATCGCGCAGGTGCAGGCGCGCGTAGTCGGCATCGATCCGACGACGAACAGCGTGTCGCTGCAGGGTCCGGGCGGGCGCGTCGTCGAAGTGGCGGTGAATCCCGAAGTCGGCGATGTGAAGAAACTTCAGCTCGGCGATATCGTGAACATCGAATATCGCAGCGCGGTGCTCGTGAGCGCGACGAAGGTGAAGTCGAACGGCATCCGCGAGCGCATCGACACGGACGCGTTGATTCCCGCGTCCGGGGGCGTGGCGGCGGAGGCGCGCGTCGTCGAGGTGATCGGGACGATCGAGCGCGTCGATGCGAAGAACCGGCGCATCACGCTGCGCGGGCCGAACAAGACGGTGACGCTGCAAGCCGCGCCGGATGTGCCGCTCGCCGGGTTGAAATCCGGGGATATGGTGCACGCGCGGTTCGAATCGGCGACCGCCGTGCAGGTGATGCGCGGCGGCCAGGGGATCAAATGAATGTGTGCGGTTGTCCACAGTTTTTGTGGAGAGCCTTGTGGATAGCCGTGGGAGCATCGCCTCAACGCTTTGATCGCAAAGGCTTTTCCTTCGTGCATCGACAACGCGGCAGCCGCTGAAAAACGAAACGCCCCGCAGGGCGTTTCGTCATCCTCTCAGGCTCGAAGCGCGCCCTTCGCGTCAGAAATTGAAGTTGTCGATATTCGCGGCATCGAAGGTCGTCGGCGGGCCGAGAATCACTTCCCCGCTCTTGCCGACCGTGCGCTTGCCCAGCTTGCCCGCCTCGAACGAATCGCCTTCCTTGCCGGTGATCGTCCCCGATGCGAGATTGGCCGCCGCGAACGCCGCGAGATAACCCAGTTGACCCGGATCCCACAACTGGAACGCCTTGACCGTGCCGTTCTTCACGAACGCGCGCATCTGATTCGGCGTGCCGAGGCCCGTCACGACGACCTTGCCCTTCGCCGGCGAACTGGAGATATAGCGCGCCGCCGCCGCGATCCCGACCGATGTCGGCGCGACGATACCCTTCAGGTTCGGATAAGCCTGCAACAAGCCCTGCGTCTCGACGAAGGACTTCTGATCGTCGTCGTTGCCGTACGCGATCTTCACGAGCTTCATCTTCGAATATTCGGGCTTCTTCAGTTCCTCCTGCATCCACTTGATCCAGGTGTTCTGATTCGTCGCATTGGGCGTCGCCGAGAGAATCGCGAATTCGCCCTCGCCGCCGATCAGCTTCGACAGCAACTGGATCTGTCCGCGCCCGATCGCTTCCGAATCGGCCTGATTGACGAAGATCTGCCGGCCATCGGGCGCCGTGTCCGAGTCGAAGGTCACGACCTTGATCCCTTGCGACATCGCCTTCTTGAGATACGGCACGACCGCGTTGGCATCGTTCGCCGCGATCACGATCGCGTTCTGCCGCTGCGTGATGAGCGTGTTGATGTAGCTCACCTGCGACGACGCGCCCGCATCCGACGGACCCACGACCTTGCCATCGCCCTTGAGCTCCTTGATCGCGGCCATGCCGCCGTCGTCGGCGATCACTTCGTACGGGTTGTTGATCTGCTTCGGCAGGAAAGCGATCTTCAGGCCGCTCTTGATATCGGCGGCGCTTGCCGAAAGCGCCACGGTCGCCGCGAGAAAGGCCGCCGCCAGCGCCGGCCCGCGCAGGAATCGATGAGGTTTATTCATGTTGGCATGTCTCCTGTCATTGCGCATTGGCTGCGCTGGTTGATTACGACGTTCAAAGCGCCTGCGCCATCAGACGCTTCTCGCGCGCGGCCCGCCAGCGCGCGACGAGATTCGGGATCAGCACCGACGAAAGCAGCAGCGCGCCCGTCACGATGGTGAGCGTTTCGCTCGATACGTCCGCGAGCGTCAGCGCATTGCGCAGCACGCCGATGATGACGAGCGACAGCAGCACGCCGATCATCGAGCCGCGTCCGCCGAAGATGCTCACGCCGCCGAACAGCACCGCCGCGATCACCGAAAGCTCGAAGCCTTCGCCGTTATCGCCGCGCGCGCTCGTGAAGCGCAGCGTGTAGACGATGCCCGCGAGCGCCGCCATCGCGCCCGACATCATGAAGAGCTTCAGCTTCGTCTTCGCCACATCGATGCCGGAAAATTGCGCGGCCGTCGGATTCGCGCCGATCGCGAAGAGGCTGCGGCCGAAAGGCGTCGCTTGCAGCAAGACCGTGAAGATGATCGCGCCTGCAATGACGAGGACGAACGGCATCGGCAGGAAGGTGTCGCCGACCGTATCGATGCCGAACGCCGTGTACGACGCGGGAAAATCCGCGATCGCCTGATCGCCGAGCAGCACGTACGCAAGGCCGCGAAAAAGCGCGAGCGTGCCGATCGTCACCGCGAGCGATGGCAGACTGAAGCGCACGATCACGAGGCCGTTGAGCAGGCCAGCAAGCGTGCCGAACGCGAGCACGAGGACGATCACGAGCGGCATCGGCAAGCCCATGTGCCACAGCACGCCCATCAGCGCGCTCGATGCGCCGAGCACCGACGCCACCGACAAATCGATCTCCGCCGCGACGATGACGAGCGTCATCGGCAGCGCGATCAATGCGATCTCGGTGAAGTCGGCGAGCATGTTCGAGATGTTCGCCGTCGACAGGAACAACGGCGACAGCACGCGCCCGGCGACGAGCGATACGACGAGCACGATCGCGAGCATCGCTTCCCATTGCAGAGGGCGGCGTTTCGTCGTGGACAGAGCGGAATCGGGTTTAGCCATGATCGCGTTTCCTCATCATGCGGCGCGCGACGGAACGCGCGAGCAAGGTATCGAGCGCGATCGCCGCGACGATCAGCGCGCCTTGAATCGCCTGCTGCCAGAACGGCGACACGCGCAGCACCACCAGTGCGATGTTGATGACGCCGAGCACGAGCGCACCGAGCGTCGCGCCGGCGATGGTCCCGACGCCACCCGTGATCGCGACGCTGCCCACGACCGCCGCGGCGACGACTTGCAGTTCGATGCCCTTCGCCGTGCTGGCATCGACGGTGCCGAAACGCGCGAGCCACAGCACGCCCGCGAGCCCCGCGATCGCGCCGGAAAGCAGGAAGCCGATCATCACGCGGCGATCCACGCGTATGCCCGCAAGACGCGCGGCCTCGGGATTCGAGCCGATCGCATAATGCTCGCGCCCGCCGCGATACTGCTTCAGATACACCGACAGCGCGATCAGCACGACGAGCGCGATCAGCACGAGATTCGGCACGCCGATAAGCGAGCCCGTCGCGATGGACGCGAATGCGTCGGGCAGGCTCGTCGCGTTGATCTGGCCGCCGTGGACCCACGCGTAATCCGCGCCGCGCACGATATAGAGCGTCGAGAGCGTCGCGACGAGCGACGGCACGCGCCCGAACGTGACGAGCGCGCCGTTCACCGCGCCGATCACGAAGCCGATGCCGATTCCCGCGAACATCGCCACGATCACCGGCATGTGCGGGAACATGACGAAGAGGCTGCCGACGCCATACGCGCTCACGCCGACGACCGACGCCACCGACAGATCGATATGCCGCATCAGCATCACGATCGTCATGCCCGCCGTCAGCAGGCCGATGATCGACACGTTGAGCAGCACGTCGCGCAGGTTCTGCAGGTTCAGGAAATCGGGCTTCACCGCGCCGGTCGCGCCGATCAGCACGAGCAGCACGATGAAGAGCGTCAGCTCGCGGCTCTTCGCGATCGTGACCGCGAGGCTTTCGCGCTTCGTATCGGCGGCGTGCATCGCGGGGAGTGAAGATGTATGTCGAGTCATCATGCTGCGTGCCCCAAAACGGCAGGCGATGCGCCCAGCGCAGCGCTCATTACGCGTTCTTCGTTCGCCTCGGCGCGCGCGATATCGGCGCTGATGCGGCCTTCGTGCATCACGAGCACGCGATCGGCCATGCCGAGCACTTCGGGCAGCTCGCTGGAAATCATCAGCACGGCCATGCCTTCTCTGACGAGTTCGGCGAGCGTGCGATACACCTCCGCTTTCGCGCCCACGTCGATGCCACGCGTCGGTTCGTCGATGACGAGCACCTTCGGATTCGTCGCGAGCCATTTGCCGAGCACGACCTTCTGCTGATTGCCGCCCGACAGCGTGCCGACGGGCGCATCGAGATCGCTGGCCTTCAGACGCAGGCGCTTGCCCCAGTCGGCGGCGAGCGTCGATTCGCTTCTCGCCGTGATGAGCCCGTGGCGCATCAATCGGCCGAGCACCGTCAGCGATGCGTTGCGCGCAATGCTCAACTCCAGCGCGAGCCCTTGCGCGCGACGATCTTCCGGCACCAGCGCGAGCCCGGCGCGCACCGCCGCCGCCGGATGCCCAAGCGCGAGCTTCTTGCCGGCGATCTTCACCTCGCCGCCATCGACCGGATCGATGCCGAAGATCGCGCGCGCCACTTCGCTTCGTCCCGCGCCGACGAGTCCCGCGAGCGCGACGATCTCGCCCGCGCGCACATCGAAGGACACGTTCTTGAACACGCCTTCGCGCGTGAGATTGCGCACCGAAAGACGCACGTCGCCGGGCGCGACATCGGCTTTCGGATAGAACGTGTCGAGATCGCGGCCGACCATTTTGCTCACGATCGCATCGATGTTCATGTTCTCGGTGAGCGCGTCGTGGACCTTCATGCCGTCGCGCATGATCGTCATGCGCTGCGTCAGCGCGAACACTTCATCGAGACGATGCGTGATGAAGAGAATCGCGGCATCGCGCTCGCGCAACGCACGCACGATCGCGAAGAGCCGCTCGACTTCGGGCAGCGAAAGCGCGGCCGTCGGCTCGTCCATGATGAGCACGTTCGCGTCGAGCGACAGCGCCTTCGCGATTTCCACGACTTGCTGATCCGCGATCGACAATCCGCGCACGAGCCGTTGCGCGCGCAGATTCACGCCGAGCGACGCGAGCAACGCATCGACTTCGCGATGCATCTCGTCGTAGCGAATGCGCCCGAAGCGATCGCGCGGCTGGCGGCCCATGTAAATGTTCTCGGCGATGGAAAGATCGGCGAAAAGCGTCGGCTCCTGATAGATCACGGCGATGCCCGCATCGCGCGCTTGCGCCGGATTCGCGAAGCGGCGCGCCTCGCCTTCGACGAGCAACTCACCCGCATCCGGCTGATAGACGCCCGCGAGCAACTTCACGAGCGTCGATTTGCCCGCGCCGTTTTCGCCGAGCAGCGCGTGCACTTCGCCGGGAAAGAGTTGCAGGCTGCCGTCGCCGAGCGCGCGCACGCGGCCGAACGATTTGCTGGCGTGTCTCAGTTCAAGACGTGGCGTCGTCATGTCGTTTTCCTCAGATGCGGTAGATGCGTTCCGCGTTGCGCACGAAGAGCGCTGCTTTCTCGCTGTCGCTCGCGTCGGCGACGATGCGCGCATACGCGTTCCACAACGCCGTGTACGTGCCGAACAGCCGATCCACCGGAAAGTTCGATGCGAACATCGCGCGCTCGACGCCGAACGTATCGATCGTCTCGTGCACGTAAGGACGCAGGCTTTCGATAGTCCAGCCGTGATCGAACATCGCAAAGCCGCTCAGCTTCACCGCGACGTTCGGGCAAGCGGCCAGCAAGCGCATGCCGTCGCGCCACGCGCGATAACCTTGCGTCGATGCGCGATCCACGAACATGCCCGCGTGATTGACGATGAATTGCGTATCCGCATGCTCGCGCGCGAGTTGCGCCGCCTCTTTCATCTGCGATGGATAAAGCTGCAGATCGAACGACATGCCGAAGCGCTTGAGCAAGCCGAAGTGCCTGCGCCATTGCGGCTCGCGCATGTAATGACGCCCGACGTAGTCGTAGAGCTTGCTGTCATGCACGTTGAGAATCTGGCGGATGCCGCGCGTATTGGCGAACGCCGCATGCGCTTCGAGCACTTGCTGCGCGTTATCCGCCGACAGATCCGCGCCCGCGACGATGCCGTTCGGCATGCCTTCGATATCCGCGATCGATTGAAGCCAGCGCGTTTCCTCGACGGGATCGGCGGGATCGTGATTTGCATCGACGTGCACGAGCTTCAGCACTTCGATGTCTTCGGCATCGCGCAGCAGATCGGTGAGCAGATAGTCGTGCTGCAAGTCGCGCGCATCGCCGACGAACGACGTCTGCGGATTCGCAAGCCACGGGTAATGATGCGTCTTCAAGTCCCACAAATGAATGTGCGGATCGACGACCTGCATGATGGCGTTCCTCGCGAAAGAGGCGAACGTTTCAGGGAAGATGAAAGACCGGCACGAGCGGCGTCGTCACGGGCGAATTGTCCGCGTGCGTGTCCATCAACTCGGCCATGAGGTTCCACCACTTGCGCATGATGGGCAGCGTCGGCAACGCATCGGTCGTGTGCGTGTCGGTGCGCTGATAAATGGCGAAGAGATGCCCGTTCGAGTCGTCCAGAAAGATCCGGTAATCGCGGATTCCGGCGGCGCGCAACGCATCGGCCAGTTCCGGCCATATCTCGCGATGACGCTTCTCGTATTCGTCGCGCATGCCCGGCTTGAGGGTCATGCGAAATGCCACTGTCTCCATGGCGGACCGCCTTTTTATGTTTGGTGAATCCCTGTGTTCGGGACTCGTTGTGCTGCGACTATAATTCGCCGACCGATAACACGACAATCCGATTGCAGGATTGGCCGATCGCAAAAACGTATCGCTGCGCCTTATCATCGCGCGGTTTCGAGCGGACTGTCGAATGAACCAGAACGTGTCCCAAAGTGTGTCGTCCAGCCTTTCACCGATCGCGCTCGTCAATCGGCTGAAGTTCAAACATCTCGCCCTTCTCGTCGCGCTCGACGACGCGCGCAATCTGCATCAGGCCGCCGACGCGATCAACGTCGCGCAGCCGAGCGCGAGCCGTATGCTCGCCGACATCGAGGAAGCATTCGGCTTTCTGCTCTTCGAGCGCAATGCACGCGGCATGCAGCCGACGCCGCTCGGCACCGCCGCGCTCGCTTACGCGCGCCGCTCGCTCGCGGACCTGACGCGCTTCGCCGACGATCTCGACGCCAAGCGCCGCGGCGGTCACGGTCAACTGACGGTCGGCGCGATCATGGGCGCAGCGCCCGACGTGCTCGCGATGGCCGTCACCGAATTGAAATCCGAACGTCCGCTACTGAACGTGCGCATTCTCGGCGAGACGAGCGATCAGGTTGTGCAATTGCTGCATCGCCGCGAAGTCGACCTCGCGCTCGGACGCCTCACCACGCCGTTGCAGCACAACGATTTCGACTTCGAGCCGCTCGCGCGCGAAGCGATGCGGCTTGTCGTGCGCGCGGGGCATCCGTTGGCGGACAAGGCTTCGCTCGAGCTGCAAACGCTCGTCGGCTGGCCCTGGATTCTGCAACCGATCACGAGTCCCGCGCGCGGCCTCTTCGAAGACGAACTCGCGCGCGCCGGGCTGACGACGCCCGCCGATATCGTCGAATGCGCGTCGATCTTCGCGACGCTGCAACTCCTGCAAAACAGCGAAGCCGTCGCGATGCTGCCGGAATCAGTCGTGCGCGACTATCTGCGCGCGCAATTGCTGATCGAACTGCCGATCGAGATCGGCAAGAGCCTGTCCGGATTCGGCTTGTTGCGGCGCAAGTTCGAAACCTTGAGCGAACCGGCCGAGTACTTCATCGCGTTGTTGCGCAAGTACTCGGCGTCGTCGCGTCACTGAAGGTTCACGAACAGCCCGCCATCGACGAGCAAGGACGCGCCCGTCACATAGCGCGCCCGATCCGAAGCCAGAAACACGACGCACTGCGCGACATCGTCCGGTGCGCCGAGACGTCCGAGCGGGATGCGTTTTTCCATGTAGGCGCGCTTGTCCTCGTTCGAGAGATCGTCGGCGTTGAGGTCCGTCGCGATCGTGCCGGGCATCACCGAATTGCAGCGGATGCCGTACGGTCCCAACGCGATCGCGCAGGATTGCATCAGCGAATGCACGCCCGCCTTGGTCGGCGTGTAATGCGTCTGCATGCCGCCGCCGACGAGCGCGCTGATCGAACTCGTCGCGACGATCGCACCGCCCGTGCCCTGCGCTTTCATCTGGTTCGCGGCGGCCTGCGTGACGTAGAACGCGCCGTTCAGATTCACGGCGACCGTGGTTTCATAGACAGAAGCCGGCATGTCGAGGAACGCGTGAAACGGACAGATGCCCGCGTTGCTCGACAGCACATCGACGCGCCCGAACGCTTCCACCGTGCGCCGGATCAGTTCCATGCCGGTCTCGCGCTCGGCGACGTTGCCTTCGACCGCGATCGCGCGCCGCCCGAGCGCCTCGATCTCGCCGACGATCGATTCCACCGCCGACGCCTTCCCGTAAGACGTGTCGTTGTCGCGCCAGTAGTTGATCGCGACGTCCGCGCCTTCGCGCGCGCTCGCGAGCGCGATCGCACGGCCGATGCCGCGCGAGCCGCCCGTCACTACGACGACCTTGTTCTCCAGCAACATGCGATGCCCCTCAGTGTGTGTAAGGCCGCGTCAACGCGCATTCCGGATTCAGCCGCACGCCGAAGCCCGGCGTCTCCGGCACCTTCATGCGGCCGTTGACCGGCACGGGTTCGTCGAGCAGCAAGGGCGTGAACATCGGCACGACCTGATCGGCCTTGGGCGCCATCATCAGAAACTCGGCGAACGGCGAGTTATGACGCGTCACGACGAAGTGATAGCTGTACACCGACGAACCGTGCGGCACGACGAGCACGTTGTGCGCGTCCGCGAGCGCCGAAATCTTGATGAGCTCCGTGATGCCACCGCACCAGCCGACATCCGGCTGCACGAGATCCGCGCAACCCATTTCGAACAGCATGCGAAAGCCCCAGCGCGTCGCTTCGTGCTCGCCGGTCGTCACCATCATGCCGCCCGGCACGGAACGGCGCAGTTCGGCATAGCCCCAGTAGTCGTCGGGCGGCAGCGCTTCTTCGATCCACTTCAGGCCGTGCTCGCGCGCCGCGTTCGCGAGGCGCTTCGCGTAGTTGAGATCGAGGCTCATCCAGCAATCGAACATCAGCCAGAAATCGTCGCCGACTTTCGCGCGCATGTCCGCGAGCTTCGCAATGTTCTTGTGCAGCCCTTCCTCGCCTTCCGCCGGGCCGTGCTGCAAGGGCATCTTGCCGCCGATGAAACCCATCTCCTTCGCGAGATCCGGACGCGCGCCCGTCGCATAGAACTGCAACTCGTCGCGCACCGGTCCGCCGAGCAGATGGAACACCGGCTCACGGCGCACCTTCGCGAGCAAATCCCACAGCGCAAGATCGACGCCCGAAATCGCGTTGAGCACGATGCCCTTGCGCCCGTAATACAGCGTCGCGTTGTACATCTGATCCCACATCTTTTCGATGTCGGTCACGCGCTGGCCTTCGAGAAAGCGCGCCAGATGCTTCTCGACGATGAACGCGCCGATCTCGCCGCCCGTCGTCACCGCGAAGCCGACGGTGCCGTCACTCGCTTCGATCTCGACGACGAGCGAGCCGAGCACGTTCAGCCCGAACGACTGGCGGCTCGCGCGATATTCGGGATAGCGGGCCATCGGCGTGGCGATGTGATCGTCGATCCAATGATCGGCGCCCTGATCGTGGTAATCGGCGCCGCCGCCGCGAACGGTGAAAGCGCGTACTTGCTTGATCGTCGGCATGGACATGTGTTCGTCTCCTTCTCTGTTCTTTCTGTTCAGGATGCGCTGGCGGTTTCGCCGCGCGTAATCGAATGACGTTCGGGCACGCGCACCAGCACGACGATGACAAGCGCCGCGAGCACGCTCGCGCCCGCCAACACCATCAGCCCCGCGCTCGCCGAATGGAACGCGGCTTCGGCGGCGGTGCGGGCCATCGGCGCAAAGAAGCCGCCGAGTCCGCCCAGCGAATTGATGAGCGCGATGCCCGCCGCGGCGGCCGCGCCCGTGAGATAACGCGTCGGAAAGGTCCAGAAGAGCGGTTGCGCGGCGATGAAGCCGCTCGCCGCGCAGCACAGCGCGATCAGCGACACGACCGGCGATCCCGCGATGCCCGACACGGCGATCGCGACGCCCGACATCGCGAGCAGCGCGACCGCGCACACGCGATGCCGGCCGGTGCGATCGGCGTAGCGCGGCACGATCCACGTCACGATCACGGCGGCCATCCACGGCAGCGCCGTCACCAGTCCCACGCGAAATCCGACTTTCGTGCCGAGCAGCGCCGACACCTGTTGCGGCAGATAGAACACGACGCCGTACACCGCCGCCTGAATCAGGAAGTACACGCAACAGAGCACGAGCACGCGCGGATCGACGAGCGACGCGAGCACACTGCGCGGTCCGTGCGACGACGCCGCGCGCGCATCGTCGTCGAGGCGGCTGGCGAGCAGCGCGCGCTGATCGGGCGTAAGCCAGCGGGCTTTCGCGGGATCGTCGTCGAGATACCAGAACGCCCACACGCCGACGATCGACGCGAGCAGTCCTTCGACCAGAAAGAGCCATTGCCACCCTTTCAGGCCGAACGCGCCGTGCAGATCGAGCAGCAGACCGGACAGCGGCGCGCCGAAGATGAACGCGAGCGGCGCGCCGAAATAGAACACGCCGAGCGCACGCGCGCGCGACGATTGCGGAAACCAGCGCGTGAGGTAATAGACGATGCCGGGAAAGAAGCCCGCCTCCGCCACGCCGAGCAGGAAGCGCAGGGTATAGAACGTCGTGGCGTTATGCGCGAAGGCCATCGCCGCGGAGACGAGGCCCCACGTCACCATGATCCGGCACATCCACAGCTTTGCGCCGACGCGATGCAACAGCAGATTGCTCGGCACTTCGAAAATCGCATAGCCGACGAAAAACACGCCCGCGCCGAAGGCGAACGCGGCGTTCGTGAGGCCGGTGTCCTGCTGCAGCGCCTTTTGAGCAAAGCCGATATTCGCGCGGTCCAGAAACGCGAGCACGTACATGAGCAGCAGAAACGGCAGCAGCCGGCGCATGACACGCGACGTGACCGCGCCTTCCGCCTGTGCGGAATGGTTCATGTGAGTCTCCCGATGATGCGCTTCAGTACGTCGCGCGTCCGCCCGACAGATCGAACACCGCGCCGGTGCTGAACGCGCAGTCCTCGGACGCGAGCCACAGAATCAGCGACGCAGCTTCTTCCGGCATCAGGAAGCGGTTCATCGGAATTTTGGAGAGCATGTAGTCGATGTGCTGCTGCGACATCGAATCGAAGATTTCGGTCCTGGCGGCGGCGGGCGTGACGGCGTTCACGAGGATGTTCTTGCCCGCGAGTTCCTTGCCGAGCGATTTCGTGAGCCCGATCAATCCGGCCTTCGACGCGCTGTAGTGCGACGCGTTCGGATTGCCTTCCTTGCCCGCGATCGACGCGATATTGACGATGCGCCCGTAGCCCGACTTCAGCATGTGAGGCACGACGGCGCGGCACGTCAGGTACGGCCCGATCAGATTGACATCGATCACGCGCCGCCATACGTCGGGCGCGAGTTCCCAGGTCGTGCCGTTGCCACCGGTGATGCCCGCGTTGTTGACGAGCACGTCGATCTTGCCGTGCGCCGCCAGCGCCTTGTTCACGGCTGCATCGACGGAGGATTCTTCGGTCAGTTCGACGACCGCGTCGCTGACTTTGCGCTCCCTGTAGTTTGCCGCGAGCTCGGCGCTCGTGCGGGCGAGGCGCTCGCCGTCGACATCCCAGAGCGATACCTCGGCGCCGGACTGCAGCGCGCGTTCCGCCACAGCGAGGCCGATGCCGCGCGCGCCGCCCGTGACGATCACGACGCGGTTCGCCAGGTCGATACGGTTCATGGATGTGTCTCCTTTCGTTGTTCGTTGCTTTGGATGGTCATGCCGTGAGAGGCACTATAGTCCGGCGGCAATAGCGCAACAATTCGAAAGGGCGATCGTTCGATAGCAAAAGCGGATCGGTGGCGGAGTCGAAGCGGGCGGGGGTTAAGATTTCTCGATACAAATCGCGGAAGCGCGCCTAAAGTTATAATTTCTCGATAAACGTTAAGAAATCTCGATGACACCGATCGGTTATTCCCGACTCATCGCCATCGGCGAACTGCGCGTAACGCCGCCGCGGAGGCTGGCGTACGCCAGTTCGTCGGTAAACCGGCGCGTCGACAGCGAGAGCCATATTCTGTTTCCAAACAGCGTGGCGTTCGACGATACGCCCGTCGGTCATCTGGAGTTCGCGCTACGCCACGAAGGCGTGAATCTCGAGATTATCGATGCCGCGTTCGAGCATATCGAGCCGGAAGAACTCATCGCCCGTCTGCGCGCGACGCCTTCCGGCGAGCAGATTCGCCGCGCCTGTTTCCTGTGGGAATGGCTGACCGGCAAGGCACTGGATGCGGGCGTGAGCGTCCGCGGCGGTTACGTCGACCTCTTTGCGCCCGATGTCTATTACACGGCGCCGCAGCCCGTGAATTCGCCTCGCTACCGCGTGCGCAATAACGCGCCGGGCACGCCGTGGTTTTGTCCGGTCGTGCACCGCGCCGCGATTCCGGACGATCCGCCCTTGAGAGACCTGCTTCTGGAAGCGCAAAGCGCGCTCGACGCGATGCAGGACCCCGATCTGTACAAGCGCGCGCTCGCTTTTCTGTATTTATCGGAGACGCGCGGCAGCTACGCGATCGAATCCGAAACCCCCAGCTCCGACAAGCAAGAGCGTTTTGTGCAGCTTCTGAAGCGCGCGGGCGAGCCTGCGAAGATCGACGAAGAATGGCTGGTGCAGTTGCAAAACGTGATCGTGCGGGACGTGTATAGCCAGGAAGCGTCGTATCGGACGAGACAAAACTGGCTGGAGGACGCTGCGGGCCGGATCGACTTCTTTCCCGCGCCGGTTGACGATCTTCGACGCGTGATGACCGATTGGGAAGCCTTCGTCAACGATCGGAAACGGTGCCCCGATGTGCTCGTGAAGGCCGCCTGCGCGGCCTTCGGCTTCGTTTATCTGCATCCGTTCTTCGATGGCAACGGCCGGCTGCATCGATTTCTCATCCAACACGTGCTTGCGCGCTCGGGCGTGCTAGGCGCGGATACCGTGATTCCGGTGTCGGCTGTGATGGAGCGAAACATTCCGGCTTACCACGCCGTGCTGACGGCGTTCTCGCGCCCGGTCACGCGACTATGGAATTACCGTCGCGTAGAGACGGAGCCGCTCGTACTGAGTGCGCCTTCGAGCCGCGCGTATCGGTTCTTCAACGCGGATCGTGAAGTCGCGTTTCTGCACGCGATGATCAAGGAGGCCGTGCGCGAGGAAATTCCGCGCGAGATCGCGTGGCTTCAGGGCTACGATGCCGCTTTTGCGCAACTGAACGACGAGTTCGACTTGCCGCGAAAGGATCTTTCAGCGCTCATTCGGATGGTTCAGTCGAACAAGGGGGTCCTGTCGGCGCATCGCAGGAAGCAGTATCAGCACCTTCCTCGCCCCGTACTCGACCGAATCGAGGAAGTGGTGCACGGTGCGTTCGCAAGCAGGGCGGCAGACTCGGAAAGTTAAGATTTCTCGAGTCAAACGCCAAAAATCCATCGAAAATCAAAATATCTCGTTGGGCGTGAAGAAATCTCGATTCCCTCGCCCGTCAGTGCGTTTGCCGGCGCTCGGGCCTTTCCACCCCGGAAACGTGGCCGCGCGGCATGGCGACCGAATCCTTGAAATGCTTATCGGCAAAAAGCGCGAATCCGAAAAGCGCGGCCACGCCGAGCGGGCAAATGACGAAAGCAGCAACGAGCACGGCAACCTCCATTCGATGATGCTCGCAGTGTATCCCGCGTAAAGCCGCCAATTGTCGCCAAAATCGACAATACTCCGTTCAACGTTCGCGAACTTTCACCCCGTTTGATTCGATGAGCGTGCGTATTCGCACCGGATCGTGGTGCCAGGCACGGCTGTTGCTACATGCACCAGCCGTCGATCCCGACACCGAATCAACCTGGAAAAGCATGTTCACACCGAAAGCCTGCACCGCTACCTGCGTACTGGACGGAATGCCCGTCACGCTGACCTACTTCCCCGACACCACGCTGCTGCGGATCACCGACGCGAATGGCCGCTGCGTGCGCGAAACCCGCTGGCCCGCGCCGTGGCGGACGTTGCTCGCGACCTTGCGCGAATTCAGCGGACGCGATGCCGAAAGCCAGCTTTCGACCTTGCTCGACGAGATTCCCGCCATGTCGAAGCCGACGCGCGAGCTGGCATCGGCGCTCGCGTAGCGGAATGTTTCATCACTAGAATCAATGAGTTCCATCGAGACAATTTTGAGCGCGCGGACCCGCGCCATTTACAATGTCGGATCGGCTGCGCATGGGCTGCCCGGCCCGCGCCGATTCACGCCCCTCGCGGTCCCACTCTCACGCATCCGACTGGCTGTATGGTCACTGAAACGTCTTCATCGGAATCCCTCGCCGTCGCTGAACGCGTGCGCGAACTCATGGGCCGTCACGGCATCGGAAAGCGTCAGCAGACAGCGGAGCTGTGCCGCATTCTCGACCTGAGCTTCTCGCAGGGCCACCGGAAACTGCGCGGGAACAGTCCGTGGACGCTCGCGCAGATTCGCCGCGTCGCCGATGCCTTCGACGAACCCGCGCTCAAGCTCTTCGATTCGATCAACACGCGCCCCGACGAAACCGAAGGCACCGCGCACGACGCCGTGCTCAAGCTCGGTTCGGTGGAAATTCCCTGCATGGCGTGGGTCGGCAACGCGCTCGATGCGGGCAGCCGTCCGGATTTCATCGCGCAGAAACTCAACAATCGCTGGATCGTCACCAAGCACGAAGGCGTGCTGCTGCACGAAGCCAGCGACGTCCACAAGATCGAAATCCAGCCGCGCCGGCCGGATACCGACAAACCCATCATCGCCGTGGTCGACGACGATCACGCCTCGGCCGACAATCTGCACGACTATCTCGAAGCCACCGGATTCGCGGCGATGGCCTTCTACGGCCTCGACGCGTTCCTCGAAGCGCTGCAGACGCAAGTGTTCGATGCCGTCGTGATCGACTGGCTGTTCGGCGTGCATACGTCGGCGGATGCGATCCGCGCGGTGCGCGAGTCGGACAATCCGGACGCGCCGGTTTTCGTGCTGACGGGCGAGCTCACCACGGGCAAGGCGAGCGAATCGGAAATCAGCCAGGTCATCCGCGACTACAACGCGACGTGTTTCGAGAAGCCCGCGAGGCTCGGCATTCTCGTCGCCGATCTCTCCAAGCGGCTGATGCGCAATTAGCTGACGCGCCGGCGCACCGTCACCGCGCGATGCACCGCGCCCTTCAGCACCTCGTAGCGCACCGGCTTCAGCAGATAGTCGAAGAACAGCACGGCCGCGCTCGGATCCACCAGTTCGGGCGCGTACGCGCTCACCGCGATGATCGGCACGCTCGCGCCGGGCGCACTGCGCGCACGATACTCGTTCGCGAACGAATAGCCGTCCTTGCCCGGCATATGCAGGTCCGCGAGGATCACGTCGGCGTCGTTCGCGCGCAGCCACGCGAGCGCGCTGTCGACATCCGGCAGCGCGACCGCGTAATAGCCGAGATGCGTGAGCATTTCGATCAGAGAATCGCGGATCGACTCGTGGTCGTCGATCACGAGCACGCGCGACTTGCGCAACTCGGGCGCATCGGCTTCCGGCTCACGCCGGGGCACATGACGCGCCGCGACCGCCGGCAGGCTCACGCGAAACGCCGCGCCCTGCCCGACTTCGCTCGAAACCTCGATCTTCCCGCCAAGCAGCTCGACAAGTCCGCGCACGACCGCGAGGCCCATTCCCGCGCCGTCGAAGCGCCGCGTGCTCGATGAATCGAGCTGCGTGAATTCCTGGAAGATGAGCGGCAACTGCTCGCGGGAAATGCCCGGCCCCGTATCGATCACGGAGATGTCGAGGCGCTTCTCCGTGCGCGCGAAATGCACGTCGATGGAACCCGCTTCGGTGTACTTGATCGCGTTGGTCACGAGATTCGTCACGATCTGCCGCACCCGATGCGGATCGGATTCGATCGGGCCGCGCTCGCCCGCATAATCGCCGCGCAACGCCAGGCCCTTCGCGCTCGCGGCGGGTGTGTTCGCATCGACGATGGATTCGAGCAATTCGACCGGATCGAACACGGCCATGCGCAGTTCGAGCTTGCCCGCGCCGAGACGCGCGTAATCGGTCAGATCGCGCATCTGCGCCTCGAGATGACGCGCGCCCGCTTCCAGACGCTGCATGATTTTGCGGTCGGCGTCGCCGCGCGCGTTCAGCCCGAGCAATTCGACCGACGAGACGATCGCATGCAGCGGCGTGCGCAGCTCGTGGCTGATCATGCCGAGGAACGTGTCTTTCGCGACGCCCGCCTCGCGCGCCGCGCGCGTCGCCTGATGCTCCGCCGCCAGCGCCGCGCGCTGCTGTTCGATAAGGCGCGTGCGCCGATAGCCGTTCAAGAGCAGCAGGATCGTCGCCGCCGCCGAGAGCAGGCCGAGCAGCACGCCGCCGTAAATCAGATAGCGGCGCTTCGCCTCGAAATCGCGCACGATCGCCTCGCGCTCCGCGACATCCATCAGCCGACGCCCGCCCGCCAGTTCCGCGACGACGGGCGCGTTCTGCCGCAATACGCCGATCACGCGCAGGGTGCGCTGGTGCTCGCTCTGCAATCCGTCGATATCGCCTTGAATGGAATCGAGCGCCGTTTGCAACTGACGCAGAATCTCGCGCTGCCGGTTCAGCAGCGCCTGATGATCGTCCGACACCCCCGCCGATTCCGACACCTGCCTGAGCCGCGCCCGCAGCAGCCGATAGCTCGCGCGCACGCCCCCCGCGTCCTCGTCGATGCCATTGCGATACAGCAGAACGTGATTTTCGAAGCGCGCGTACGCGATCTGAAACTGCGCCGCGTCCCAGTACACGTCGTAAGGCAGAACGAGCCGATGCGTCTCGCGCGCGACCAGACCCGAATACAGCATGTAGCCGACCGCGCCGATCGGCGGCGCGACCGCGAGCGCGATCAGCGCCGCATACCAGAGCCGGCGAAACCAGGGTCGCGCGGCGTGTGCGCGCAACGGGGATTCGGTGCGGATGACGGCCATCCGCTATTGCAAGGCTTCGATCGCCCGGGCCGCGCGCTCGGACGCGACGACGATCAGCTTCATCGTCGCCCGCGTCGCGCCGACGAAGATCTTGCGCGCGGCCTGCTCGTCGAGCGCGTCGAAATCGACTTCGGTGAGAATCACGCAGGGCGCCGATTGCCCCTTGAAGCGATAGATCGATTCGAGCAGCACGTCGCCCTCGCGATACTCCGGGTTGCCGAACAGATCGTACGTTCCGGTGAAGGCGCGCAGCCGATGCGGGCCGAGGTGATCGACGGCAGTGAGCGCCGAACCCTCGCGGCCCCGGAACGACAGCACCGCGATGTCCTGCTTGCGAAAGCCGAGCGACAACGCGTGCGTGATCGCGCGCTTGGTCGCCTCGATGATTTCCTCGGGATGCCCGTCGGCGTAGGTCGAAACGCTCACGTCGGAGCCGTCGAAGGGACTGCCCGCATCGAGCCGCACATCTGGCCCGACGACCTTGCGGATGAACCCGAGCAGATCGCGCGGGCTGCGATAGTTCGTCGTTTCGCGCAGGATCGTCCAGCCCGGCAGCGGCACCGGCTCGCGCAAATAAAGGTTCTGCATCGGATCTTCGAGCCACCACCACGCGCCTTCAGGATTCAGCAGACGTTCGAGCGCCTCGACCCACGCCGCCTGAAAATCCTGGCCTTCATCGACGATGAGCACATCGGTCTTCCATTGCTCGGGCACGGGCACGGCGGCGAAGCGATCTTCGAGCGTCGCGAAGACATTCGGCTGACTGAAGTCCGGCGGACTGCCCGCATCGCGCGCGACGGCCGCGCTCAACTGATGGTAATTCGCGATCTTCGCCTCTTTCGGTGCGATCGCACGGATATGGTCGGCGAGCGGCCGGTTGAAGCACACGTAGAGCACGCTCTTGCCCTGCGCGAGCGCGTCGCGCATCACGCGCACGGCGAGTTGCGTCTTGCCCGCGCCCGCGGTCGCGATCACGCGCAGACGGAACGGTTCGAATTCGAGCCGCCGCGCCCACGTCGCGAGCCCGCCCGACAGACGCGTGACGAGCGTGTTCGCCGCACCGACGAGCGCGTTGGTATCGGGCGTGAGCGAAAGTTCGTCGGCGAGAAAATGATGGATGCGCGCCGCCGATTCGAAGCGCGGCTCGTCCGGCGGCAGGATTTCGAGCACGACGCGCGCAAGCTGCGACTTGCGGCTCGCATCGACGATGCGCGCCGGCGACACGCCCGCGATCGCCGTGTTCTTGACGGTGTAATCGGGGCAGTAAAGCAGTTCCTCGATCCGGTACGTGCCCGCGCCGAACGCCGCCGTGAACCGCCGATGCAGGTTCTCCAGCGTGCGCGCGAGCTGAATGGCGACGTTGCGCTCTTTCTGCAAATAGACCTTGACGAGACCTTGCCCCGTCTCGCGCAGAAAACCGGCCTTCTGCTCGATCATCAGCACGCGGCCGGACGGCGCGACGACTACGAAATCCGCCTCGCCGAAGACCGAAAATCCTTCGTTGACGCGAGTCCAGTGCACGCCGTGATAGACCGTGTAGTCGTCGGGCAGCTTTTCGAGGCGCGCGAGCGTTTCGAGTTCGCGCGCCGCCGCGCCGGTCGCTTCGAGGTTCTTCCAGTCGTCGGGAACGATTCGGGCCATGCGTCGCCTTTGGGCTGAGTGATTGCGTCCGAGTCATTGTACGCAACGCGCTTACCGTTCCCGCAATAGGCCGGATGGCTAGCTTGCGTAATCGTATCGGCCGCCTTTTTCGAGCGCGCGCTGATATGCCGGACGCGCGTGAATGCGTTCGAGAAAGGCGCGGATATGCGGCATCGACTTCGCGCCCGCGCGGGCGCTGCCGGCTTCGAGGGGAAAGCTCATTTGCACATCGGCGGCGGTGAACGAATCGCCGGCGAACCACGGCGACTTTGCCAGTTCGGCATCGATATAGCCGAAATGCAAACGCAGTTGCGGATCGATGAAACTGCTCTGCATCGTCTGCGCGATGCGCCTTGCGATCGGCTTAGCGAAGAACGGCATTTTCGCGCTCTCCAGCCGCCGCGCGACGAGCTTGAGCAGGAGCGGCGGCATCGCGGAGCCTTCGGCGTAATGCATCCAGTAGTTGTAGCGCACGCGTTCGGGCGTCGTGCCGGGCGGCGGCGCGAAACGGCCTTCGCCGTACCGTTCGACGAGATATTCGATGACCGCGCCCGACTCGGCGAGCGTGAGGCCATCGACGGTCACGACGGGCGATTTGCCGAGCGGATGCACCGCGCGCAACTCGGCAGGCGCGAGCATCGTGCGCGGGTCGCGCTGATAGCGCTTCAGCTCGTATTCGACGCCGAGTTCTTCGAGCATCCACAGCACGCGCTGCGAGCGGGAATTGTTGAGATGATGAACGGTCAGCATGCCTGGACTCTTCTTCATATTCGACGATGCCGCTCGCGGTACGCCACTTGCATCCAGCGAACTGATGCGCGGCCGGGCGTCGAAAGCATACGGCCCTTCGATGAAGGCCGCGCAACGATTTCTAACACACAACGAAAAAGGAGAAGTCGATGACGCTGATCATTTATCTCGTAGGCTGGCTGATTTTCATTGGCGGCGTGTCGTGGGCGCTCGTGGCGATGCACGTCTCGCAGCACACGATCATGATCGTGGCCGTCATCATGCTGGGCATCGCCGTCATCACGGGCGCGACGCGGGCGCGCAACCGCGACCGGTCCTAGGCGTTCCGGGCCGCCGTCGATGGCGGCCCGCGCGACTCACATCACATTACATCACCACACGGGCCCGAGCCGCGTCCTGGATCAGCGTGACGAGTTCGTCGGGATGCACCGGCTTCGTCATGAAATGCTGAAAGCCTTCGCCGATGCTGCGTAATCGGTATTCCTCGCCGCCGTGCCCCGTCAGCGCGATCGCCACGGACGGCGGCAGATTTCCGCGTATTTCGTGATCCCGCAAACGTTGGACGAGGTAGAAACCGTCCATCTCGGGAAGGTCGAGATCGCAGATCACCGCATCCGGAAGATGCTCGATCGCCGCTTGCGCGCCGTCTTCGGCGTCGGCTACGGCGATGACTTCGGCACCCTCTTCTTCCAGCAACGTCTGCAGCGACGCTCTGCTCTCGGGATCGTCTTCGATGAGGACGATCCGCATATGCCCCAGTCTTGCCACTTCGTTCATGATGTTCTTTTCTACTGCCAAAAACGGAATTCTCGCGTCGGTCTCCAGCTCTTTCCGCCGCGCGCGCGGTAGCGCGCACTGATTGACACGAGAACGCGGCGGGAATTCCGAACGCACCGTTTTTTATGCCGCGCGTACGCCGGTGCGGAACGCCTCGCGGTTTGTGACTGCGCCGACGCGAAAAATCGCCCGGTTGCAGCGTGCCTAAAAGAGCAAAAACCGGACCGGTTTGCATCTTTCGCCGCAAGCGCCGCGTCGCGCGGGCCTCCCGGCCGATCCGCCTCGCCCAAACGCTCGTCACACGCGCACGATCGTGTAATTCCGGCATCGGCCGTACCCTGTTTTCCCATCAGACGTTTGTCTCGCGGATGGAATCGGGGCGCGAGGCGCTCGACGTGCCCGCCTGCAGCAGCGCGCGATATTCGCTCGGCGTGAGGCCGACCGTCGCCTTGAACTGGCGCGTGAAGGCGCTGTGATCGGTGTACCCGCACAGCGCGGCGACATCGGTGACTTTCTCCTGCGAGACGAGGAGCGCAGTGGCCGCGTCGAGCCGCGTTTTCAACAGCACCTGGCGCGGCGTCAGATGAAAGACCTTGTGAAAGTAGCGCTCCAGTTGCGCGATGGACATGTTCGCCATCTGCGCGAGCTGCCGCATGTTGAGCGGCTGCACGTAATTTTCCTGAATGTGCTGCACGACCGCCGCGAGCCGGCTGTACGCGGGATGCGTGCCTTCGGCCGCTTGCAGATCCCGCGAAATGCCCGCGAGCCCGACGATATGTCCCTGCGTATCGTGCAGCGGCTGCTTGCACGTCATGCACCAGCCGGGCTCGCGCCCCGGATACAGATGCAGTTCGAGCTGATCGATCAGCTGATGTCCCTGCGCGATGATCGCCTGATCCTGCGCCGTGTAGATGCGCCCGAAGCGACGCGGGAATACGTCCTCGGCGGTCTTGCCGAGCAGCGCGGATTTGTCGTCCTTGTGACCGCAGCGGCGCGCGAGCGTGCGATTGACCATCGCGTAGCGCGCCTCGCGATCCTTCACGAAGAACACGATGTCGGGCATCGCGTCGAAAACCGGCGCGAGCAGCGCGAAATGCGCGAGCATGTCGGCGAGCGTCGATGCCGGAGGTGGTGCGATCGTCATGCGTGCGGGTGTCGGTTGCGCTCGGTGGATTCTGGCGACCGATTATAGGAGCGCCAATACGCGGACAAAATTGGCGCTGGCCCCACTAGAAATGACGCGTTTCAGTCAGCTCGCCCGCAGCGATCAGCGTGTCGATGCAAACCGGCGCGAACGGCGGACGCGCCACCGCGCGCGGCCATCCGAACAGGACCGACGCCGCCTCGCCGCAGATGCGCCCCTGACACGGCCCCATGCCGCAACGCGTCTGCAATTTGGCATCGCGCCAGTTTGCGTATGAGGCGACTTCGCCGATTGAAACATCCTCGCAGCGGCACAGCAACGTGTCCGGCGATGGCATCGCGCGGGCGTCGGCGCCGAGTTCGAACGTACGTGCGACGCGTCGCGCGAAGGCACGCCAGCGATCGCGTTCGCGCTCCAAACGCGCATCGATGGCGACGCCGAGCGCCGCCTGCGCCGCGATCGCGCCTTCGACGCGCGCGAGCTCCATCCCGCCGATGCCCGCGCATTCGCCCGCCGCGAATACGTCTCGCTGAGAGGTTCGCTGGGCGCCGTCGACGTGGATCGCGCCGTCGCGTTCGTCCGTCAAGCAGCCGAGTGCAAGCGCGAGCGTCGTGTTCGGCACGAGTCCGAAACCGCACGCGATGCGATCCGCTTCAAGCGTTTCATCGCGCCCGCGCGTGCGGATCGTGACCGCCTCCACGCGCGCGCTTCCATGCGCCTTCACGACGACGCTGCCCGTCCGGTAACACGCGACGCCGAGCGCGACGGCCTGCGCCAGCTTTCCCGGCGTCAGCGCCAGCGACGCGACGAATCGTGCGACCCGCGCGAACGGCGCCTGTTCGACGACCGCGACGACGCGCGCACCGTGACGACGCGCGGTATCGGCGGCGGCGAGCAACAGCGGCCCGCTGCCCGCCACGACGATGCGCTCGCCACGCACCGGCATGCCGCCTTTGACGAGCGCCTGCAAGCCGCCTGCACCGGTCACGCCGGGCAAGGTCCAGCCGTCGAAAGGAAGCAGCCGCTCGCGCGCGCCGGTCGCGAGGATGAGCTTCGAATACGCGAGCACGAGCGGCGCGCCGTCGCGTTCGAGCAGCAGCCGTTTGTCGCCGGGCGCTGCCGCGACCTTCGTCGAGTTCATCACGATCAGCTTCGCGTGCGAGCGCGTTTCGTCGAGCCATTGGCGCAATGGCGCGGCGGGCGCTTGCGTCGGACCTTGCCGCCAGATCTGGCCGCCAGCGCGCGGATTGTCGTCGATGAGCGCGACGCGCCCGCCCGCTCGCGCCGCCATTCGCGCCGCGCTCAAGCCCGCCGGTCCCGCGCCGACGATCGCGATGTCCACTCGTTCGATGTTCATCGCGTCGTCTCGATCGACAGGCCGTCGCGGCAAAGCGTCTGACAGCCGAGCACATGCGCGCGGCCATCGACCGTCACGCGGCATTCGTGACACACGCCCATGCCGCACAGCGCGGCGCGCGGCTCGCCGGTGACAGAGCGCCGCGTGCCACGAATGCCCCGCATCGCGATCGCGGCCGCGACGGTCGCGAACGCGGGCACGTCGAGCGATTCGCCGTCGATGATGACGCGCACGCGCTCAGCCATCGGCGTGCTCCGGCGCGAATCGTTGCGGGGAGAAAGCGTTCGTGTCGGGCATATCGAATGGAAGCGGCTCGCCGAGCATCTGCGCGACGAGGAGTTTCGCGGTGCCGAGCGACGTCGTCACGCCGAGCCCTTCGTGACCCGCCGCGAGCCACAGCCGGTCGCCGGGGAAACGCGCCGGTCCGATCAGCGGCAAGCCGTCGGGCGTGGCGGCGCGAAAACCGGTCCACGCGCGAATCGCATCGAGCCCGCCGATTCCCGGCAGATAGCGCGTCGCGCGCGCGAGCATCATCGCGAGCACGTTCATTTCGACGGCGGGATCGAGCGTGCCGAATTGACGCGACGACCCGATCAGCACTTGCCCCGTCGGACGCGGCTGCGCGTTGAACGCGACCGACGTGCCGCGCGCGTGATGCGCGCTCTTGATATAGCCGAGCTCCAGCACCTGATGACGAACCGTGCCCGGATAACGATCGGTGATGAGCAGATGCCCCTTCTTCGCTTCGAGCGGCAGTCCCGCGATCAGATCCGGCGCGGCGAGCCCGTTGGCGACGACCACGTGCGCAGCCGTTCGTCGTTCACCATTCGCGAGCGTGACGCGCGCGTGCGCGCCGGCGGCATCGACGGAATGCACCGCGCAGCCGGTCGATACGCGAATGCGCGTCGAACTCGCCAGCAGCCATTGCGCGGCGGCGGGCGCGTAGACGATCGCGTCGTCGTCGATGAGCAGGCCGCCTTGCATCGCGTGGCTCACCGACGGCTCGGATTCGCGCAGCGCGGCGCGGTCGACCATATGCGCGCGCACGCCCGCCGCGGCGAATGCGTCGCGCATCGCGCGCGCGGCGTCGAGTTCCTCGTCGTCTTCCGCGATCCAGAGCGTGCCGCAGCGCGAGAACGCATCGCGCTCGCGCAGTTGCGGGCCGAGCGCGAGCCACAGTTCGCGCGAAGCCCGCGCCAGCGCGAATTCGGCGGGCGAATCGTTCATCACGACGATATGGCCCATGCCCGCCGCCGTCGCGCCGCCGCCGATGCCGCCCGCGTCGAGCACATCGACCGTCATGCCGCGCGCGGCAAGCTCGGCTGCGCACGCCGCCCCGACAATCCCGCCGCCGACGACGATCACGTCCGCCGTCATATGCCTTTGATGAACGGATCGCGCGCGTCGAACACGAGCCGTCCTTCGCACATGACGTGCGCGTAACCGGTGATCGTCGGGATCAGCGCGTCGCCGTCGAGCGCGTAACTGCCCTCGAACACGCTGCCGATGATGCTCTCCTGGCGCCAGATGTCGCCCGGCGCGAGCGCGTCGTCCGCCGCGAGGCACGCGAGCTTGGCGCTCGTTCCGGTGCCGCACGGCGAACGGTCGTAGGCGCTGCCCGGGCACAGCACGAAATTGCGGCTGTCGACGCCGGCGACGGGCGAATCCGCGAACAGTTCGATATGGTCGATGAACGCGCCGTCCGCGCCGGTGATGCCCTGCGCATGCAAGGCATCGCGGATCGCCTCGGTGAACGCGGTCAGCTCGGCGATGCGCGCGGGCACCAGTTCGCGACCGTGATCCGCGACGAGAAAGAACCAGTTGCCGCCCCACGCGACGTCGCCGGTGAGCGTGCCGTGGCCGGGCACATCGACCGATACCGCCCGCCGATGCCGATACGCCGGCACGTTGCGCACGCTGACGCTGCCGTTCTCGTGCAGCGTCGCATCGACGGGCCCGACGGGCGTATCGATCCGATGCCGCCCCGGCGCGATCCTGCCCGCATGGGCGAGCGACGCGACGAGCCCGATCGTGCCGTGCCCGCACATGCCGAGATAGCCGACGTTGTTGAAGAAGATGACGCCCGACGCGGCTGCGGGATCGTCGGGTTCGCAGAGCAACGCGCCGACCATCACGTCCGAGCCGCGTGGCTCCGTGACGATGGCGCGGCGCCAGTCATCGAAGCGCGTGCGAAACGCGTCGAGCCGTTGCACGAGTGTGCCGTTGCCCAGATCGGGGCCGCCCGCGATCACGAGGCGCGTCGGTTCGCCGCCCGTATGCGAGTCGATGATGTCGATGGTTTTCATGCCGCTATCGTAGAAACGCGTACGCCGGGCGTCTTGACGCGGCTGGACGGTTTGGATGACGAAATCGGCATAATCGAAGGTCGTCCGGAGGGGCTTTTCGCGGTGCGAAACGGCTATGCCGAAATCGGCACGCGGCGCGCGCGAATCACGCAAGACGCCTGATTTTTCGGTGCTTACACTGCGTACCGTCCAATCAATTTCGGAGAGCCGCCGTGACGCATATCTGGGAAGGCGTGATGCCCGCCGTGACCACCAAGTTCAACGCCGATTTCAGCATAGACCGTGCGTGGACCGCGAAGAACATCGACGCGCAGATCGAAGCGGGCGTGGACGGCATCATCGTGTGCGGCTCGCTCGGCGAAGCATCGACGTTATCGCTGGACGAAAAGCTCGACGTGCTCGACATCGCCGTGGACGCCGCACGCGGCCGCGTGCCGGTGCTCCTGACGATCGCCGAGAACAGCACGCTCGACGGCTGCCGCCAGGCCGAGCGCGCCGCGCGCCACGGTGCGGCGGGCTATATGGTGCTGCCGGGTTTGCGTTATCTGTCGGACCGGCGCGAGACGCTCAATCATTTCCGCATGGTCGCCGATGCCAGTCCGCTGCCGCTGATGGTCTACAACAATCCGCTCGCTTATGGCGTCGATGTCACGCCCAAGATGTTCGCCGAACTTGCCGAAGACAAGAAGTTCGCGGCGATCAAGGAATCGAGCGGCGACGTGCGCCGCATCACCGATCTCATCAACGAAACGGGCGACCGCTATGCGATCTTTTGCGGCGTCGACAATCTCGCGATGGAAGCGATGCTGATGGGCGCGCACGGCTGGGTCGCGGGTCTCGTGTGCGCGTTCCCGCGCGAAACGGTCGCGATCAGCAAGCTGATTCGCGCGGGGCGTGTCGAGGAAGCGCGCGCGATCTATCGCTGGTTCGCGCCGCTGCTCGCGCTCGACGTGTCGCACAAGCTCGTGCAGAACATCAAGCTCGCCGAGGCGATCGTCGGTCTGGGCACGGAGCCGGTGCGTCCGCCGCGCCTGCCGCTCGCCGGCGATGAGCGCAAGGAAGTCGAAACGCTGATTCGCCGGAGCATCGAGACGCGCCCCGCATTGCCGGCGCTTTAAGACGCGCGCGAAATGAAAAATGCCGCCGGTTTGTCAACCGGCGGCATTTGCTTCTTGATGGGCTTCAGGCCGCGATCTGCGCAGGCGCGGGATCGGTGAGACCGCCATCCGAATCCGCGCCTTCATCGTAGAGATGCAGCAGACGGTAACCGCTCTTGTACACCGGCTGCAGGCGGAAGTTGTTGACCGGCTCGATTTCCAGCGCGAGACGCAGGCGCGAAACGTGGCTGTCGATCGTGCGGGTCGTTTCGCGGAACTCGCGTCCCCAGACCATCGCGAAAATATGATCGCGCGACAGCACGCGGCCGATGTTCGAGAAGAAAAGCTGCGCGAGACGGAATTGCGTGCCGCTCAACTGCACCGGCTTGCCGCGCACGGTGACGGTTTGCTGGCGTGCGTCGAAACGATACGGCCCGACTTCGAGGCATGCGCTCGACGTCGCGGGATACGCGCGGCGCAAGAGCGCTTCGACGCGCGCGCCGAACTCGCCCGGGCGGATCGGATACACGACGAAATCGTCCGCGCCGGCGGTGAGCGCGCAGACGACGTTGTGTTCGGCGCCGTCCGGCGTCGCGAACATGACCGGCACGCGTTCGCCGAAGCTCGAGCGCACGGATTTCAGCAGATCGAGGCCGCAGAGGCCCGTGGAATTCCAGTCGAGAATCAGCAGATCGACCGTGGAGCGGGACAGCGCCTTCGACAGCACGAGGCCATCGCCGAAAGTCACGCAAGTGTGGCCGAGTCGTTTGACGACATCGCTGATGAGATTTCGATAACTGGGGTCGGTTTGCAAAACGGCGACGCGCATAGTGTCTTACCTGATGAGTCCAAGGGACATGAAGCGGAGGCCGTTTTGCGGCGCCCGCCGGGCGTCTCGTCGCGGGATGAGACGGGGATTTACAAGCTGCGAATTCTGGGCAGCGATGCGACCCTTTCCCATCGGACTCATCCGAATTGTCAACGCATGTGACTGCCTAGCGCCCGGAACGGGCGGCGTCTGATGCGCGCAACCATCTCGAAATTAGAACGGGTTTTCGCTTTTGCGCGCGCTTTCATCCTGTAACATGCCGTGTTTGGCTCAAAAGTTCCCGCTTCCGCCGTTTTACCGAGACGTCGCGTAGCAAGCTGCGCCGCGACTGTCCGTCGCATCGCGCAGCGCGGATGACGGGCAGCGGCTTTCGAATCCGCGCCCGCTGGCTTCCGGCCCGGATCGTTCGCGTTCCGCGCCCGGGCCTTCGCTTCGCGTCCACCCGGCGCGTTTAGTCACTCCCGCAGGGCAAAGCCTCGTTCTACCGCGCGTCATGCGTGGCTTTTCCACTTACGGGTTCTTTTCCGATGCAGGCAACACCTCTGTCCGACGCCCCGCGCGCGGCCGGCCGTGCGCTCACGCGCGGCGATTACAAGACGCTCACGCTCGCCGCGCTCGGCGGCGCGCTCGAGTTCTACGACTTCATCATCTTCGTGTTCTTCGCGCCGGTCATCGGCCAATTGTTCTTTCCGCCGTCGATTCCTGACTGGCTGCGTCAATTGCAGACTTTCGGCATCTTCGCGGCGGGTTATCTCGCGCGCCCGCTCGGCGGGATCATCATGGCGCACTTCGGCGATCTGCTCGGACGCAAGCGCATGTTCACGCTTTCCGTGCTGCTGATGTCCGTGCCGACGCTCCTGATGGGCCTCCTGCCCACGTACGCGTCGATCGGCCTGATGGCGCCCGTCCTGCTGCTCGTGTTCCGCGTGATGCAGGGCGCGGCGGTCGGCGGCGAAGTGCCGGGCGCGTGGGTGTTCGTGTCGGAGCATGTGCCGGGGCGTCATATCGGCTATGCGTGCGGCACGCTCACGGCCGGCCTGACGGCGGGCATTCTGCTCGGCTCGCTGATCGCCACGGGCATCAACAAGGCGTTCGCGCCGGCCGAAGTCGCCGATTTCGCGTGGCGCCTGCCGTTCCTGCTCGGCGGCATCTTCGGTCTGTGCTCGGTGTATCTGCGTCGCTGGCTGCATGAAACGCCGGTGTTCGCCGAGTTGCAGAAGCGCAAGTCGCTCGCCGCGGAACTTCCGCTCAAGGCCGTGCTGCGCGATCACGGCCGCGCCGTCATCGTGTCGATGCTGCTGACGTGGATGCTTTCCGCCGCGATCGTCGTCGTGATCCTGATGACGCCGACGCTGCTGCAGAAGCAGTTCCACATCGCGCCGGCGACGGTGCTCGTCGCGAACTGCGCGGCGACGCTGTGCCTCACGATCGGCTGCGTGCTGGCGGGCGCGATCGCGGGCCGCATCGGCGCGGGCAAGACGATCTTCGTCGGCGGCGCGGCGCTCGCCGTCACGTACTGGATGATGTTCCAGCAGGTCGCGGCCGATGCCTCCGCGCTCTTGCCGTGGTACGCGCTCGCGGGCTTTTTCGTCGGCGTGATCGGCGCGATTCCGTTCGTGATGGTCAAGTCGTTCCCCGCGGCCGTGCGTTTCTCCGGCATCTCGTTTTCGTACAACGTCGCGTATGCGGTGTTCGGCGGACTCACGCCGATCGTCGTCTCGCTGATGATGAAATCGAGCCCGATGGCGCCCGCGATCTACGTCGGCGCACTGTGCGCGGTCGGCGCGCTGACGACGTTGTTCATCAAGCAGGCGCGCTGATCCGGCGTTAGCGTTCCACACGCGAAGTGGCGCACCGTTCACGCGGTGCGCCATTTTTCATTGCGCTTTCACGTTTCGGCCCACGCCGAAACATCGGCCGCGCCGCGCGCCTACGATGGCCGGCATGAACTCGAATCTTTCTTCATCCGAAACGCGTCTGTCCGCACGGCAGACGCTCACCGTGACGGCGACCAGCGTCGGCTTCGTCGTCTCGCAACTCGATGTCTCGATCGTGAATGTCGCGCTCGCGCGCATCGGCCACGATCTGGGTGCGAGCGTCGCGAGCCTGCAATGGACCATCGACAGCTACGCGCTCGCCTTCGCCGCGCTCATGCTCTCGGCCGGTTCGCTCGGCGACCGCTTCGGCGCGCGGCGCATGTTCGTCGGCGGACTCGCGCTTTTCGCGCTGGCGTCGCTCGCGTGCGCCTTTTCCGGCGACGCGACGCAACTCATCGCCGGGCGGGCCTTGCAGGGCGTCGGCGCGGCGGCGATGCTGCCGAACTCGCTCGCGCTGCTGAATGCGGCGTGCGGCCACGACCGGCGTCTGCGCGCGCGAGCGGTCGGCTTGTGGACGGCGGCGGGCGCGGTGTCGATCGCGGCGGGGCCGATCGTCGGCGGCGTGCTGATCGCGGCGTTCGGCTGGCGCAGCATTTTCTGGGTCAATCTGCCGATCTGCGCGGCGGGCATCGTCGCGACGCTCGCGTGGATAGAAAACGCGCGACCCAAAGATGCCGGTCGTGCGCGCGGCATCGACCTGCCCGGCCAGGCGCTGGCGATCGTCGCGCTCGCCTCGTTCGTCGGCGCGGTGATCGAACTGCGCCCGCTCGGACCGATGCATCCGCTCGTCATCGGCGCCTTGCTGCTCGCGCTGGCGGCGGGCGGCGCGTTCATCGCGATCGAGCGCGAAAGCCGCACGCCGATGCTGCCGCTGTCGCTCTTCGCCGAGCGCACGTTCAGCGCGGCCGTGGCCTTCGGTATCGGCGTGAATCTCACCTACTATGGAATGGTCTTCGTGCTGAGCCTGTATTTGCAGCGCGTGCTCGGTCACACGCCCTTGCAGACCGGCCTCGCGTTCCTGCCGCTGACGGGCGGATTCCTGATCTCGAACCTGGCGAGCGGCCCTGTCGTCGCGCGCTTCGGCTCGCGCGGCCCGATGATCTTCGGCGCGCTGCTCGACGCCGCCGGTTTCGCCGCGCTCGCCTTCGTCGATGCGACGACGCCCACGGCCGCGCTGCTCGTGCCGTTCCTGCTGATTCCATCGGGGATGGGACTCGCGGTCCCGGCGATGACGACCGCGCTGCTCGGCACCGTCGGCCAGCCGCGTGCGGGCACGGCGTCGGCGGTGCTCAACACGGCGCGGCAGGCGGCGGGCGCGATCGGCGTCGCGGCGTTCGGCGCGCTCGCGGCTCATGGCGACGGCGCGGCGAGCGCGCACCAGATCGTCGATGCGGTGCGCTGGTCGGCGGCGATCTCCGTCGCGCTTCTGTTGTGCGCCGCGTCGATCGCGCGTCATGTGAACAATCCGGCGAGCGCGAACGCCGAAGAACGTGTTACTTAGAGACGGACGTCGGGAACGGCCGTTGCAACGCCCAGGTAAAGCCGCGAATCTTTTGAGGACAACACTATGTCGACAATGCCCCGCTCCCCCGAGGAGCCGCTCGAACCGGACCCGGACAAGCTGCTCGATCCCGACGCCGCGCCGAACCCCGAAGATCCGGACATGCCTGACGGCCCGGATTCCGCGACGCCGATGGTGCCCGCCGATCCGAAAAACGGCGAACCGCGCATGTAGAACGCCGGGCGGCCATCGCGCGCATAAAGCAATGCCCGCGCGGCCTTGAAAGCCGCGCGGGCATGCTTACTGATGCTCGTGGACGAAGAGCGTTACAGGCTAGTGGTCTGCACCGCGCCGGTTTCCAGCGCACGCTCGATGAGCGCTTCCTGCTGCGCCTTGCGAACGGCATCGGCAACGAGCGTATCGGGCGCTTCCACTTCGGCCTTGATCGCGCCGATGATGCCGTCCGCTTCGACGATCACGAGCGATTCCGCCGAATCCGCACGGCTGATGATGACGCGCAGCGGCCCGCCGCCCTCTGCGATGCTGGCGCAAAACTGCATCGTTTGCCCGCCGATCACTTGTTCGAATGTTTGAATCATCGCTGCCTTCCGCGTTGGTTGGACATAAGCTGACACACGCTGCGCGCCATGCGGCGCGCAGCCTGCTTTCTCATTGATCCGCGCATGTCGACTAGGTTCAATTCTGTAAGCATGCGCGGCGCGACGCAAGCTCAACGTCTTGCGTCGGCGAGTTCGCGAAGGATGGCGGCGGTCGAATCGTCGGCGGGAAAGAAGGCTTCGATCGCAAGCTCCGACAACGTGATGTCGACGGGCGTGCCGAAAACCGTCGTCGTGCTCAAGAACGACAGCACGCCGTGCTGCGTGCGCAAACGCAAGGGCACGACGACGGGATCGGTCTCGCCGCGCGGCTCGTGGGTCGCGTGACGCGGCGCGGGATACGCCTCCAGTTCGGCCATGAGCGCGACGAGCGTCGCATCGCCGGACACGTCGATTTGCCGGCGCAGGCGCGCGAGCAGATGCGCGCGCCACTCGTGCCAGTTGTCGATGGCATCGGCGAGACCTTGCGGATGCATCGACAGCCGCAGCACGTTGACCGGCGGCACGAGCAATTGCGCATCCGCCGATGCGACGAGCGGCGCGAAAGCCGCGTTGGCCGCGATCATCGTCCAATGACGATCGACCGCGAGCGCGGGATACGGCTCATGCCCTTTGAGCACGAGATCGACAGCACGCCTGGCAGCGGAAAGTTGCGGATCGGCCAGCGCGCGCTCGCGATAAACCGGCGCATAACCGGCCGCGACGAGCAGCGTGTTGCGCTCGCGCAGCGGCACGTCCAGTTGCTCGGCGAGGCGCATCAGCATGTCCCGGCTCGGCAGCGAGCGGCCCGATTCGACGAAGCTCAGGTGACGCGTGGACACGTCCGCAACGCCTGCGAGATCGAGCTGGCTCATGCGCCTGCGCTGACGCCATTCGCGCAATAGCGCGCCGACGTCCGATCGAACGGCCGGATGTACGAGGGTCGAGTTCATGCAACCGATGTTAGACGAAACATGATCACGCGATCCATTACCTGCGAAGTAAGCGGCGCCACGAACGTAACATTTACGCCGCAAACATCTGCGAAGAAAAACTTGCGCGCGACACCCTAAATCTCCGGCACTTTCGCGCCGATAAGTCCAACAACAAGCGAACAATGCGTCGCGAGCCGTGCGCGTCTCAATCCCGAGCACGCACGGCCCGCGGCGCCCGGACTTTTGCGGAGAAATCATGTTTGTCATCATCGGATGGTTGTTGGTCATCGGCTCGGTGATCGGAAGCTTCGTCGGCGTCGGCGGCCACCTCGCGGCCCTCGTGCAACCGTTCGAGCTGCTGTGTATTTTCGGCGCGGCGATCGGCGCGTTCGTCGTGTCGAATCCGACCGCGACGCTCAAGAAAACGTTGCAATCGATTCCGAAGGCGTTCAAGGGCGGCGGCTACACGAAAGAGAAATATCTCGCGCTGATCGCATTGCTCTACGAACTGCTTCAGAAGGCGCGCAAGGAAGGCATGATGGCGCTCGAAGCCGATGTCGATGCGCCCGAGTCCAGCCCGGTCTTTCAGAAGTACGAGCACGTCATGGCCGATCATCATCTGCTCGACTTCATCGTCGACTATCTGCGCATGATGTCGGCGGGCAATGTCAACGCGCTCGAAATGCAGGATCTGATGGACGAAGAGCTCGACACGCACCACACCGAAAGCTCGATCGCCGCGAACGCCATTCAGAAAATGGCCGATGGCCTGCCTGCATTCGGTATCGTCGCCGCGGTGATGGGCGTCGTGCACACGATGGGCTCGGTCGGCGCCGCGCCCGCCGTGCTCGGCGAGATGATCGCGGGTGCGCTCGTCGGCACGTTCCTCGGCATTCTGCTGGCGTACGGCTTCATCGGCCCGCTCGCGGACCTGCTCAACGCGAAGGGCGCGGCCGAAGCGAAGCCGTTCCAGTGCGTGAAGTCCGTGCTGCTCGCATCGATGAACGGTTATGCGCCGACGATCGCGGTGGAGTTCGGCCGCAAGGTGCTCTTTACCGCCGATCGTCCGAGCTTCAAGGAACTCGACGACGCGGTTCGTGCCACCAAGATGCCGAAGGCGGCTTCGTGATGACATCGGGTACGCAAAGGACCAACGCACATGGCTGAGAAACCGTCACGCGATCCGCTGCAGTCCGTGCTTGCGCCGACTGTCGTCGTCAAGCGCAAGAAGAAGGCGCACGGACACGGCCATCATGGCGGCGCATGGAAGATCGCCTACGCCGACTTCGTCACCGCGATGATGGCGTTCTTTCTGTTGATGTGGCTGCTCGGATCGACATCGAAGTACGACAAGGAAGGCATCGAGCAATACTTCAATACGCCGCTTTCCGCATTGTTCGGCAACGATGGCGGCGCGTCGGCGCATACGAGCGTCATCGCGGGCGGCGGCAGGGATCTGTCGAGCACGCGTCCGGGTGAAGGCAACAAGACCCAGACGCAACCGGTGCCGCAATCGATCGCGCGCGCTGCCGTTGCGATGGACGACTTGCGCAAGCTGCAGCAACTCAAGCAGAAGCTGATGGCGCTCATCGAGCAGACGCCTGCGCTGCGCGCGTATAAGGATCAGATTCGCATCGCGATCACGAGTGAAGGCTTGCGTATCGAGATCGTCGATTCGCTCAAGCGGCCGATGTTCGCATCGGGCAGTTCGAGACTCGAAAGCTATGTGACGACGATTCTGACGAACATCGGCGCATCGCTGAACGATGTCGATAACCGCGTGTCGATCGCGGGGCATACGGATGCGGTGCCCTATTCCGGCGGTCAGGCGGGCTATTCGAACTGGGAGCTTTCGAGCGAGCGGGCGAATGCCGCGCGGCGCGCGCTCGTCGCGGGCGGCATGAAGGAAAGCAAGGTGCTGCAAGTGCGCGGACTGTCCGACGTGCTGCCGCTCAACAAGGATGTCGTCGACGAGCCGACGAATCGGCGGATCAGTATTCTCGTGCTGAACAAGGCCGCGGAACAGGCGTTCTTCCGCGATGGCGGCAGAACCACGGTCGATGAAACGCGGCCTGTCGAAGCGGCGCTTCCCGCGCCGGTCTCGGTCAAGTCGGATGCGCCGGCGGCGGTGGTGAAGTAGACAACGCTCGCGGCTTGACGAAGCGCCATGCACATCGAATCGTGCATGGCGCTTTTTCATTTCAGCCGAGCCACTCCGCGACCGTCTGCACCACGAGCCAGACGTTCGCCGCGCTGATGACCACGAACAGCGCCCACGCGAGGAGCTTCATGAACGGTTTGTTCGCGAACGCTCCCATGAGGCCGCGATCGCTCGTCATCCGGATCAGCGGATAAAGCGCGAACGGCAGTTGCAGGCTCAGCACGACCTGACTCGCGACGAGCAGCTTGCCGACCGCGCCGTTGCCCATCACGTACACGCCGATCAAGGCTGGCACGAGCGCAAGCGCCCGCGTGATGAATCGGCGCTGATAGCACGGGATTTTCAGTTGCAGGAACCCTTCCATGATGACCTGCCCTGCAATGGTCCCGGTGAACGTCGAACTCTGGCCCGATGCAAAGAGCGTCACCGCGAAGAGAATCGCCGCAAGCCCGGTTCCCACGATAGGCGCAAGCAGCTTGTACGCATCTTCGATCTCGGTCACTTGCGTGTGTCCCGTCGCGTGAAATGCCGATGCCGCGAGAATCAGGATCGCCGCATTGATCAGCAGCGCGAGAACGAGCGACACGATCGTATCGAGCCGCGAAAGATTGATCGCCGATGCAAGGCTCTTCGCATCGCGATTCACCACGCGCGTCTGCACGATCGAGGAATGCAGATACAGGTTATGCGGCATCACGGTCGCGCCGAGAATGCCTATCGCGAGATAAAGCGGCTCGCGATCGCTCAACGCGTGAATCGATGGCACGAGCCCGGCAGCAACCGAAGGCCAATGCGGTTTGACGAGCACGAGCTCGACGATATAACCGACGCCGATCGTCGCGATGAGCCCGAGCATGATGGCTTCGAGATCGCGAAAGTTCTTGCCTTTCAGGCCCAGCACGATGAGCGTATCGAATGCGGTGAGCACCACGCCCCACATCAGCGAAACGCCGAACAGCAAATGAAACGCGAGCGCGCCGCCGAGCACTTCCGCGAGATCGCACGCGATGATCGATAACTCCGCGAGCATCCATTGCACGCTCGCGACCGGTTTCGCGTAACGCTCACGCGATAGCTGCGCGAGATCCTTTCCCGTGACGATGCCAAGGCGCATCGAAAGACATTGCAGCACCATCGCCGCAAGACTCGACAACACGACGACAAAGAGCAGGCTATAGCCGTAGTGTGAGCCGGCTTCGATATCCGTCGCCCAGTTGCCCGGGTCCATATAGCCGATGGAAATGAGCAGGCCCGGCCCCGCGAATTGCAGAAGCTTCTTCCATAGCGGCGCGCCCGGCGAAACGGCGACGGAGCCTTTGACTTCCGATGGGCAAAACGGCGCGGTGGCCGTGGTCGGCAGATTGAACGGCAATTTATCGAGTCCTGATGGGATATCGGGGACAACATCCGCGAACGATGTTGTTCAGGTAGCTTACAAGGCGCGTCTCGCGGGCGAGTCTATCACCGGCTGCGCGCATTCACAGACAGCCCCAATCTGACCAAAGCGTCATCTCATCGCCAGCATCTCGTCACGGTACGACAAATAGAATTCAGTGGTGGCTGTAGCGAGCGTGCCGACGCTGCATATCGCGCAACCGCACGTCCCGTTCATCTTTACCGCATGAGGAGTGCGCCATGAAACTAGTCACACGCATCGCTGTAATTGCCCTTGCTGCCGCGCCGCTCGCCGCGCTCGCACAATCCGAAGGTCTCACGCGCGCGCAGGTGAAAGCGGATCTGCAACGCGTCGAACAAGCCGGCTATAACCCGTCCGAGCGCGATGCGTTCTATCCCAACGACATCCAGGCAGCCGAAGCCAAGGTCAGCGCGCAAAGCGCATATGGCTCGTCCAGCGACGGTTCGTCGTCTTCGGGACGCACGATGTCGACGACGCCGCTCGGTCAAACCCCGCAGTAACGCACGCTCATCGAACGAGACACGCGCGGCCTTCCGCGCCGTCTCGCTCGCGTCCCTTCGAAGCGCGTAACCCGCGCTCGCGCTTCGCTATTCCCCGCTGTCCGATGCGAATGCTCCGCCCTACCATGGGCTTTCGCAAGCTTGCTTTCAAACCGCCTTATCTGACATCGGCGCCATATTCACGTCATATTGTCGTTGGCACCCGGCCACTACCATAACGACACTGATGGCGAACCGCACGCCCCGCTCCGTCATTGCGTCCCGCGCGTTGCATTCGCCTCATTCGCAGCGCCCTCTCCCAGCTTCTTCCGAACGACTCAATGTGGATAGTCAACGTTGCGCTTAAGCGGCCATACACGTTCATCGTGATGGCCATCATGATCCTGCTGGCGACGCCGTTCGTCCTCATGACGACGCCTGTGGACGTGCTTCCCGAAATCGACATTCCGGTTGTCAGCATCATCTGGAACTACACAGGCCTTTCCGCGCAGGACATGGCCAATCGCATCACGTCGGTCAACGAGCGCAGCCTCACGACCACGGTGAACAATATCGAGCACATCGAGTCGCAATCGCTGCAAGGCATCGCGATCATCAAGCTCTTTCTGCAGCCCACCGCGAACATCCAGACCGCGATCGCGCAAACAGTGGCCGTCGAACAGGCGCAAGTGAAGCAGATGCCGCCGGGCGCGACGCCGCCCCTCGTCATCAGCTATTCGGCGTCGAGCATTCCGGTGATTCAGCTCGGGCTTTCGAGTCCGAAGCAATCCGAGCAGGACCTGAACGATACCGCGCTCAATTTCTTGCGCCCTCAACTCGTGACGATTCCGGGCGCGGCCGTGCCTTATCCGTATGGCGGCAAGACGCGCCTCATCTCCGTCGATCTCGACACGCGCGCGCTGCTCGCGAAAGGACTCACGCCGACCGATGTCGTCCAGGCCGTCAACGCGCAAAACCTGATCCTTCCGACCGGCACCGCAAAGATCGGCCCGCGCGAATATACGGTCGACATGAACGGTTCGCCCGCGACCGTCGCGGGCCTGAACGACATTCCGGTTCGCACGATCAACGGCGCGACGACCTATCTGCGCGAAGTCGCGCACGTCCGCGACGGCTTCTCGCCGCAGACCAACATCGTGCGTCAGGACGGGCATCGCGGCGTGCTGATCTCGGTGCTGAAGAACGGCAACGCGTCGACGCTGTCCATCGTCAATACGTTGCATGATCTCTTGCCGCAAGCGCGGGCGTCGCTGCCTTCCGATCTGAAGATCAGCGCGCTCTTCGATCAGTCGGTGTTCGTGAAGGCCGCCGTGCAAGGCGTCGTGCGCGAAGCGCTCATCGCCGCCGCGCTCACCGCCGCGATGATCCTGCTCTTTCTCGGCAACTGGCGCAGCACCTGCATTATCGCGATCTCGATACCGCTCTCGATTCTCTCGTCGCTGATCGTGCTGCATGCGCTCGGGCAGACGATCAACATCATGACGCTCGGCGGCCTCGCGCTCGCAGTCGGCATTCTCGTCGACGATGCCACCGTCACGATCGAGAACATCGAGCGTCATCTGCACATGGGCACGAATCTGCACGACGCGATCCTCGAAGGCGCAGGTGAAATCGCGGTGCCCGCGCTCGTCTCGACGCTGTGCATCTGCATCGTGTTCGTGCCGATGTTCTTTCTCACCGGCGTCGCCAAGTTCCTGTTCGTGCCGCTTGCGGAAGCCGTCGTGTTCGCGATGCTCGCGTCGTACATCCTTTCGCGCACGCTCGTACCGACGCTCGCGATGCTGTTGATGGGCCACGCGCACGCACCCGATGCGAAGGCAAAGCCGAATCTCTTCGTGCGTCTGCATCAGCGCTTCGATCGCGGCTTCGAGCGCATGCGCGGCGCGTATATCGTGATTCTGTCGAGCCTGCTCGTGAAGCGGCGTCTGTTCGCGACGCTCTTTCTCGGCTTCTGCCTGTTGTCGGCGGGCCTCGTGTTCGTGCTCGGCGAAGACTTCTTCCCGAGCGTCGATGCGGGCGATATTCGCCTGCACATGCGCGCGCCGACCGGCACGCGCATCGAGGAGACCGCGCGACTCGCGGATGAAGTCGAAAAGGTCGTGCGCCAGATCGTGCCGCAAGACGAACTCGCGACGATACTGGATAACCTCGGTCTGCCTTATAGCGGCATCAACCTGTCGTACAGCAATGCCGGAACGATCGGCACGCTCGACGGCGAAATTCAGGTCGCGCTCAACGCGGATCATTCGCCGACGCAAAAGTACATCGACGAATTGCGTGCGCTCCTGCCGCGCCGCTTTCCCGGCGTCGAATTCTTCTTTCAACCTGCGGACATCGTCACGCAGATTCTCAACTTCGGCTTGCCCGCCGCCATCGACGTGCAGATTCAAGGGCAGAACGGCCAGGCGAACTTCGAAGTCGCGAGCAAGCTGATGAAGCAGATCCGCATGATTCCCGGCAATGTCGATACGCACATCCAGCAGAAGCTAGACGAACCGGCCATCGATTTGCAGATGGATCGCACGCGCCTGCAGCAACTCAATCTGTCCGCAAGCAACGTCGCGCAGAACGTGCTGGTTTCGCTTTCGGGAAGCTCGCAAACCGCGCCGGGATTCTGGTTCAACCCGCGCAACGGCGTCGAATACAACCTCGCGGTGCAGACGCCGCAGTATCAGATTTCATCGATCGACGAACTGCTGCGAACGCCCGTGTCCGCATCGCTCAACGGTCCCACGCAACTGCTCGGCAACCTCGTGCGCCTCTCGCCGAAGAATCAGTTCGCGGTAGTCACGCACTACAACATCCGGCCCGTGATCGATCTCTTCGTGAGCGTCGAAGGCCGCGATCTCGGCAGCGTCGCGCGCCAGGTTAATCAACTCGTTGATGAAGCGCAGAAGACGCTTCCGCGCGGCAGCCAGATCGTCGTGCGCGGTCAGGTCGAGACGATGCGGACGTCGTTCGTCGGCCTCGGACTGGGCGTCGCGATGGCGATCGTGCTCGTGTATCTGCTGATCGTCGTGAACTTCCAGTCGTGGATCGATCCGCTCATCATCGTAAGCGCATTGCCCGCCGCGCTCGCGGGCATCATCTGGATGCTCTTTCTCACCGGCACGCACCTGAGCGTGCCCGCGCTGACCGGCGCGATCATGACGATGGGCGTCGCCACCGCGAACAGCATTCTGATGGTCTCGTTCGCGCGACAGCGTCTGAACGCGGGCATGCCGCCGCTCACCGCCGCGCTCGAGGCGGGCGCGAGCCGCATACGCCCCGTGTTGATGACCGCGTTCGCGATGATCATCGGCATGATTCCGATGGCGCTCGGCCTCGGCGAAGGCGCCGAGCAAAACGCGCCGCTCGGCCGCGCGGTGATCGGTGGCCTGCTGTTCGCAACGGTTTCCACGCTCTTTTTCGTGCCGCTCGTCTTCGCAGGCATTCACGCACGTCTTGCACGGCGCGCCGCGCGAAGAGGTAACACGCAACATGAAGACGGCAGCGGCCAACACTGACATCAAAGCATCCCGACGAACATGACTGAAAAGAACCACGCATCGCTTGCGATTCCCGCTCGCGACCCGAACGAAGGGCCCGCGCTGCCGCCGCGCAACGTCGAATGGAAACGCGCGAAGATCGCGCTCGTGATCGTGCTCGCGTTGCTCGCGATAGGCGCGGCGCGCACGGTCGTCACCGATGTGCTGCATGGCCATTCCATCGCCGCGCGCACGCAGCAGAACGCGCAGCAATACGTGAACGTCGTCATGCCTAAAGAGACCGATGGCGGCGGCGAAACGACGTTGCCGGGGACCTTGCGCGGCTTCGTCGAATCGCCGATCTATGCGCGTGCGACGGGTTATCTGCTGCACTGGTACGTCGATATCGGATCGCGCGTGAAGCAAGGCCAGTTGCTCGCCGATCTCGACACGCCCGAGATCGATCAGGAGCTTGCGCAAGCGGTCGCGCAACGCGATCAGACGGCATCGAGCCTCGGACTCGCGAAGAGCTCGCTCGAACGCTGGCAGCAATTGCGTCAGCGCGATGCCGTGTCGCAACAGGAACTCGACGAGCGTCAGAGCACGTACAACCAGGACGTCGCGAATCTCGCGGCCGCCGATGCCAACGTGAAGCGTCTGCGTCAGCTCGAATCGTTCAAGCGCATCGTCGCGCCTTTTGCGGGCGTCGTCACGCAGCGCAATGTGGATGTCGGCGATCTGATCGATGCGGGCAGCGGCACGAGCCGCGCGCTCTTCGCGCTCGCCCAGTCGGACCCGTTGCGCGTGTTCGTGCAGTTGCCGCAGGCTTACGCGCAGAACGTATCGGTCGGACAGGACGTGACGGTCACGCAGGCGGAGCTGCCCGGCGAACAGTTCCACGGCAAGATCACGCACATCTCCGGCGCGATCGACGTGCCCACGCGCTCGTTGCAAGTCGAAGTGACGCTGCCGAATCCCGATGGGCGGCTACGGCCCGGCGCGTATGTGCAGGTCGCCGTGCCCGCGACCGCGCACGCGCGTCTGCTCGTGCCAGGCAACGCGCTGCTCTTCCGTTCCGAAGGTCCACGTCTCGCGGTCGTCGATGGCAACGGTCATGTGAGCCTGCGCAAGATCGTGATCGCGCAGGATCTCGGACAATCGCTCGAAATCGAGAGCGGAATCGACGCGACCGACAAGGTCATCATCAACCCGAGCGATTCGATCGCCGATGGCGATCACGTCGTGATCGCGCCGCAGCAAACGCAACGACAGCCCGCGTCGGGCAGCAAGGCCGCATCATGAAGACCGCGCTTGGCATCACGCTCGTCTCGCTGCTTGCCGCGTGTACGGTCGGGCCCGACTATCATCGGCCCGTCGCCGCAACGCCGCCTACGTGGAAGACGGATTCGTACTGGCGCGTGGGCGAGCCGTCGCATGCGCCGCTCGCGCTCGACTGGTGGCAAGGCTTCGGCGATGTGACGTTGAACGGTCTCGAAACGCAGGCGCTCGCACAGAATCAGACGCTCGCCGCGGCGAGCGCGCACTACGCACAGGCTCGCGCGACGCTCGCGCAAACATCCGCGCTGGCGCTGCCTGAAGTCGATCTCGGTGCAAACGCGTCGCGCTCGCGCATTTCGAAGAACCGGCCCGTCACCAACTACGCGACGCCGAGCAACGCTACCGTTCAAAGCGATCTGAAGCTCGCGCCGACGGTCAACTACGACGTCGATCTGTTCGGCCGCATCCGTCGCGAAGTGGAGGCCGCGCATGCATCGGCGGATCAGTCGCGCGACGATCTCGCGAATGCGCGTCTCGTGCTGACCACCGATCTCGCCAGCGACTACTTCTCGATGCGCGAGCTCGATGCGGAGATCGACGTGCTGAATCGTTCTGTCGTGCTGCAAAAGAAAGCGCTCGATTACGTGCAGGCGCAACACGATCTCGGCGCGGTGTCAGGCCTCGATGTATTGCAGCAGCAAGCGCAACTCGATCAGACGCGCGTGCAGGCGCAACTGCTGCTCAATCAGCGCGCGCAATTCGAACATGCGATCGCCGCGCTCGTCGGGACGCCCGCGCCGCAATTCTCGATCGCGCCTGAATTGAACGAACGCCCGCTTCCGCCGATTCCACTCGGCGTGCCGAGCGATGTACTGCAACGCCGGCCGGATGTCGCATCCGCCGAGCGTGCGATGGCCGCGGCCAATGCGCAGATCGGCGTCGCGAAAGCGGCGTTCTTTCCGAGCCTCACGTTGAACGGCACGGTCGGCTGGGAAAGCACGGCGTTCTCAAGTCTGATTTCCGCGCCGAGCCTTTTGTGGACCATCGGGACGATGGCAAGCCAGGTCATCTTCGATGGCGGACGGCGCTCGGCAGCCGTCGATTTCGCGAACGAAGGCTATGTCGCGGCCGTCGCGAATTATCGGCAGACGGTGCTCGGCGCGTTTCAGCAAGTGCAGGACGGCATCGTCGGATTGTCGGTGCTGGACGGCGCGGCGAAACAGTCGCACGCCGCGGTCGTCGATGCGCAACGCTTGCTGTCGCTCGCGAACGATCGTTATTCGGGCGGGCTCGTCGCCTATCTCGACGTCATCACCGCACAGCAGCAATTGCTCACGAGCGAACGACAGGACGTGCAGATTCGCGGACAGCAGCGCACCGTATCGGTGGCGCTCGTGAAGGCATTGGGCGGCGGATGGGACACTGCATCGAACGACGATCAGAAGCTTGCGAACGCAACTACTTCGGGCGAGTAGAAAGAAAACGTAAGCACGATGCCCGCGAGGCTCGTATAGTTAGCAGTTGAACAATGCGGTAAACACACACTGAACGCGCACAGGTGCCAGGCATGAAAGTCCTGATAGTCGAAGACGAACACAAAGTGGTGGATTACCTGCGCTCGGGGTTGACCGAGCAAGGCTGGGTCGTCGATGTCGCGATGGACGGCGAGGAAGGCACGCATCTCGCCATCGAATACGACTACGACGTGATCGTGCTCGACGTGATGCTGCCAAGACGCGACGGCTTCGCGGTATTGAAGGCGCTGCGCCTCCAGAAGTCGACGCCGGTCATCATGCTGACCGCGCGCGATCACATCAACGATCGTGTGCGCGGCCTGCGCGAAGGCGCGGACGATTACCTCACGAAGCCGTTCTCGTTTCTCGAACTCGTCGAGCGTCTGCATGCGCTCGCCCGCCGCACGCGCGCGCAGGAATCGACATTGATATCGGTCGGCGATCTGTATGTCGATCTGATCGGCCGCCGCGCAACACGCGACGGCGTGCGGCTCGACCTCACCGCGAAGGAATTTCAGTTGCTCTCGGTGCTCGCGCGCCGTCACGGCGACATTCTCTCGAAGACCGCGATCACCGAGCTCGTCTGGGAAGTCGATTTCGAAAGTCACACGAACGTCGTCGAAACGGCGATCAAGCGGCTGCGCGCGAAACTGGACGGACCGTTCCGCACCAAACTGCTTCATACCGTGCGTGGCATGGGCTATGTGCTCGAAGTGCGCGAAGTTCGCGACATGCGCGAAGCAAGGGAAGACGCGAGACCATCATGAACACGCAGTGGATATCGTCGACGCCACGCGAGGCACGCGACGCGCGCGAGCCGCGCACGCAACGCTCCATTTCGCGGCGGCTCGCCGTCATGTTCGCGCTCGTCGCGCTGTTCGTGTTTGCGCTCGTCGGCTCGGGACTCTTTCTCGTGCTGCGCGTGCAACTGGAGCAGCATTTGCGCGACTCGCTCGACAATCGCGCGGAGATTGCGCGGCTCATCGTCACGCATGTATCGACGCCGGAGAAATGGAAGATCGCGAAGGAGAAGCTCGCCGACATCACCCCGCGCGACGGCTCCACGCTCTTTGCCGTGTCCAGCAACGATCCGCGCTATGAATACGGCTCGCCGCCCGCGGGCCGCGTCGTCAAGCGCGTGATGGGCGGTTACGTTCACTTCCGTCCGGAAGATCGCGCCTACGACATGCTGATGACCACGCTCACGATTCCGCCCAACGGGGATCGTCCGCCGCTGCAGCTCTTCGTCGCGATCGATTGCTCGCCGAACGTTCATACGATGCGCGCGTTCGGTCTCGCGCTCGCCGCGCTGATGGCGCTCGCCACGGTCGCGGTCCTGCTGCTGAGTTATTCGGTCGCGCGGCTCGGCCTCGCACCGCTCACGCGCCTCACGCGCGATGCATCGAAGCTGAGCCCGACCAATCGATCGCAACGCCTGAACACGCGCGCGCTGCCGATGGAACTCGAAGATCTCGCGAAGTCCTTCAATGGCGCGCTCGAACGGCTCGATCACGCATATGGCCGGCTCGAATCCTTCAACGCCGATGTCGCGCACGAATTGCGCACGCCGGTCACGATTCTCATCGGTCAGACGGAAGTCGCCTTGACGCGCGATCGTTCGATCGACGAGCTGCGTCACACGCTGCAATCGAATCTCGAGGAGTTCGAACGCGTGCGCGCGATCATCAACGACATGCTGTTTCTCGCGCGCGCCGATCAAGGCGAACGCGCGACGGGACTCGTCGAAGTGTCGCTCGCGGCGGAGGTCAATCGCACACTGGAGTTTCTCGAGATTCCGCTGGAAGAAGCGCGAGTGCGCGCCGTCGCGAACGGCGATGCGCGCGCGTTCGTCAATACGTCGCTATTCGGCCGTGCGCTGTCCAATCTCGTGATGAACGCAATTCAGCATTGCGCGCCCGGCGCGACGATTTCCGTGGCCATCACGCGGGAACATGGGCGCATTCGCATCGCCGTGGCCAATCCCGGCGAATCGATCCAGCCGCATGTGATGGCGCATCTCTTCGACCGCTTCTATCGCGCGGAAAGTTCGCGCACGAATAGCCGCGAGAATCACGGCCTCGGGCTTGCCATCGTGAAGGCGGTGGCCGAGATGCATCGCGGCACCGTGTCGGCGACGAGCGAGAACGGCGTCAACACGTTCTCGTTCTCGGTCGCGCGTTTCGGCACTGAATCGCGACCCGTCGAAGACGTCGCCTTGCCCGTGCCGCCGGTCGTGGAACGGAAGTCCGCCACGACATGAAGCGCGTGCATCACTGACAGAAGTATTCATCCGATGCGGCCATCGGCGCTTCGGCTGTCGCCGGCCTGAAGTGGCTGTACTTGCGATACGTCTTGCCGTTCACCGTCACCGATTCGGCGGCTTCGGTCTCGCCCGTTGCCGACGCGATCGCGCTGCTATGCGCTTCGACGTTGCCATTGCCCCAACTGCTCGCGCGCGCATACGATCCGCCTTTCGACGTATCCGTCTTGTTCGCTTCCGAGATCGTGCTCGTGACGGGATTGCGGAAGCTCTTCGTATCGATCGACGATTTCGGCGGCACGTAGCCCCACTTCGACGTGACCGTGCTCATGTCGATCTGCTGCGGCTTCCAGCCGATCACCTTCGCGCCGATCGCGAGCGGCGACAACTCCACTGCGACGATCTGCGTTCCGCGCCGCGCGACGAGCAGGCACTTGCCGCCCGACGTCTGCAAGGGCACGTAGCCGCTCGAAGGCAAGAGCGCGAGCGCCTGCGCATCGGGCATCGACTGCACGCCGACCGGGTTCGCGGCCCAGATCACGCCGGCGCTTGCATCGGCGCGCGCGCTCATCGGCATCATCGAGACCGTCGCACTCGCCGCGAGCGCGATGGCCGCCATTTTCTTGTGACTCTTCATCGCATGCCTCAGCGGGAAAACGAGGGTTGACTCTCCGGGACCAGTCTTTCAAAAGCCAACCCTTCAAAGGTAGAGACGGCCCGATTGCTCAGGCGCGTCTCTCTCGCTCCATGGCGTCACCCTGCCATTGGACCTGTTGCTTCCTCACTTCACCAGCGAGACTTCGATCTTTTCGCCGATGGGCGTGCTCGCCACTTCGACGCCATTCGTATCAGCCTGATCGTACACGCGAGCGGCGACCGGCGTCGGCTGCGCGACCTGCTTCGCGGGCGCCGGCTGAGCCTGCTTGGCCTCGTTCTGCGTCTTCATGCTGACTTCCGGATTGTTGGCCGCGGTCACCGGCAGGCCGAGGCGCGCGCGCACCAGCGGATCGCGATACTTCTCGTCATCCGACAGCACCGCGTCCTCGCCCGATTTCGCGAGCGGCGTGGTCGTGCCCGGGCACAGATGACCCGTCGCCTCGACGGCGCGGCGGTTCGCTTCGCTCTGGCAGAGGAGCGCGAGCGCAACATCGGTCAGGCCCATTGCGCGGAATTCGCGTGCATCGAGGCGGCGTACGCAAGCCTGATCGACGAGCGTCGTGCCGCCGGTCGCGCCGAAGCCGGTGATCGACAGGCCGAAGCTGGCCGAGCCCATGCAGGTGTCGGAGAGCGTCGTGGTGAGCGAGGGTGCGGCGATCGACGGCGTCGTGCGGACCGAGTACGAGCTCTGGTTGTAGTCGACCGTCGTGCGCGTGTCGAAGGCGCTCGTGCCGGGGCCGCTCGTGGCCGCCTTGCCGGTCGCATCGGCGCCGCTTGCATCCGTGCCGGATGTCGTCAGTTGCGGCATCGTCAGCGAGATGTTCACATTCGATGAGCCGCCCTGCGCGGTCGAACGGCCGCCGCTCGCCGTCGCGACGCCGAGGCCGCCGACCGACGACGAATTGGAACTGGTGTTGGCCGTCGAATTCGCCGACGTGCCGATGTTGTTGAGGCTCGATCCGCCGCCCTGGCCGATGCCCGTCGACGTCGAACCCGAAACCGAGCCCGACGAGGAATTGGCGGTGGTGTCGGCGTGGGCGAGTTGCGCGGCGCAAAACAGCACCGCGCATGCCAATTGCAGAGTGGTCTTGTTCATTTTGGTTCTCCGGAAGAAAAGGGGAACGCCACAGCGCATGACGGTCCCGGACGACTTAGAGTTTTTTTATGAGTTCGGCAAAGGCGGTATCCCGCAAGCGCACGCTCGTCATGACGCCGCCCCTGCCTTGAGTCGCCGACCAGCTTAGCGCCAGCCGCCGCCCAGCTTGCTCCATGCATTGGCCGCTGCGTCCGCGCCCGAGGTGCCGCCCGCTTGTGCGTTGCCGTGGCCGAAGCCGCTCACCGTCGACGTATTCGTGTGGCTCGTCGTTGCGTTGGTGGCGTTGCCCGTCACGCCGAACTTGTTGCCGGCGATCGATTGCGCATTGCCGTTGGCCGTGCCCGAGTTCGTCGCCGTGAAGCGGCCGAAGCCCGAGACCGAAGCGGACGTCGTGCCGCCCGAGGTCGAGGACGAGCTGGAGTTCGTGGTCGTGGCCATCGCGGCGACGGAGACGAACGAGAGCAGTGCAGCAGCGATCAGAGTGCGTTTCATGATTTGCATTCCTTATCGAATCGGTAAGATTGGATTTCGTTTTTTGTTGTTCGAACCGGGATCACATCGGTTGCGGGAAAGCGAACCCCGTTGCGGCGAAGTTCGCCGTCCGTCGCCGTGTGCTTAGCGCCAGCCGCCGCCCAGCTTGCTCCAGGCATTCGCGGCAGCGTCGGCGCCCGAGACGCCCGTCGCCGTCGAGCCGCCAAAACCCTTGCCGCCCACCGACGACGTGTTGATGTGGCTCGTCGTCGCGTTCGTCGTGTTGCCCGTCACGCCGTAGCCCTGGCCGGCGATCGACGAAGCGTGGCCGTTGGCGGCGCCCGCGTTGGTTGCGGTGAACGAGCCGAAGCCGAACACGGCTGCGCTGGTCGTGCCGCCCGAGGTCGAGCTCGAGCTGGAGTTCGTGCCCGTTGCGAAGGCAGCGGCGGAAACGAGCGAGAGGACGGCGGCTGCTGCGATCAGTTTGCGTTGCATGGTGAGGTCTCCAAGTGTAGGCGCACAGTCAATTCCAGCTACATCGACGCCGGTATGTAGCGGATACAGCAAATATCGTTTCGTTAGTATTCCTATCTCCGACGTCTGATCGAATCTGGCTTCGATGGATCAGCGAGCGTTTGAGAAAGGACGCCCCTTTGGGGCGGCTTGACGAATCAGACTGGGAATGAGGCTCGCACGTCGATCAGAAGTCGTCGTTCGTGCAACAGGTCGATGCTGGCCTGGGATGAGCGGATCGTGGCGCGCTGGCCTTCCGCTTGTTCGAATAGTTTTGCGTTCTTCATCGCAATCCCCGTATTACCTTTTCGTGTTGTTTTCAGGCATCCGTTTGTTTAGTGCCTGTGTTTTGAGGTGACTGTACGGAAGATGAACCGGCGAATGCGTTGGCAATCCAACACACCATTTCACGTCGTAATAAATCGTAAGGAGTTTGGTTGGCGAGCGCTCATTCGAGCATACCAATAGCCCGGAAACGCCCTGTTGTCGAGGGTTTGTCCGGAGATCTCCGCAGGAATCGGAAGGCTTGAAAACGCGAAACGCGGGCGACATGTGCCCGCGTTCGTTCGTTAGACCACGGACGAATCAGACCGTGGAGAGACGCGCCATTTCCGTCTCAACGATGAGCTTCTTCAACTCCGGCACGCACGATCCGCAGTTGCCGCCCGCCTTCACGCACGAGGTGATTTCGGCGGCTGTCTTCAATCCCTTGTCGCGGATCGCGTTGCAGATCGTATTGCGTCCGACGCCGAAGCACGAGCACACGGTCGGCCCGGTGTCCTCGCCCTTGCCTATCGGCTGACCGAGCAGGAGGCTCGCGCGGTCCTCGTCGTCGAGGCGTCCCTTTTCGAACAGCGTCGCGAGCCACGCACGCGCGGGCAGATCGGGCCGCTCGGAGATGAACACGCAACTCTCGATACGCTCATTGACCACATGCGCCGCGCGATACACGCCCGCGCTCTTGTCCTCGTATTCGATCCAGTCAGCGTGCTCATCGTCGATATGAAAGAGCGCACGCGCCCAATCGTGATGATCGCCATGGGATGCATCGAAACGATTACGGCCCGCCATTTCGTAGCGGACGAAGCCCGTGCCATGCACGCGCGTCCAGTGCGTGACCATGTCGAGGTCCGGCGCGGCGCGAGAGAGCGAAAAGCCGTGCCATGTAACGTGAAACTTCTCGATTGCGACAGGCGTGTGCTTGAACTCCGGTTCGCCCGAAACCGGATCGACGACGGGATTCACCACCGCACCGACGCGCGCGTCGGAGGCGGTCTGATCGTTCCAGTGGATCGGCACGAACACGCTGCCGCGCGGCATGCCACCGCCATGCTGCACGCGCGCGATCATCGAGCCCCAGCGACTCGACACGCGCGCGAGTTCGCCTTCGCGCACGCCGCATGCGAGCGCGTCTTGCGGATGCATGTCGATGAACGATTCGCTGATATGGCCCGCGAGTTTCGAGGAGCGGCCCGTTCGCGTCATTGTGTGCCATTGGTCGCGCACGCGTCCGGTGTTGAGCACGAGCGGATAGTCGTCATCGGGCGCATTCACGGGCGCGCGTGCAACGGTTGCTACGAAGCGCGCACGGCCATCTGCATGACTGAAGCGGTGATCTTCGAAGAGCCGCTCCGTTCCTCCCTCTGCCGATTCGCGCAACGGCCATTGTGTCGGCTGCAGCGCATCGTATTGCGCGCGATCGAGCCCGGCCAGCCCACCGATATGAAACGCGCGATGCACGCCCGCCGACGCATCGTTGCGATACGCGCTCAACCGTGCGTGCTCGTCGAAAATCTCATGCGGACCCGCAAAATCGAAGCCTTCGAAGCCCATGCGCCGCGCGACATCGCAGATGATGCGCCAGTCCGCGCGCGCCTTGCCCGGCGTCGGAATGAACGCGCGTTGACGCGAGATGCGCCGCTCCGAGTTCGTCACGGTGCCATCCTTCTCGCCCCAGCCGAGCGCGGGCAGCAGCACATCGGCGAACGCGTTCGTATCCGTCTTTTCGATGATGTCCGATGCAACCACGAGCTCGCATTTCTCGAGCGCGCGCTTCACGCGATCGCCATCGGGCAGGCTGACGACAGGATTGGTGCCCATCACCCATACGGCTTTCACGCGGCCCGCTTCGATTGCATCGAACAACTCGACGGCCTTCAATCCGGCGCGCTCTGCAATCGCAGGCGAATTCCAGAACGTCCGCACCATCTCGCCATGCAGCGGATCGCCGAACTCGAGATGCGCGGCAAGCGTATTCGCGAGGCCGCCGACTTCGCGTCCGCCCATCGCGTTGGGCTGGCCGGTGAACGAGAACGGTCCCATGCCAGGCTTGCCGATTCGCCCCGTCAGCAGATGGCAATTGATGATGCAGTTGACCTTGTCCGTGCCGGCGCTCGACTGATTCACGCCTTGCGAATAGACCGTCACCACGCGCTCCGTGCGTGCGAAAAGACGATAAAACTCCATCAGATCGTGGTGATCCAGCTTGCAGTCTTTCGCGGTTTGCGCGAGATCCGAAGAACCCGCCGCTGCGAGCGCGTCGCCGGAACCGTTGGTATGTGCATCGACGAAAGCCGCATCGATTGCGCCGTGCTCCGCGAGGAACGCGAGCAGGCCGTTGAACAGCGCCACATCGCTGCCAGGCTTGAGCGGCAGATGCAGATCGGCCATTTCGCAAGTCGCGGTATAGCGCGGATCGATGACGACGATCTTCATCTCCGGCCGCTTCTCCTTCATCTTCACGATGCGCTGGAAGAGAATCGGATGACACCATGCCGTGTTCGATCCCACGAGCACGACGAGGTCCGCGAGTTCGAGGTCCTCATAACTCATCGGCACGAGGTCTTCGCCGAACGCGCGCTTGTGTCCCGCCACCGACGACGACATGCACAGCCGCGAGTTCGTATCGATGTTTGCGCTGCCGATGTAGCCCTTCATCAGCTTGTTGGCGACGTAGTAGTCCTCGGTGAGCAACTGACCCGATACATAGAACGCGACCGCGTCGGGACCATGCTCCGCGATGATGCGCGAAAAGCCGCTCGCAACCGTGCCGATGGCATCGTCCCACGATGCATCGGTAAGCGCGCCGCTGCGGCGGTCGCGCAGTTTCGGATTGAGCAGACGCCCTTCGAGTCCAATCGTTTCGCCGAGCGCCGAGCCCTTCACGCACAGACGGCCGAAGTTCGATGGATGCGTTTCATCGCCGGCGATCGACACTTCGGTCGCGCTCTTCGGCGATGCGTTCACACCGCAGCCGACGCCGCAATACGGGCAAGTCGTTTTAACAGAAGCCGTTTGAATGGGGATGATGGACATGCTCACGTTTCTCTATCCTTGGCCGTATTCAGGCTTCACAAAGCGTCTTGCCGAAAAGAAGCTTGCCGCGCAGATGCGATACGTCCGCGCGGCTCTGAATCAGATCGAAATACCAGCCGCCGTCCTTCACGTCGCCGTACAGCACCGCGCCGATCACGCGTCCCGCCTGCAGCACGACACGCTTGTACACGCCGCGGCGCGGATCGCGCAGCACGAGATCCTCGCTGTCCTCGCCGCCGATGAAATCGCCCGCCGAATACAGATCGACGCCCGTCACCTTGAGCTTCGTCGCCGTCGCGCGCTGCACGTAACGGCGATGCCCCGCGCCCGCGAGATGCGCGCCCGCCACGCGCGCCTGATCCCAGATCGGCGCGACGAGACCGAAGGTCGCCGAGCGATGCTGCACGCATTCGCCCACCGCATACACGCGCGGATCGAAAGTCTGCAGCGTGTCGTCGACGACGATGGCGCGCTCGCAGTGCAGCCCCGCCTCTTTCGCGAGCGCGATGTTGGGCCGCACGCCCGCCGTCATCACGACGAGATCAGCGTCGATCTGCGTGCCGTCCGCGAAACGCACGGCGCGCACGCGGTCGTCGCCGACGATCTCCGTGGTCTGCGCGGCCATCGCGAAGTTGAGGCCTTTCGCTTCGAGCGAACGCTTGAGCAACGCGGACGCGGTAGCGTCGAGCTGACGATCCATCAGGCTGCCGCTCGCATGCACGACCGTTACCGACATGCCCTGCCGCTGCAAGCCGTTGGCCGCTTCGAGCCCGAGCAGACCGCCGCCGATGATCACCGCGTGCCGATGATCGCGTGCCGCTTCGAGCATCGTTTCGACATCCTGAATGTCGCGAAATGCGATCACACCGGAAAGCTCGCAACCCGGCACCGGAATGATGAATGGCTTCGAGCCGGTCGCGATCAGCAGACGGTCGTAGTGCGCTTCCACGCCCTTCTCCGAACGCACGACGCGCCGCGCACGATCGATTTCGATCACGGCATCGCCCGCATGCAGCGTGATGCCGTTCGCGTCGTACCATTCGCGCGTGTTGAGAATGATGTCGTCGACGCTCTTCTCGCCCGCGAGCACCGGCGACAACAGAATGCGGTTGTAGTTGCCGTACGGCTCGGCGCCGAATACGGTGATGTCGTACAGCTCGGGCGCGATCTTCAGCAGTTCTTCGACCGTACGCATACCGGCCATGCCGTTGCCGATCACCACGAGCCGCTGGCGCGATGCGGCGTGCTTCAACGCCGCCATGCCCGCAACCGCATATTCGGTCTTCATGCCGCGACCCACACCTTGCCGCCCGCGACCTTCACGCGATACGCGCTCACCGAAAGCTCCGGCGCTTCCAGGCATTCGCCCGTGCGCAGATCGAAGTGCTGCTTGTAGATCGGCGATGCAACGACGATACGCTCGCCCAGACTTCCCACGATGCCGCGCGAGAGCACCGCGGCTTGCGAATGGGGGTCGTAGTTGTCGATCGCGTACACGGCTGCCTCTTCGCCCGCGACATGAAACACCGCGACTTGCGTGCCCTTCACGAGCGCGCACACGCCCGTATCCGGCACGATGTCGTCGAGTTCACAAACGGCGGTCCAGTCCTGTTCGATACGGTCGTTCATGATGTTTTTCCTCACGCGTTAAACGGTTTCGGCAAGCTTCGACTTGCGCTCTTCGAGCGTGGCGGGGCGAATCTGGCCGCGCTCTTCCACGAAGGTCACGTTCGCATCGCCCTGTTCGCTGTTGACGAAGTGACGGAAGCGCTTGCGCGTATGCGGATCGGTGACGGCCTTCTTCCATTCGTCCTCGTAGGTATCGACGACGAGTTGCATCTCCGCTTCGAGCTCGGCGGCGATGTCGAGCTTGTCGTTGATGACGACGTCGATCAGATACTCGAGTCCGCCTTCGAGGTTGTCGCGCCATACGCTCGTGCGTTGCAGGCGATCCGCCGTACGCACGTAGAACATCAGGAAGCGGTCGATGTACCGCACGAGCGTGTCGTGATCGAGATCGGACGCAATAAGCTCGGCGTGACGCGGCTTCATGCCGCCGTTGCCGCATACGTAGAGATTCCAGCCCTTCTCCGTCGCGATCACGCCGACGTCCTTGCCTTGCGCTTCGGCGCACTCGCGCGTGCAGCCCGACACGCCGAACTTGATCTTGTGCGGCGTGCGCAGACCCTTGTAGCGATTCTCCAGTTCGATCGCGAGTCCGACCGAATCGCCGACGCCATAACGGCACCACGTCGAGCCGACGCACGACTTCACGGTGCGCAGGGCCTTGCCATACGCATGACCCGATTCGAAGCCCGCCGCGATGAGCTCTTCCCAGATGAACGGCAATTGCTCTACGCGCGCGCCGAACATGTCGACACGCTGGCCGCCCGTAATCTTCGTATAGAGGCCGTACTTCTTCGCGACCTGGCCGACCGCGATCAAGCCATCGGGCGTCACTTCGCCGCCCGGCATGCGCGGCACGACGCTGTACGTGCCATCGCGCTGGATGTTCGCGAGGTAGTAATCGTTCGAATCCTGCAGGCTCGCGAGCTCTTTCTTCAGCACGAACTCGTTCCAGCACGAAGCAAGAATGCTCGCGACGGCAGGCTTGCAGATATCGCAGCCGCGTCCCTTGCCGTGCTTCGCGAGCAGCGTGCCGAACGTGCGATGTCCTTCCACGCGCGCGATGTGATAAAGCTCCTGACGCGAATACGGGAAGTGCTCGCACAGATGATTGTTCACCGCGAGACCCTGCCGCTTCATCTCCGACTTCATCACTTGCGTGACGAGCGGCACGCAGCCGCCGCACGATGCGCCCGCCTTGCACGACGACTTGATCGCGCCAATGCTCGTTGCGCCCGCGCAGACAGCCGCGCAGATTTCAGCCTTGCTTACGTTGTTGCACGAACAGATCTGCGCCGCATCGGGCAAGGCTTCGACGCCGAGCGCGGGCTTCGCTTTTCCATCGCTCGACGGCAGGATCAGGAATTCGGGCGCTTCGGGCAACTCGATCTTGTTCAACATCATCTGCAGCAGCGTGCCGTATTCCGCTGCATCGCCGACCATCACGCCGCCGAGAAGAAACTTGCCGCAGTCGGACACGACGATCTTCTTGTAGACCTGCTTGCGCTCGTCGCTGTACTGATACGTCCGGCTGCCGGGCGTCTTGCCGTGTGCATCGCCGATGCTCGCCACATCGACGCCCATCAGCTTGAGTTTGGTGCTCATGTCCGCGCCCGCGAACGCCGCCTCCTCGCCGATGATCTGCTTCGCGACGATGCGCGCCATGTCGTAACCCGGCGCGACGAGGCCGAACAACTGGCCCTTCCACAACGCACATTCGCCGATGGCATAGATCGCTTCGTCGCTCGTGCGGCAGGCGTCGTCGATCACGATGCCGCCGCGCGCGCCGATGTCGAGACCCGCTGCACGCGCGATGTCGTCGCGCGGACGAATGCCTGCCGAGAACACGATCATGTCGGTGTCGAGATGCGTCTCATCGGCGAAATTCATGCGGTTGGCCGCGCCTTCGCCATCGACGATCGCAAGCGTGTTCTTACCCGTATGAACCGTGACGCCGAGTTCCTCGATCTTCGCGCGCAGCACGCGTCCGCCGCCGTCATCGACCTGCACGGCCATCAGGCGCGGCGCGAATTCGATCACATGCGTTTCGAGTCCCATGTCGCGCAGCGCCTTCGCTGCTTCGAGACCGAGCAGACCGCCGCCGACGACCGTGCCCGTCTTCGAGCGCGCGCCGCATGCCTGCATCGCTTCGAGATCTTCGATCGTGCGATACACGAAGCAGCCGTCGCGATCACGGCCTTCGATGGGCGGCACGAACGGATAGGAGCCGGTCGCGAGCACGAGCTTGTCGTACGCGAGCACTTCGCCCGTCGAAGCCGTCACCGTGCGCGCCGCGCGATCGATCGACACCGCGCGCGCATTCAGTTTCAGCGCATAACCCGAACGTTCGAAGAAGCCCTCTTCGACGAGCGAGAGATCATCCGCGCTCTTGCCCGTGAAGAATTCGGTCAGATGCACGCGGTCGTACGCGGCGCGCGGTTCTTCGCACAGGACCGTCACGTCGAGCGCTTCGTTGCCGCTCTCGGCGAGACATTCGAGGAACTTGTGGCCGACCATGCCGTGGCCGATGACGACGATTTTCATGACGGGGCCTTCTCAGTTTGCAATGACGTTATTGGCTGCGAGCGCGCTTTCGCGCAGTGCCGCTTCGCGTGCCTTGTGTTCGGGGGAGAAGCGCACGGCGAGCGCGCAGAGCGCCGTCGTCGCGACGATCACGCCGAGCATCGAGAGCGTGGCTTGCGCGTTGCCGAGGCCTTTCATCAGGAAGCCCGCTGCGACCGCGCCGACGTTGCCGCCGGCGCCGATCACGCCAGCCACGCCGCCGAGCGCCTTGCGATCGATGAACGGCACGAGCGCGTAAGTCGCGCCGCATGCCATGTGCGTGAAGAGGCCGAACGCAAGCATCGCGACGATGGCGAGCACGACGCTCGGCGCATGCGCGAACGCATAGAGGCCGATGCCTTCGCCCGCGATCAGCGCGAACAAGAAGGTCGCGCGGATATCGAGGCCTTTCTTCGCGGCGGCTTTATCGGAGAGCCAGCCGCCGAGCGCGCGGGCGAAGAGCGCGAGCAGACCGAAGCTGCCCGCCGCCATGCCGGCTTGCGCGAGCGAGAGGCCGAAGTGATCGACGTAATAGATCGCCGCCATGTTGTGGATGAACACTTCGACGCCGAAGCACGCGCCGTACGTGACGAAGAGCATCCACACGCGATAGTTCGAGCACGCGGTCAGGAAGCTCTGCCAGCCGCCCTTCTTGCCGCCGTCGATCGCGACGCCGGCACGGCGCAGCGCGACGAAGTCGCCTTGCGGGCAATCCTGCGTATAGCGCCAGTAGAAGAAGGCCATCACCGGCATCGCGATGCCCGGCACGATCAAAGCGACCCGCCATGCCGATGCTTCGCCCACGCCGAGCGCGATCGCTGCCGCGACGAGAAGCGGAATGATCGCCTGCGCCGCGCCCGCGCCCGCGTTGCCCCAGCCGGCAGTCGTTGCGTTCGCGGTGCCGACGACGTTCGGCGCGAACATCACCGACGTGTGGTACTGCGTGATGACGAAGCTCGCGCCGATCGCGCCGATCGCGAGACGGCACCACAGGAAGCTGTCGTAGCCCGTAGAGAGCGCCGCGCCGATGACAGGCACCGAACCCGCGAGCAGCAGCGCGCCATACACGCGGCGCGGGCCGAAGCGATCGCACATCGGTCCGACGACGAGGCGCACCAGAATCGTCACGGCGACGGCCGCGATATTGATGTTCGCAACTTGATCCGCCGTGAGTCCGTATTCGCGCTTGATGAGCGGCATCAGCGGCGCGCAGGCGAACCACGCGAAGAAGCATACGAAGAAGGCCATCCACGTGAGATGGAAGGCGCGCATCGGCGCGCTGCGCATGCTGAAGAGATCGATCCGGGTGGCTTTGTCCATCGTCTTTCCGCAAAAAAAGAAAGGCGTCCCGCGCATGGGCCGGGAAGCCGATGCGGGGGACGCCGTTGTCCGATGCCCGCATGTTTTTCACTTGCCGGGCGCTGTATTCAGGACGGATCGCCGTTGATCCGATGGCGAGACATAAGGCAAGGCCTATGCCATGCGGGCCGCATCGACTTCAGACGCTTGTCGCGCAAGGCTTTGCGCGTTATATGCACGGACTGCGCGCATGAGCTTCACGTCATGTTTCGATGCAGGCGGGCACAGGGATGGTGCGACGCAGCACTGATGCCGTGCGAACGTGCAAGCGATCGCTTCGTACGCTCCTCGACTTTGTACTGCACGGTTAACGCACGCAATCACATCGAGCAAGCGCCCATGCGCCCTCGCGGTGCCGCCCGCGCACAACGACAGTGCGGATAACGTGCTCGAAGCCTTATTCGACCAATGGCCCGCTTATTGCATTGTCGAAAGCGCTGCGAGCAACGGCGTTCGCGGCGCCCCGATACATGAAAGCAAGGACAAAGGCGTCCCCATCGTGCAGCGACACGAGCGGACGCTATCTGCGTTTGCCGCGCCGATGCCTCACATACGAAGCACGCAGACTCAGGAAGCAACGATGAGCACCATCAAAGGCAAAGTCACTCTGTTGAGCGCGGGCCCCGGCGATCTGGACTTGCTGACCTTGCGCGCCGCGAAGGCGCTCGCCGCCGCCGACGTCCTTCTCGTCGACGATCTCGCCAACGCCGACATCGTCACGCTTGCGCCGAACGCGCGCGTGATTCGCGTCGGCAAGCGCGGCGGATGCAAGTCCACGCCGCAAGCCTTCATTCAGCGCCTCATGCAGCGATACGCGAAGAAAGGACTGCATGTGGTGCGCGTGAAAGGCGGCGACGCGTTGCTCTTCGGACGCGCGGGCGAAGAGATCGCCGCATTGCGCGGGGCGGATATTCCGGTCGATATCGTCAATGGCGTGTCATCGGGATTCGCGGCGGCGGCTGGACTCGGCATCTCGCTCACGCATCGCGATCATTGTCAGGGCGTGACGTTCGTCACCGCGCACATGCAGGATCACAGTCAGCCGGATTGGGCCGCGCTCGCCGCAACGGGCACCACGCTCGCGATCTATATGGGCATGAGCCGCATCGCGAGTCTGACGGCATCGTTGCTCGATGCGTTGCCCGCGAGCACGCCTGCGGCCGTCGTGCAGCACGCGGGATCGTCGCAGGAAAAGCGGCTCGTGACGACGCTCGATCGTCTTGCCGATGATGCCAACGCTGCCGGCCTCGGCAGTCCGGCGGTGATTCTGATCGGCGGTGCGATCGGCGAAGCGGCGGAATTCGCGGCGCATATGCAAAGCGCCAAAGGCTTCGCTCATGCCGCGTAAAGCGGGTTCTCAAAGCGCGGACGGCGCGTTAAAGTCTCAAGCGTCCCTCGCATGACCGCTTCCGCTTCCCGCATGCTTCGCGTTCTTCTCGTCACCGACACCGCCAAGCCCATAGGCGATTTGCGCGAGCAACTCGCGCGCATGGGCTATGACATGCTCGCCGAAGCGGCCGCGCCTTCGGCGCTGCACAAGGCCGTCGAGAGCCAGAAGCCCGATGTCGTCATCATCGATACCGAGTCGCCCTCGCGCGACACGCTCGAACAGCTCGCGGTGATGAACAAGGCCGCGCCGCGTCCCGTGCTGATGTTCAGCAACGACGCGGATCAGCAGTTCATTCGCGCGGCAGTGGGCGCGGGCGTCACCGCGTATTCCGTCGAAGGACTCGCGCCCGAGCGTCTCGCGCCGATCATCGAAGTCGCGCTCGCGCGTTTCGCGCATGAAGCGCAGTTGCGTCAGCGGCTCGCGAAGGTCGAGGACGAACTGGAGCAGCGCAAGGTCATCGACCGCGCGAAACGTCTTCTGATGGACAGGCGCGGCATGTCCGAAAACGAAGCCTATGCGGTGCTTCGCAAGCGCGCGATGGATCAGGGCGTGAAGGTCGCCGAGATCGCGCGCCAATTGCTTTCGATGGCCGATCTGCTCTAGCTTTATCGACATCTCATGAACATCACTTCCTCCCAACCCGAACGCACGCATTTGCGGCTCGGCTTCGTCGCCCTTTCCGATGCCGCGCCGCTCGCCGTCGCCGCGTTGCGCGATCTCGGCGCGCGTCATGGCATCTCGATCGAGCTGTGCCGTCAGCCGTCGTGGGCGGCCGTGCGCGACAAGCTGCTGTCCGGCGAGATCGACGCGGCGCACGCGCTCTATGGCCTCGTGTACGGCGTGCAACTCGGTATCGGCGGGCCGCAGGCGGACATGGCCGTGCTGATGGTCCTCAATCGCAACGGTCAGGCGATCACGCTGTCGCGTCCGTTGGCCGATGCGATCCGGAACGGCGCCAGCGTGAAGGAAGCGTTGCATTCGCTCGGGCGGCCGCCGGTCATCGCGCAGACTTTTCCGACCGGCACGCACGCGATGTGGCTGTACTACTGGCTCGCGGCGCACGGCGTGCATCCGTTGCGCGATGTGCAGAGCATCGTGATTCCGCCGCCGCGCATGGCCGATGCGCTCGTCGAGGGCGCGCTCGACGGCTTCTGCGCGGGCGAGCCGTGGCACGCCGTCGCCGAGGCGCGCGACGCGGGCAGGACGGTCGCGTACACGAGCGAGATCTGGCCGGATCATCCGGAGAAGGTGCTCGCGTGCCGGCGCGATTTCGCGGCGCTCTATCCCGCGACGGCGCGCGCGCTCGTTCGCACGATGCTCGATGCGTGCGCCTGGCTCGATACGCGGGCGCATCGCGAGGAGATCGCCGAGGCGCTGTCGTCGTCCGCGCTGCTCGGCGTGCCGCGCGCGCTGATCGAGCCGCGCCTCGCCGCATCCGATGGCGGCGATGCGCGCGCGCTGCCCGTGCGTTTCTTCGATGAAGGCGCGGTGAACTATCCGCGCGTATCGGACGGCGTCTGGTTCATTACGCAATACCGGCGCTGGGGCATGCTCGGCGCCGATATCGACGATGCGGCCATTGCGGCGAGCGTGAATCAGACCGCGCTTTATCGCGAGGCGGCGCAGGCGGCGGGCATTGCGATTCCCGGTGAACGGCGCGCGGCGACGTTCTGCGATGGCCGCGTCTGGGACGGCGGCGATGCGGCGGCGTATCTCGCGGGGTTCGAAATACGCGCGTAGAAAAGCGCCTACCATGGAATTTCCAGCGCGCACCGGAGATCCGCCATGGAACTGCTCGCCATCGCCATCGACAAGCCCGAGGACACCAACTTCATCCTCGGTCAGTCGCATTTCATCAAGACGGTCGAGGATCTGCACGAGGCGCTCGTCGGCGCGGTGCCCGGCATCCGCTTCGGACTCGCGTTCTGCGAGGCGTCGGGCAAGCGGCTCGTACGCACGTCGGGCACGGACGAGCATGGCGTCGAGCTGGCCGCGCGCAACGCGCAGAACATCGGCGCGGGACACAGCTTCATCATCGTGCTCGGCGACGGCTTCTTTCCCGTCAACGTGCTCAATACCGTGAAGGCGGTGCCGGAGGTGTGCCGTATCTTCTGCGCGACCGCCAATCCGACGCAGGTGCTTGTCGCGCAGACGGATCAGGGACGCGGGATCGTCGGCGTGGTGGACGGGTTCCCGCCGCTTGGCGTCGAAAGCGAAGACGACGTGAAGTGGCGCCACGACCTGCTGCGCAAGATCGGCTACAAGGCCTGAAGCGCGCCGCGAAGCCTGCCGCGCCTTGACTTGACGGCGCAAATCGCGAGAATGAGGCCCGCCGCCGCGCGCCCATCCGGAGCGATTTTCCCGGCCGGGGCGCGACATCATGGAAAATATCGGGATACGGTATAAAGGCCGTTGGCGTTTTTCGTGCCTTTTCTGAAAAGCCGCACGGGCAGACATTCCCGGCATCACCCCGCCGATACGGCACCGAACACCGGCCACCCGCGCCGCCCGAGGATAGGGTCGTCCTCGCGCGGCCTACAGGAGCATCACATGACCGACATGAATCCAGGCTTTTTCGGCAGGATAGGCATTGCCTTCGGCGCCTTCTTCGGCATTCTCGGCAATGCATCGTTCGCGGGCCGCGTGCAGCGCCTGCGCGAAGCGCCCGAAGCGCCTGAAGCCCCCGCAGCCGCGCCCGATTTCAAAGCCGAAGCGCCGAAGCCTGCCGCCGCGCCGGTTCAACCCGCGCCGTCCGCGCTGAAGGAGGCGAGCCCGGTCGCCGCGTTGCAACTGCTCGGCCTTTTGCAGCGCGACGCGCGTTTCATCGATTTCGTGGAAGAAGACATCGTCAATTACAGCGACGCCGATATCGGCGCGGCCGCCCGCCTCGTGCACGACGGCTGCCGTAACGTGCTGCGCGAGCATTTCACGGTCAAGCCCGTGCGCACCGAAGCGGAAGGCACGCGCATCACGCTGCAGGAGGGTTTCGATGCCGCCGCCATCCGGCTGACGGGCAACGTCGTCGGCAAGCCGCCCTTTTCGGGCAGCATCAGCCATCGTGGATGGAAGGTCGAGGAGACGCGCCTGCCGAAGCTCGCGCCGTCCCATGATGCGAGCATCGTCGCGCCCGCGGAGGTGGAACTGTGAGCGACATTCAAGCGAACGATAACCCGGTGCGCTACTCGATCGGCGTCGATCTCGGCACGACGCATTGCGCGCTCTCCTACGTCGACATGAGCGCGAGCGACGGCGAAAAGACCGCGCAAGGCGTGCTGCCCATCTCGCAACTGACCGCGCCCGGCGCCGCCGAAGAACGCGATCTTTTGCCCTCGTTTCTCTATCTGCCGCACGAGAACGAGCTCGCGCCCGGCGATCTCACGCTGCCGTGGACGCAGGAGCGCAGGTTCATCGTCGGCGAACTCGCGCGCAGCCGGGGCGCGGGCACGCCGATCCGCCTCGTTTCCAGCGCGAAAAGCTGGCTGTGCCATCCGGGCGTCGATCGCCGCGCGTCAATCCTGCCGTCCGATGCGCCCGAGGAAGTCGAGCGCGTGTCGCCGCTGGAAAGCTCGGTGCGCTATCTGACGCATTTGCGCGAAGCGTGGAACCACGCGCATCCCGATGCGCCTTTCGATCAGCAGGACGTCACCGTGACGATTCCCGCGTCCTTCGATCCCGCCGCGCGCGAACTCACCGCCGAAGCCGCCGCCGCAGCCGGCTACACGCGCATGACGCTGCTCGAAGAGCCGCAGGCCGCGCTCTATAGCTGGATTCAAAAATCGTCGGGCGGCTGGCGCAAGCAGGTCAAAGTGGGCGATGTGATTCTCGTCGTCGATGTCGGCGGCGGCACGACCGACTTGTCGCTGATCGCGGTCGTCGAGCGCGAAGGCAATCTGGAACTGCATCGCGTGGCCGTTGGCGAGCACATCCTGCTCGGCGGCGACAACATGGACCTCGCGCTCGCGCATACCGTCGCGCGCAAGCTCGCGCAATCGGGCACGCAGCCCGATCCGTGGCAGTTGCGCGCCCTCACCTACGCGTGCCGCTCGGCGAAGGAAACGCTGCTTTCCGATCCGTCCGTCGATGCGGTGCCGCTCGTCGTCCCGAGCCGCGGCTCGAAGCTGATCGGCGGGTCGCTGCGCACCGAACTCACGCGCGCCGAACTCACGCAGATCCTGCTCGAAGGCTTTTTCCCGCAAGTCGATGCCGCGGCTCGCCCCGTTTCGCGCGCGCGCGTCGGTCTCACGCAACTCGGTCTGCCGTACGCGCAGGACGCCGCCGTCACGCGCCATCTCGCCGCGTTCCTCGGCCGTCAGGTCAACGCGCTCACGGAAGTCGAAGGCCTGCAGCATCAGGCGCCGCAGGGCGCGACGCTGCTGCATCCGACCGTCGTGCTGTTCAACGGCGGCGTGTTCAAGTCGCCGCTGCTCGTCGAGCGCGTGATGACGACGCTGAATTCATGGCTCGCCTCCGAAAACGCGCCCGCCGCGCGTCTGCTCGAAGGCGCGGACCTCGATCTCGCGGTGGCGCGCGGCGCGGCCTATTACGGCTATGTGCGGCGCGGCAAGGGCGTGCGCATCCGTGGCGGCACGGCGCGCGCGTACTACGTCGCGGTCGAATCGGCGATGCCGGCCGTTCCCGGACTGGAGCCGCCCGTGCAGGCGCTGTGCGTCGCGCCGTTCGGCATGGAGGAAGGCACGGACGCCGAATTGCCCGCGCAGGAATTCGGACTCGTCGTCGGCGAGCCGGTGCATTTCCGCTTCTTCGGCTCCTCGGTGCGTCGTCAGGATCAGGTCGGCACGCTGCTCGATTACTGGCAACCGGACGAATTGCAGGAACTCGAAGAGATCGAAGCGTCGCTGCCGCCCGAAGGCCGCACGCCGGGCGAGGTCGTGCCCGTCAAGCTGCACGCGCGCGTGACCGAAGCGGGCACGCTCGAACTCGAAGCGATTCCGCGCGGCTCGTCCGAGCGCTGGAAGGTCGAGTTCGACGTGCGCGGCGGCGCGAACGCGGGCGCGGATCAGGGCATGGGCCTGTAAGTGTCCGGGCGCAAGAAAAAGGTGTCCGGCGCGCGGTACAGCGTCGGCATCGATCTCGGGACGAGCAATACGGTCGTCGCGTACGCGGAAATCGGCTCGAACGATATCCGCGTGTTCGACATCGACCAGCTCGTCGGCGCGGGCGAAGTCGCGGCGCTGCCGCTTCTGCCGTCGCTGCGCTATCACTTCGCGCCAGGCGAACTCAAGTCCGAGGATCTGCAATTGCCGTGGGGCGAGATGGAAGCGCCCGCCGTCATCGGCAGATTCGCTCGGATGCTCGGCGCGCAGGTGCCGGGACGGCTCGTGTCGAGCGCGAAAAGCTGGCTGTCGCACGCGGCGGTCGATCGCCTCGCGGCCATCTTGCCGTGGGGCGCGGGCGACGACGTCGAAAAAATCTCGCCGGTGATGGCGAGCGCGAGCTATCTCGCGCACGTCCACGCGGCGTGGAACGAGCGCTTTCCGGATGCACCGCTCGACACGCAGGACGTCGTGCTGACCGTGCCCGCCTCGTTCGATGAAGGCGCCCGCGCGCTGACGCTCGAAGCCGCGCGCATGGCGGGACTCGAAAAACTGCGGCTGCTGGAAGAGCCGCAGGCCGCGTTTTACGACTGGCTGTTTCATCATCGCGCGACGCTCGCGGATGATCTGAAGGCGACGCGGCTCGTGATGATCGTCGACGTCGGCGGCGGCACGACCGACCTCACGCTCATCCAGGTCGCGATGGAGAACGGCGAGCCGGTGTTGACGCGCATCGGCGTGGGCAACCATCTGATGCTCGGCGGCGACAACATGGATCTCGCGCTCGCGCATCTCGTCGAGAAGCGTCTCGCGGGCAGCGATGCGCGTCTTTCCGCCGGACGCCTGTCGCAACTCGTCGAGCGCTGCCGCGCGGCGAAAGAGCAATTGCTAGGCGACAACGCGCCCGCATCCACGTCGATCACGCTGCTCGGCGCGGGCTCGAAGCTGATCGGCGGCGCGCGTTCGGCCGATGTCACGCGCGACGAGATCGAGCGGATCATCGTCGAAGGATTCTTTCCGATGGTCGCCCCGAGCGATCGCCCCGGCCGTTCGCGCGGCGGCATCGTCGAATTCGGGCTGCCGTATGCGAGCGACGCGGCCATCACGCGGCATATCGCGGCGTTTCTCGGCCAGCATGCCGGCGAGGCGAAGAAGGCGCTCGGCCTCGTCGATGCGCCCGCCGAAACGCTCGCCATTCCGGACACCTTGCTGTTGAACGGGGGCGTGTTTCGCGCCGCTCCGCTCGCGCGCCGCATCGCCGATACGCTTTCCGGCTGGCGCGGCGAAGCCGTCAACGTGCTCGCGAACGGCAATCCCGATGTCGCGGTCGCGCGCGGCGCGGTCGCCTACGCGCTCGCGCGCGCGGGCAATGCGCCGAAGATCGGCGGTGGCTCGGCGCGCAGCTTCTTTCTGCTGCTGGAAGACGATGCCAACGCGATGCGTGGCGTCTGCGTCCTGCCGCGCGGCACCGAAGAAGGCCAGGCGATCCATCTCGCCGATCGCACCTTCGCGCTCACGCTCGGCGCGCCGGTGCGCTTTCACCTGGCGTCGTCGGTGTCGGAGACGGCTTACGAAGCGGGCGCGCTCGCAGACCTCGCGGCCGCATCGGGCGATTTCATCCGTCTGCCGCCGATCGCGACCGTCGTCGATCCGCATGCCGCCGGCAAGGGCCGAGCGCGCGAAACGGCGGTTCAGCTGACGACCTCGCTCACCGAAGTCGGCACGCTGGAGATGCACTGCATCGCCGTCGACGATCCCGCGCAACGCTGGCTGCTCGAATTCCAGTTGCGCCGCGAGGCGTCGCAGACCGACGAGACCGTGAGCGAATCGCATCCGGCGCTGCCGAAAGCCATCGAACTGATAGACCGCACGTTCGGCGCGAAGTCGCACGATGTCGGGCCGAAGGAAGTCAAACGCCTGCGCGCGCAGCTCGAACAGACGCTCGGCCCGCGCGACACCTGGGACATCGCACTCTTGCGCGAGGTCTTCGGCGCGCTGTTCGAGCGCGCGAAAAAGCGCCGCCGCACCGCCGATCACGAGCGTCTGTGGCTCAATCTCGCGGGCTACTGCATGCGTCCGGGCTTCGGGCATCCGCTCGACGAATGGCGTGTCGAGCAACTCTGGACGCTTTTCGATCAGGGCATTCAGTACAGCAACGAAAGCCAGATCTGGTCCGAATGGTGGACGCTCTGGCGCCGCGCGGCCGGTGGCCTGCCCGAAGCGGCGCAACTCAAGCTGCTCGACGACATGGCCTTCGTGCTGCAACCGCCCGGCACGAGCCGCTATCGCAAGGCGGCGGGCGCTGCGCGCGCGGGCTACGAGGACATGGTGCGGCTCGCGGCGTCGCTGGAACGCGTGCCGGTCGAGCGCAAGATCGAGGTCGGCGAATGGCTGCTCACGCGCCTGAAAAAGCCTTCGGAGAGCGTGCAAAGCTGGTGGGCGCTGGGCCGCATCGGCGCCCGCGCGCCCTTTTACGGCAGCGCGCACGGTGTCGTGCCGCCCGAGGTCGCCGTCGTCTGGCTCGATGCGATCCTCGCGCTCGACTGGAAGAAGGTCGATCCCGCCGCGTTCGCCGCCGTGCAGATCGCGCGCATGACCGGCGACCGCTCGCGCGATCTGCCCGACGATGCGCGCGCGGCTGTCGTGCAGCGTCTCGAAACGATGGGCGCGGCGCAGGCGTGGATCGCGATGGTCCGCGAGACCGTCGAGCTCGATCGCGCCGACGTCGGACGCGTGTTCGGCGAAACGCTGCCGGCGGGGCTGAAGCTCATCCACTGATCGCGCTCGTCGCGCTCGTTGCGGGCATCGGGCGAAATGCTTCGCTCTCAGAAGTTTTTTGGCCGATGCGCCGCGCGAGAAGCCCGCCGAGTCTTGAATACCGGCTGACCGCATCCTATGGTTATCAATGTGTCGATATGGACACATACTGAAGGAGGTCAACATGCCATCCCCACGCAAGGCTCAAGCGAGCCAACCCGCAGAAACGGAAATGTCGAGCCGCAAGAAAACGGCCGGCAGCAAGGCATCGCCCGCGAAGGCCGCAGGCGCGAAGGAAACGCAGGTCACGAAGCGCACCACCAAGGCCAAACCGAAAAGCTGAACGGTTCTCCTCGAGACCGCCCTCGTCATCGTGCGGGGGGCATTCGTTGTGGCTGTCCTTCGAATCGGCGGGCAAACGATCAAACGCCCGCCGATCGGCTCCCTTCCTCCTTCCTTCCGTCTCGCCGCGTGCCCTCGCAACTCGCCAAAAAAGCGCAATAATTGCCGGAGATAATGGCCGATTGCTAAAAAAAGGCGTATTTGTCTGACCGCGTTGGCATAAAGTAGATATCCCGATTCCCTGAGCGAGCATGAAGATGGCCGTACCGCAACGCGCCGCCGGCGTGCGCAATCCAGGCATTCTTCTCTCGGCGGCCCGCGAGGCCGGCGCGAGCCTGGTGCGCAATCTCTCGATTCCGGCGCCGTTTTCCGATCCCGTCCTCGAAGCGCAGTTTCTCGAAGACCACAGCCAGCGCTTCTGCGCATTCCGGCGCGCGTCGACGCTGCTCGCGCTTGCCATCTGGACGTGCTTCCTCTGGTGGGACTTCAGCTTCGCGCGGGGCAACCGCGCGCTCGATTCGCGCCTGCCCGACATCCTCGCGCTGCGCTTCGCGGGCATCGCGCTGCTGTTTTTTGTCGGCGTGCTGGTGCTGCGGCCGTCGTTCCGCTCGCACGCCACCGCGCAACGCATCATTCTGACGGGCATTTACGGGCTCTTGTGCCTGATCCTCGCAATGGTCGCGATCACGCCCGCGCCCTATAACTACACGCAGCATTTCATCGGGCTGTGCCTTGCGCTGTTCTTCCAGTTCAGTTTCTTTTATCTGCGCTCTCGCGTCGCGCTGACAGCGGGCATCATCACGCTGGCGTCGATCGTGGTGTTGCAGGTGACGATTCATCTGCTCAACCCCGAGGATTTCTTCGCGGGGCTCTTCTATATGTTCAACGTCGTGGTCGTGGGGCACGGCGTCTGCACGCACGCCGAGCGCGTCTCGCGCGAGCGCTATAGTTCGGAGCGCGCGCTGGCTTCCCTCAACGACGAATTGCGCACCGCGAATGTTTCGCTCGGCCGCAAGAATCGCGAGCTCGAAGTCTCCAAGAAGGATCAGGAGAACAAGACCAACGCGCTGCTCGCGCTGCGCGAACAGCAGATGATCGCCGCGCAGACCGCGAGCCGCGAGAAATCCAACTTTCTCGCCGCGGCGACGCACGATCTGCGTCAGCCGATGCACGCGCTCAATCTGTTCCTGCAGGCGGCGGCCGAGGCCATCCGCAATGGCGAATTCGATCAGGCCGAACGGCTCATCAACGAGTGCGGGCGTTCGTCCGTGATCCTCGCGCGGCTGCTGAACGCGGTGCTCGATCTCTCGCGGCTGGAATCGGGGCGCGTCGTGCCGCGCTATCACGTATTCGACGTGCGACAGATCGTCGAGGAAGCCGCCGAGCAGTTGCGTCCGTTCGCGATGAGCCGCGGCGTCGAATTGCGCCTGCGGCTGCCGAAGGACGATGTCGTCTGCGTGCGCAGCGACGCGCACTGGCTCGGGCGCGCCGTGGCCAATCTGGTGTCCAACGGGATCAAGTATGCAGATCAGAGCAAGACTTCGAAGCCGACCGTGATCGTCGGCGTGGTGCGTTCGCCGACGCGCGCGCGTATCGACGTGCTGGATAACGGCATCGGCATTCCGGCCGATTATTTCGATGCGATTTTTCAGCCGTTCTTTCAGGTCGACAATCCCGAGCAGGATCGCGACAAGGGGCTGGGGCTCGGGCTGTCGATCGTCAATGCGGTGATGTCGATGCTCGATCAGCATCGCATCGAACTGAAGTCCACCGAAGGGCGCGGCTCGCGCTTTTCGCTCGAAATGCCGCTGTGCGGACCGTCGCCCGACACGCCGTCGGCGCGTGCGCCGGCGCGTTCCGAGGCGGCGGAAATGGCGCAGCTCAAGGGGCGTTATGTGTTGCTCGTCGAGGACGATGGGCTCGTGCGGGCGTCGACCGAAGCGCTGCTGTCGCAATGGGGCGTGCTTTATGACTCGGCGGCGAGCTTCGAGGAGTTCGAGACGATTCTCGGCGATATCGAGCGGTTTCCGGATCTCATCATTACCGACTTTCGACTGCGTGATGCCAAGACCGCGCGGGAAGTGGCGATGCTCGGTGCGACGCGGCTTGGGCGGCCTTGTCCTTGTCTCGTCGTTACCGGTGAACCGGCCGCGTGTATCGTGCCGCTCGCGTGTGAGCAGGACGTGCTTTCCAAGCCCGTTAGTCCTGGGGAATTGCGGCGTGGGATGCTTGCTTTGATTGCTGGTTTTTGTGACTCGGGTGCGTGAGTCTTTTTTTCGCCGGATCCCGGTTTCGCGTCGGTCTATTAGCACTGCCCCTGTGCGGGGCGGCACTCACTTTCTTTGCTGCTGCAAAGAAAGTAAGCAAAGAAAGCAGCTTCCGATACGCCCGCGGTCACACGCAATTTGGGTAGTCCTCTCGTCCATCGTGGGCTGCCTAAAGAGTGCCCTCATCACAATCACCGGGCTTGGCTCGCGCACGGTCTGTCACATCGCACCACACAACAATCTGGTTCAGCACCACATAGCTCCGGCCCGCTTCGCGGCCGACCGGTCAATCGGGTCCGCGCGTGCTTCTCTACTAACGTCTCCATCTCACTGCAAGTGCCGCACGTTGGTTTCCCTTGCATACCCGGCGGCAGCGCGTAGCGCTGTGCCGAAGCTCTTTCGTGCTGAACCAGCGCGCTCAACGTATTCGGGCGGCGGACCGTGCGCGATCCAAGTCCCGTTATTGTGATGAGGGCACTCTTTAGGCGAGTGCCATCGAGGACGAGAGGACTACCCAAATTGCGTGTGACCGCGGGCCTGAAAAGCTGCTTTCTTTGCTTACTTTCTTTGCAGCAGCAAAGAAAGTGAGTGCCGCCCCGCACAGGGGCAACGCTAATAGACCGACACGAAAACGGGATCCGGCGAAAAAAAACCTCACCCTCGCAACCGCCCCCCCAACCAAGCCCGCAACGCCTCAACCTCCTCCATACAAACCGAATGCGCCATAGGATAGGCATGCCATTCGACCTCACACCCTTGCCCGCGAGCGAATTCGCACGCCTGCTCACCGAGAGCCACATTGAGCACATCATCGAAGCTCCCATGCGCGGCAAAGATGGGAACCGATCGGTTCGCTTCGGAAAGCGATTCATCGATCAGCCCTTCGGAAGGAATGTAGCCCGACAGCACGATCAACCCAGCGAGCTTCTCGGGATGAGTGAGCCCCGCCTGATAGGTCATCGCACCGCCCTGCGAAAATCCCGCGATAAAAATGCGCTCACTGGGAATTCCCCGCGCGTTCTGCGCCTCGATAAGCGCCCGCACGCGCCCGACCGAAGCGACGATGCCCGCCTCGTCCACGCGCCGGTTGATGCCCTCGAACGACAGAATGTCGTACCACGCGCGCATCACATAGCCGTTATTCGCCGTCACGGCGATCTCCGGCGCGTTCGGAAACACGAAGCGGATCGCGGGCGCATCGGCGAGACGCAATTCGGGCACGAGCGGCACGAAGTCGTTGGCATCGGCGCCGAGGCCGTGCATCAGGATCACGGCGAATTCGGGATTCGGCGCGGTTTCGATCTCGATGGTCGAAGCTTGATCGGTCATTGCCCTTCACTCCTCGTCAGATGATGGGAACGAGAATCTGCACGATGCCCACGACCGACACCAGCCACACCAGCGAGCGCACGAACGGCACGCCGGCAGCGTAGAGCGGCACGTAGACCAGACGCGCGACGAAATACGCAAGCGCGCCATAGTGCGTGAGCGTGTTCTCGCGCCCCGTGACGTGCACGATCAGCACCGCAATGGCGAAAATCGGCAGCGTCTCGAACAGATTCGACTGCGCCCGCATCAGCCGTCCGGAAAGCTTGCTGGGCGGCGGCGTGGCGGCATCGCGCGGGCCGGCCTGGTATCTGATGCCGACTTCGCGGTTGCGCACGACCGCAGGGAGCAACACTTGCACCAGCGCGAGCACGAGCGTCCAGGCAAGCATCGTCAGTTCGAAACTCATGGCGTCTCCACAGTAAGAAATAGCCACGGCGGACCGCGCCCATGATGCCACCGCGATCCGCCAGCGTGTAGTCTTGAACGTGATCCCCTACGAGTCCTTCATCCATGCATGCGATGACCCTTCGTCTGTCGCCCGGCGACGATCTGCGCGCCGCGCTCGATCATGCCTTCCGCGCGCACGCGCTCTCCGCCGCGTTCGTCCTTCAGGGCATCGGCAGCCTGAACGTCGCGCGTCTGCGCTACGCGGGCCGCGACGAAGCCGTTGAATTGCGCGGCGATCTCGAAATCGTCACGCTCGCCGGCACGCTGTCAGCGCAAGGCCCGCACCTGCACATGAGCATCGCCGATGCCGATGGCCGCGTCTCCGGCGGCCACGTCACGCCGGGCTGCATCGTGCGGACGACGGCGGAGATCATCGTCGCGCATCTGCCCGGCGAACGTTACACGCGTGAGCACGATGCCGCGACGGGCTTCGCCGAACTCGTCATCCGGGCGACGTGACAGCATCCGTCGGTTGCGCGACGCCGAGCGCGAGATCGTGGCGCGCGATCATCTCGAATGCTTCGGTCGTCTCCGAATAGTCCCAGCGTTCGGCCGTCGCGCGACGCCCGTCGCCATTGCCAACGCTTGCGTCGTGGCGGATCACGTTCACCGAATTGTCGATCGTGCCGCGCGTGCGCGACGACAGCGCCGTGCCCGCCTGCACCGCCCACATGCGGCGCGTGAGTCCCGCGAAGGTATCGTGCAGCGGCAACACGTAGGGCAGATGAATATGCCCGCCGAGAATCAGGTCCGCGCCCGCACGCGCCCAGCGCGGCACCGCGCGCTCGCGTCCGTGCAGCAGATTCTTTTCGTCCTGAGTGCGCGTGACGGCCACCGGCTGATGCGTGACCACGACGCGCAACTGCGCCGCGCTCGCCGCCTCCAGCCGCGCGGCGACGCGCCTCACCTGCTGCATCGACACTTCGCCGTCCTTGTGACGATACGCCCGCGTCGTGTTCACGCCGAGCACGAGCAACCCCGCCGAATCGAACGCCGGTTCGAGATCGGCGCCGAACGCGCGCTGATGATTCGCGTACGGATAACACAGCCGCGCGAGCGGATCGAAAAGCGGAATGTCGTGATTGCCGGGGATGACGAGCGTCGGCGTCGCGCCGAGCGCATCGACGAACGCGCGCGCCGACGCGAACTGCCGCTTGCGCGCGCGCTGGGTGATATCGCCGGACAGCACGACGAGATCGGGAGCGAGCGCATCGGCGAGCCGCAGGAGCGCTGCGACCACCGGCGGCCGCTCGGTGCCGAAATGCGTATCGGAAATCTGCAACAGCAAGGTCATGAGCGATTGGCTTCGGCCACTGTCGGCTCAGGCTTGAGCAGGAAAAGCGGTTTGTCGGACACGCGAAATTCCAGCGGCATCTGCAGTTTTGCGACCTCGCCATCCGTCGCGATCTTGACGAGTCTGCGCTTCTTCGACGGATGCGTCACCGTGATGCGCTCGAACGTGAAGCTCACGACGTGATCGGAATCCGACAGACGCCCCGCCGCGCCGTGCAGCGACAGCCACAGATGCATGAGCCGTCCGACCGGCCGCGGCGCAATCGCGACGAGCAAGCCCTGTTCCAGCGCGCGCGCTTCGTCCGGCATGCCGATCTGCTCCATCTGCAGGCGGTTGTTGCCGACGAAGAGCGTCGACGAGCGAATTTCGGTCGTGCTGCCATCGTGATCGATATGCAGACGCAAATGGCGATGCGGCTTGAGCATCGTGGAAAGCGCCGACCAGAGCGCGACGAGCCGGCTGCGCCCGAATTGCCGCTTGTAGATTTCGCGATCTTCGAGCAAGCGCGGATAAAGCCCGAGGCTCGCGTTGACGAGAAACATGCGCGCGTTCACGAAGCCGACCTGCACCGGATAGGCGCGCGCGTCGAGCAGAAGTTTCGTCGATTGCTCGAGATCGGCGGGAATGCCGTGGTCGCGGCTGAAGTAGTTGAACGTGCCGCGCGGCAGCACCGCGAACGGGCAGCCGGCGTCGTGCGCCGCGTGCGCGACCGTGCAAAGCGTGCCGTCGCCGCCCGCGCCGACGAGCACGCCGCCCGCTTCGCACGCCGCCGCCGCGGTTTCGCGCGCGACGTCCGCGAGACCGCGCGGATCGTCGACGACGCGCAATTCGAAACGTCGCCCGGCCGCGCCGAGTTCGCTTTCGAGCAGGCTGCGGGTCGCGTCGGACTGACGGCGTCCCGAGCCCGCGTTCATCACGATGAAGAACGGCGCGTCGGCGGCGAGCGTTTTTGCGGTGTCGGCGGATGGAGATGCGGATGCGGCAGTCGGTGTCATCGGCGGCGCTCCCTCGATGCTCCGCGCGCGCGGATCGCGCACGACGAGCGTGGCTCCGCGCTCATAGGCGAAGCCTGCCGATTATAACGAAATGCTTACAGCCGGATCGCCGGCAATCAAGTGTGCTCGCCGCGAATGTAGTACTCGAGCTGCTGGATGGTGTACTGCTGCTCGGCCATGATGTTCTTCACCAGATCGCCGATGGAGATCATGCCGATGAGCTTGCCGTTGTCGATCACCGGCAAGTGACGCATGCGCTTGTCGGTCATGAGCGCCATGCAGTCGTCGGTGGTCTGGTCGGGGCGCACGTAGCGCACGTGCGACGTCATGATGTCGCGCACCGGCGTGTGCTTCGAGACGCGGTCCATCAGGACGACTTTGCGCGCATAGTCGCGCTCGGTCATGATGCCCACGATCTCGTCGCCTTCGGTGACGATCACCGCACCGATGTGCTTGTCGGCCATCAGCTTGATTGCATCGAAGACCGACGCCGTGGCTGGAACGGTAAAGACCGTCTGGTCGGGTTTCGAATTCAGAACCTGTGCGACTGTTGCCATCGAGCGCCTCCGTTATGAGCGGGGAACGTTGTTGCGCCTGGGCGACGGGTAATCTTGCGCCTGTATGCAGCGTAAAGCCTCGCGCGCGATGCCTTCATCGGCATTAACCCGACCATTCAAAAAAAGTATAGATCACCGGCGCCGCGCGAGACGTGCGCCGCGCGTTTCATCTCGCGCGTCGTCACGCATGCCTTCAGTTTCGCCGATTAATGCCGCTAATCAGGCATCTGGTGGAAAGTGAAGCCACCGGCAAACACACGAAGGCATCGCTTAGAGGGAGAACGAGGTGAGCAGTTCACAACAGGATATCGAGCAGCGCGTGCGGCTCGCGGGCAGCAACATGTTCGAATTGCTTCTGTTCAGGCTCGGCGAGTCGCCGGGCTCGGAGCAACGGGAGCTGTACGGCATCAACGTGTTCAAGGTGCGCGAGATTCTCGCGATGCCGACGATCACCGCCGTCGCCGGTTCGCGCGAGGAGATTCTCGGCGTCGCGGATATCCGCGGCCAGATCATTCCCGTGATCGATCTCGCGCGCATCACCGGCTGCCGGCCGAAAAACGGTCCGAAAATTCTGCTCGTCACCGAATTCGCGCGCACGACGCAAGGCTTCGCGGTCGAGGAAGTCGACGATATCGTGCGGCTCGAGTGGAATCAGGTGCTGTCGGCGGAATCGCACTCGGGCGGCAAGACCGTGACGAGTTTCGCGCGGCTCGATGGCAACGTCGACGGCTCGCGGCTCGCGCAGGTGCTCGACGTCGAGCGCATCGTGCGTGATGTGCTGCCGTCGCAGGAAACGGATATCACCGAGGCCAACACCGGTCGGCTGCAGCTCAAGCCGGGCGCGCGCGTGCTTGCGGCGGACGATTCGGGCGTCGCCCGGGCGCTCATCGAGCAAAGTCTCACGGCGATGGGCGTGCCCTTCGTGATGACCAAAACCGGCCAGGAAGCGTGGGACGTACTGGAAGCGGCGCTCAGAAAGGCGGAGAAGGACGGCACCGAGGTCGCGGATCACATCGCGCTCGTGCTCACCGATCTGGAAATGCCCGAAATGGACGGTTTCACCCTCACGCGCCGCATCAAGGCGGAGACGGGGCTGATGCACATTCCGGTGGTGATTCACTCGTCGCTGTCGGGATCGGCGAACGAGCAGCACGTACGCAAGGTCGGTGCGAACGCGTATGTGTCGAAGTTCGAGGCGTCGGAGCTCGCGAACGTGATGCGCGGCGCGCTCGCGGCCTGAAACGCGTTCGGCGCGCGCAACGCAGACCTTTTGAGCCTGCGCGGCGCGCGCCGAATCAGTCTTTCAGCCTGTCGGCCCGGCGGATGAGCCGGGCTGGCCGAACCGGTTATTGACCGAAGAAGACGGACTGAGCCTTGTTGGCCGATTGCGTGCGGGTGCCCGACTGAGCCAGCGCGTCGCGCGAGCCGCCGAAAGCGGTCGTGCTCGTGCCGTTCGCGTTTTCTTCGGCGGCGATCGCTTGTGCGCTCGGACCTTGTTGCGACGTCGGCGCGCCGACAGCCGGACGGTAGAACGGAGCCGGACCGTAGCCGCTTGCAAAAGCGGGAGCGGCGAGCGTGGCGGTAGCGGCGATCAGAAGGGTAGCGAGAAGATTGCGTTTCATAGTGTGAGCTCCAAAGACGGTTGACGTTCAATCAGAAAGCGCCGCAGCGGTCTTGCGAGAAACTGTCTGCTACGTCGATGGAATGCAGTGTATACCCCTACTATCGCTTTTTTATCTCCATAAATTTCAATTCAGTTTTCGATATGGACCAACAATAGTTGGCCGCACGATCGTTCAAAATCGTCCTAAACGTCCGCCTGGCGGGCGATTGCGCGTGGCGACAAGCGGCGCGCTCGGCTGCTTCGTTTAGCGGGGAACGAACAATTATTTAGCGCACGGGCGTGCGAATTTCCCGCTAGCGCGAACGACATCCCGCGTTATCTCAGTGAACGAGCCGTCCGATCAGGCGGAGCAGTTCCGTGGGCGGGTTGCCCTTCTGGCAATAACCGTCGAATCCGGAATGCATGCCCTCCGCCCGCACGATGTCCTCACCGAGCGCCGTGAACGCGATGATCACCGCGTCGCGCGTGCGGGCGATACGGCGAAGCACGCGCGCGGTTGCGAAACCGTCGTGTTCCGGCATCGTGATATCGAGAATGACGATGTGCGGCACCCAGTTGTCGATCGTATGGAGCGCATCGACGCCGGACAACGCAAAACGCGTGTCGAAGCCCTCCGCTTCGAGCGCGGCGCAAAGCGCTTCGGCGCTATGGGCGTTGTCGTCGACGATAAGGATGCGCCACGAATCGCGGTCGACATCGACGCTGCGATTCGTCCAAAGCGCGCAATGAGGAGAATGCAAGTACAGGGGCATGGGCGTTCGACGGAAACATACGACTGCCCAACAGCATGTTTCGCGCCCGCCCGCCGCCAAGCTCAGGCGTCGCCGCTCTTCCGGCTTTTGCGACGCTTTCCCGACGCGCTTTCGCTCTCGCGCAGCCGCGCATTCGCCTCGACGAGCGATGCCGCGTCGCGCTGGCGCAACGCGACATCCAGTTCTCCGAGCGCCCCGAACAGCGCGGACTGCTCCGTCTCGTCGAGCGGCGCGCCGCCGGGTTCGGATACGCGCCGCGCTTCCTTGTCGAGCCGCTTGAGGAGCTTCGCGCCGAAGCGCGTATCGATCGCGCCTTCGCGCGCCAGTCCCGCAATCACCGACGCCAGGCGAACCAGCCCGTTCGCGGTGGTTTGCGTCGCCCCGTCCATGTCGTCATGGTCTTCCACTGCCTTCTCCCCAGTTTCGCGCGCGGCGCCTCGCGTGCGCCCGTCTTGCGTGGCGCGATGATACGCCGACAAAATGACAGTCATATTTGCACGGCGCACCGCGTTCGTGGCCGTCGTTTCGCTCGCTTTCACGCGATACGATCGCGATCCGGGGCGCGACCGATGGCACACTAGCGCGTGGCGACGCGCATGCCAGAAGCGTCGGGGCCGCGTCATCCGCCGACACGCCGACATACTCAGAATGTAACCGAACGCCCGCATGAATCCCGCTACCCTGCAAAGACCGCCTTACGGCTCCGACTTTTCCGGCCTCGTCTGCGGTTTCCGATTTCATGCCGATCTGCCCGGCGTGCCGATCGATGCCGAAGCCGCAAGCGAATGGCTCGCCCGCGACGACACGCCCAAGGAATTCGTCTGGCTGCACTTCGATCTCGCGAACAGTTCGTGCGAACGGTGGATGCGCGGCCGCCTCGGCCTGCCCGACGCGTTCTTCGACACGCTCAACGAAGGCTCGCATTCGACGCGCATCGAGCATCAGGAAGGCGCGCTCCTCGCCGTCATCAACGATGTGATGTTCAACTTCGAGCTGACGCCCTCGGAGATCGCGACGCTGTGGGTCTACACGCATCAGAAGCTGATCGTGACGGCGCGGCTCAAGCCCTTGCGATCGGTCGATTCGCTGCGCGAGTCGGTTAGACGCGGCGAAATCTTCCGTTCGCCCGCCGAGTTGCTCGCGCATCTGCTGCGCGATCAGGCGGATCTGCTCGTGCATATCGTGCGGCGCACGAGCGTCGAGGTCGACGGCATCGAAGACCGTTTCCTGTCGATGCGCGGCGCCGCGACCCGCACCGATCTCGGCGGACTGCGGCGCGTGCTCGTCCGGCTGCAGCGCCTGCTCGCGCCCGAACCCGGCTCCGTGTTCCGGCTGCTCGCGCGGCCGCCGCGCTGGCTGCATTCGCAGGACATTCAGGACCTTCGCGACGCGACCGAAGAGTTCTCGCTCGTGCTCAACGATCTCGCCGGGCTCGTCGAGCGCATCAAGCTCCTGCAGGAAGAAGTCGCGACGCGCATGGACGAGCAAAGCAACCGCACGCTCTTCACGCTGACGCTCGTGACCGTGCTCGCGCTGCCGATCAATATCGTCGCGGGTTTCTTCGGCATGAACGTCGGCGGCATTCCGCTCGCGGAAAATCACCACGGCTTCTGGCTGCTCGTGGCGATCGTCGCGACCTTCACCGCGCTCGCCGGATGGTGGGCGTTCCGGCGACGACGCGATATGTAGCCGGCCCCGAAGTCAGAAGCCCAGGTCGCTCAGGCCCGGATGATCGTCGGGCCGGCGACCGAGCGGCCAATGATATTTGCGGTCCGCTTCCTTGATCGGCAGATCGTTGATCGAGGCGTGACGGTGCGTCATCAATCCCGCTTCGTTGAATTCCCAGTTTTCATTGCCGTAGCTGCGATACCAGTTGTTCGCGTCGTCGTGCCATTCGTACGCGAAACGCACCGCGATGCGATTGCCCGTGTACGCCCACAATTCCTTGATAAGCCGATAGTCGAGTTCGCGCGCCCATTTGCGACGCAGAAACGCGACGACTTCCTCACGCCCGTTCGCGAATTCGGCGCGATTGCGCCAGCGCGTGTCCACGCTATACGCGAGCGATACGCGCTCCGGATCGCGCGTGTTCCAGCCGTCTTCGGCGAGACGGACTTTCAGCTTGGCGGATGCTTCATCGAACGGCGGAAACGGCGGCTTGGATTCCATGGCGAGTCCTCTTTGCTCTAAGCGATGAGATGAGTAGACAGGTCTGTCTACCCGACGCACTCTAGCGCAGGTAGACGAACCTGTCTACAATCGATTGCATGAATACTTCCGCAATCTCCAGCGATTTCTCCGAGCTCGCGCCGGACGCGCGCATCCTGTACACCGCGCACGATCTCTTCTATCGCGATGGCATTCGCGCAACGGGCATCGATCGTGTGATCGCCGAATCGGGCGTCGCGAAAAAGACGTTCTATCGCTATTTCCCGAGCAAGGACGATCTGATCGTCGCGTTCCTCACGTTTCGTCACGATAACTGGATGGCATGGTTCCGCGACGCGCTCGCTCGCCACGGCGGAACGCTCAACGCGCTCGTGCCCGCGCTCGCCGAATGGTTCGGCAGCGAGAATTATCGTGGCTGCGCGTTCATCAATTCGGTCGTCGAAGTCGGCGCGACGCTGCCGCAGGCCATCGATATTTCACGTCGCCACAAGCGTGACATGACCGCGGCGATCCGCGCGCTGATGCCGGCTTCGCGCACCGCCAAAGCCGATGCACAAGCGCTCGCGCTCGCCGTGGACGGCGCGATCGTCGCCGCGCAATTCAGCGATTCGCCCGCCGATGCATTGAAGGCGCTCGCACGCGTCGTCCGCGCGGTCCGGCGCGGCGCAGCCGAGTAGCGCGATGAACGGCTTCATGCCTGCGCGACCTGCATGGGCGCCATTGCGTGCTCGATCACATCGGCGAGCTTCGCGAAATTCGGCGCGATGTCATGATTCGGCACGCACGCGTAGCCAAGCATCAAACCGCGCAACGCCTCGTCGCGGTTCATGAAGTAATTGACCAGTGGGCGCGTGACGACGCCGGCCGCCAGCGCATCGGCGGCGACCGCGCGATCGTCGACGAACTGCGGCAGTTCGAGCACGAAATGCAGTCCGGCTTCGTCGCCGCGCACGGCGAGCGTATCGCCGAAACGCGCGCGGATCGCGTTGATCAGCAATTCGCGACGCTCGCCGTACAGTCCGCGCATGCGCCGCACATGCGACGTCAGGTGCCCGTCGAGAATGAACTCGGTCAGCACCGCCTGCTGCATCAGTTGCCCTTCGCGATACAGTTCCGCCACGCCGATGCGAAACGTTTCGACAAGTTCCTCCGGCACGACCATGTAACCCATGCGCAAGCCGGGATAAAGCATCTTGCCGAGACTGCCGACATAGATCACCTGCCCCGCGTCGTCGAGTCCCTGCAACGACGAAAGCGGCCGGCTGCCGTAGCGGAACTCGCTGTCGTAATCGTCCTCGATGATCCACACCTTGTGCTGGCGCGCGAACTCGAGCAGCGCGCGACGCCGCGCGAGACTCATCACCATGCCGAGCGGATATTGATGCGACGGCGTCACGAGCGCGATGCGCGGCGGCTCGGTCATGTCGCGCGCGGCCGGATTGAGCCCTTCCGCGTCGACGGGAATCGGCACGAGCGTCAGCCCCGACGATTGCAGCACGCTGCGCGCGCCCCAGTAGCACGGCTCCTCGACCCACGCGCGATCGCCGAAATCGGTGAGCAGGCGCACGGCGAGATCGATCGACTGATGAATGCCCGTCGTGATGATGATCTGGTCCGGCTGACACTTCACGGAGCGCGCGACGCGCAAATAATCCGACAACGCGCGCCGCAGCGGACGATAGCCGCCGCCCGGCGCATACGTCAGCAGATCGGGGTTCGCGCGCTTCCATAGACGCGCCTGCAAGCGGCTCCATGTGCGTGCCGGAAACTCGGCGACGTCCGGCACGCCGGGCATGAACGCGCCCCACTGTTTCGGCGACACGCCCGCCTGCGCGATCAGGCGCTCGCCGCGCCGCGAGATCGTGCACGACGCCTTCGTTTCCTCGGCTTTCGCTTTCTTCGCGACGCCATCGCGCGGCGCGGTGTCGGCGACATACGTGCCGCTGCCGGTCGTCGAATTCACATAGCCTTCGGCCGTGAGCTGATCGTAGACATGCAGGACGGTATTGCGCGCGATGCCGAGATCGATCGCGAGCGTGCGCGAACTCGGCAACTTCGTGCCCGGCGCGAGCTGGCTCGTGAGAATGGCCTGCTGCATCAGTTCGAGCACTTGCCGGTACATCGGCTCGGCGGCCGTGCGATCGAGCCGCGCGCTCAGCCAGTCGGCCAGGATGATCGTATCCACGGTATCTCCCATCGCATGAAAACCACTATTCCGGTCACCCTCAAGTGGTTCTATTTTGAATATTGAAATGGCTCCACATTGTAGAACCGTGGCGGGCTATAGTTATCGCAGGTAGTGGAAATAATTTCCGCACGTCGGCAGCCGTCCGGCAGTAGGCAACAGGGTTTTTCCGAAGGAGACACGGACAGATGAAATCCGATCAGGTGATCGTCAGTTTTCGCGGCGTTCGAAAGACGTACGACGGCGAAACGCTCGTCGTCAAATCGCTCGATCTCGACATCTATCAGGGCGAATTTCTCACGCTGCTCGGGCCATCCGGCTCGGGCAAGACGACGTGTCTCATGATGCTCGCCGGCTTCGAGTTCCCGACCGGCGGCGAGATCTGGCTCGACGGCAAGTTGCTCAACAAAGTGCCGCCGCACAAGCGCGACATCGGCATGGTGTTTCAGAACTACGCGCTCTTTCCGCATCTTTCGGTGCAGCAGAACGTCGAATATCCGCTGACCGTTCGGAAGATGTCCGCCGAAGAGCGCGCGCATCGCGTGAACAACGCGCTCAAGATGGTTCGCATGGAGAGCTTCGCGAAGCGTTATCCGGCGCAGCTTTCCGGCGGGCAGCAGCAGCGTATCGCGCTCGCCCGCGCGCTCGTGTTCGAACCCAAGCTCGTGCTGATGGACGAACCCCTCGGCGCGCTCGACAAGCAGTTGCGCGAGCACATGCAGATCGAACTCAAGGCGCTGCACGAGAAGCTCGGCGTCACGTTCGTCTACGTCACGCACGATCAGGGCGAAGCGCTCACCATGTCCGACCGCGTCGCCGTATTCGACAAGGGCATCGTGCAGCAGCTCGACACCGTCGATCATCTGTATGAAGCGCCGTGCAACGAGTTCGTCGCGAACTTCATCGGCGACAGTAACCGGCTGCGCGGGACCATCGAACAGATTCAGGGCGAGTTCTGCGAGATCCGTTTAGCCGACGGCACGCGCGTGTCCGGGCTCAATGTCGCGAACGCGAAGCCCGGCGCGGAAGCGATTGCGTGCATCCGGCCCGAACGCATGAAGCTCACGGATCTCACGCAAGGCAACGGCCATGCGAACGGCAACATCAACGCGCTGTCCGGCGAAGCGAAAAGCCTCATCTATTTCGGCGACCACGTTCGCATGCGCTGCGGCGTGCGCGAACAGGACGAATGCTTCGTCAAGGTGCCGCTCGGCACGCCCGCGCTCGACGGCTTCACGCCCGGCGCGCCCGTCGCGCTCGAATTCGCGCCCGAGCATCTGCGCGTGTTCGCCTGAACTTCCCAACCGTAGGTCCACTGACAAAACCAAGTCGAAGAAGAGAGGAAACCATCATGAAGAAGTTCGCTTTGTGTTCCATGGCGGCGGCGCTCGCATGCGCGTCGGCAGTGTCGGGCGCGGCGGAAATCACCGTCGTCAACTTCGGCGGCGCGAACGGCGACGCGCAGAAAGTCGCGTTCAACCAGCCCTTCGAGCAGTCGTCGAAGAACAAGGTCACGGCCGTCGAATACAACGGCGAGCAGGCCAAGGTCAAGGCGATGGTCGAAGCGAAGCACGTCAACTGGGACGTCGTCGAAGTGGAATCCGGCGATCTCGGCCGCGGCTGCGACGAAGGTCTCTATGAAAAGCTCGACTGGTCGAAGATCGCGAAGAAATCCGATCTCGTGCCCGAATCGCCGCAAACCTGCGGCGTCGGCTTCTTCGTGTGGTCCACCGCGCTCGCCTACAACGGCGACAAGCTGAAGACCGCTCCGGCCGGCTGGGCGGACTTCTGGGACACGAAGAAATTCCCCGGCAAGCGTGGCATGCGCAAGGGCGCGCGCTACAACCTCGAATTCGCGCTGATGGCCGACGGCGTCGCGCCGAAGGACGTCTACAAGGTGCTCGGCACCAAGGCGGGCGCGGATCGCGCATTCAAGAAGCTCGACGAACTCAAGCCGTCGATTCAGTGGTGGGAAGCGGGCGCGCAGCCGCCGCAATTCCTCGTCGCGGGCGATGTCGTGATGTCCACCGCGTACAACGGCCGTATCGACGCTGCGCGCAAGGAAGGCAAGAACCTGAAGGTCGTCTGGAACGGCAGCATCTACGACCTCGACTACTGGGCGATTCCGAAGGGCTCGCCGAACAAGGACGTGGCGCAGCAGTTCATCGCGTATTCGGTGTCGCAGAAGCCGCAGGAAACCTATGCGAAGAACATCGCGTACGGCCCGGTGAACAAGGCCGCGATCGCCGCGCTCGACGCGAAGACCAAGGCCGACATGCCGAACTCGCCTGAGAACGCGAAGAACGCCGTGCTGCAGGACATGGCGTTCTGGACCGATCACGGGGACGAGCTCGAGCAGCGCTTTACCGCGTGGGCGTCGAAGTAAGCACTGGCTGGCGCGACGGTCGCGCGTCGCCAGGAGGCGCGACCGTCAAGAAGGAGACACAAGCGTGAACACCATGACGATCCCCGCGGAAGAATCGCGCGAATCGAGCGCGCGTCTGAAGCGCGAACTGAAGATCGCCGATGCGAAAAAGCGCGCGATGGCGCTCGCGCTGATCGCGCCGCTCGCCATCTTCCTGTTTCTGATTTTCGTCGTGCCGATCGGCGCGCTGCTCACACGCGCCATCGAAAATCCCGAAGTGGCCAATGCGCTGCCGCACACCGGCGCCGCGCTCGCGAAATGGGACCGCAAGACGCCGCCATCGGATGAAGCGTATGCCGCGCTCGCGCAGGATTTGACCGCGATTTCCGAAGGCGAATCAATGGGCGCCCTCGCCCGCCGGCTGAACACCGAGATTCCGGGCTACCGCTCGCTCGTCGCGAAGACCGCGCGCGCGATGCCGCTCACCGGCGACGACGGCAAGCCGCTGCCCGCCGCGCAGATCAAGTCGAAGATCGTCGAACTCGACGAGCGCTGGAACGATCCCGCCTATTGGCAGGCGATCGCGAAGAACGCCGGCCGCTATTCGCCGTTCTATGTCCTCGCGTCGCTGGATCACAAGCAGGACGGCTTCGGCAATATCGTCCATGCGGACCCGGATCAATCGATTTATCTGAACGTATTCGGCCGCACGTTCGTGATCGGCGTCGGGGTGACGCTGTTTGCCTTGCTGCTCGGCTATCCACTCGCGTACTGGATTTCGACGCTGCCCGAACGCCGCGCCAACCTCGTGATGGTGCTCGTGCTGATCCCGTTCTGGACGTCGGTACTGGTGCGTGTCGCCGCGTGGATCGTGCTGCTGCAAAGCGAGGGCCTCGTGAACACGGCGCTGATCGGCGCGGGACTGATCGGCTCGCCGCTCGCGCTGCTGTTCAATCGTGTCGGCGTGTATATCTCGATGACGCATATCCTGCTGCCGTTCATGATCCTGCCGCTCTACAGCGTCATGAAATCCGTGCCGCCGACGTATCAGCGCGCGGCCGTGTCGCTCGGCAGTCATCCGTTCGCCGCGTTCTGGCGCGTGTACGTGCCGCAGACGTATCCGGGCATCGGCGCGGGCGTGCTGCTCGTGTTCATTCTCGCCATCGGCTATTACATCACGCCGGCGCTCCTCGGCGGGCCGAACGATCAGATGGTCAGCTATTACATCGCCTACTTCACCAACGTAACGATCAACTGGGGCATGGCGTGCGCGCTCGGCGCGCTGCTGCTCGCCGCGACGCTGCTGCTCTACGTGGTCTACGGCCGCTTCACGCGCGCGAACGTGAGCCTGGGGTAAAGAAGATGAAACTCGCCAAACCGATGTTCGCGCCCCACACGTCCGCGATAGAGCGCATCTGGTATTTCGCGCTGCGCATCCTGTGCGTGCTGACGCTCCTGTATCTGATCCTGCCTGTGCTCGCAATCGTGCCGCTGTCGTTCTCGTCGAGCACGTTCCTCGTCTATCCGATTCCCGGCTGGTCGATGCGCTGGTATCACAACCTCGTCATGTCGCAGGAATGGCGCATGGCGGCGAAGAACAGCTTCATCGTTGCACCTTCGGCAACGCTCGTCGCGACGATCCTCGGCACGCTCGCCGCGGTCGGACTGACGAAGGCGAATTTCATCGGCAAGAGCGTGCTGATGGCCGTGCTCATCTCGCCGATGATCGTGCCGGTGATCGTCGTCGGCGTCGGCATGTATCTGTTTTTTGCACCGCTCGGCATCGCGAACACGTATTTCGGGCTGATTCTGGCGCACGCGGCGCTCGGCGTGCCCTTCGTCGTGACGACCGTCGGCGCGACGTTGCAGAACTTCAACCACAATCTCGTGCGCGCGAGTCAGTCGCTCGGCGCGAGCCCGCTCAAGACGTTCTTCCGCGTGACGCTGCCGGTCATCGCGCCGGGCGTGATTTCGGGCGCGCTGTTCGCGTTCGCCACTTCGTTCGACGAAGTCGTGGTCACGCTCTTTCTCGCCGGCGCCGACCAGACGACGCTGCCACGGCAGATGTTCACCGGCATCCGCGAAAATATCAGCCCGACGATAGCGGCGCTCGCAACGATTCTCATCGTGTTCTCGACGAGCCTGCTGCTCGCGTTGGAGTGGCTGCGAGGCCGCGCGGCGGCGCGCGCCGTCGCGTAAATTGGCCGGTCCGCGACGCGCATCGCGGACTATGCGAAGGGCCCATCCCGCGAGGCTCCGATCGGGGCCTCGCTGTCGCTCTCGCATCCGCGCCAGGTGCGCTTGCCGTACAAATCGCGCAAAACCCTCGCGAACGAGGGAGATTCCGATCGATTTTTCGGTCTGCACCGGCCCGCGAGCGAGCTTACGAATCTCTTAAACGCCCGCCCACCAAGGCGCGACGAAGGGTCGCTTGTGTTGCCGCCCGATTATTCGCAGCAACGGGATAGTGTATTCACTGATGCGGTATTTATCGGAATATGCTTAATGACGTACGTTCTAGGTCGAGTCAAAGCCTGGAACAATGCCATGACAGCTTTTACGAAAAGAGCGGACCCGTGGTCACAGACGGTTCACCTGCTCGAGGCGATGCCCACGGATATCGCCCGCACCGCGCCTTCCCAGAAATCCGCCCGCGCGGAGAGCGCGTTTCTCGAACGCCTGACGCGCGACTGGAATCGCACGCATCCGCATCATTCGGATGATCGGCTGCCGTTTCCGCAAGCCATCGTGCGCGTGATCGAGCGCCCGAGCAGCGCGACGGCGCTCGTGTACTGGTCCGATCCCGGTACGTGCCACTACGGCTATCAGGGCTGGCGCGCAACCACGGCGACGGCCGAAGGCGTGTGCTCGCTATCGGGAATGCCGATTCATCGCGGGGATCAGGTTTATCGGCCGTCGCAGCGCGATCCGAAGCCGCAAAACGCATCCGCGATGATTCTGGCCGCCGCGATGCCCAAAGACGCCGAGCAAATGGAAGTCGATTTGCACGGCTGACGGCGTTCAATATCCGATGGTGATGCGCTGTTTGATGTGCGATTCGCGTTCGAACTCGTTCAGAAACGCGATCGCGTAATCATCGAACGAAATCCAGCTACGGCCGCTGCCGTCGACGAGCAATTCGTCGACGCCGAGCCGGAATTTCTGCGTCCGCGGACCCGGTACGAATTCCGCCGACGGCGAGATGAACGTCCAGTCGACGTCGCGTTCGCGCCGCAACGCGTCGAGAAATGCCGCGCCCGCCGTAGCTTCCGGTTTGTACGCCGGGGGGAAATCGGGCAAATCGAGCACGCGCTGGCCGGGCGCCGCGTACAGGCTGCCCGCGCCGCCCACGACCAGCAGGCGCCGCACGCCCGCCCGCTTCACCGGCTCCACGATGGCCGGCTCGGAGACCGTGGCGAAGCGCGTCGCGCTGAACACGGCGTCGTGTCCGGCGAGCGCGGCGGCGAGCGCGTCGGCATCGAGGGCATCGACGTTCAGCGGAGTGAGGCCATCGCGCTGCGCGAGCCCGGACGTATCGCGCGCGATCGCCGTGACCGTGTGTCCGCGGCGCAACGATTCTTCCACCAGACGGCTGCCGACATTGCCCGTCGCCCCGATGATCGCGATTCTGCTCATTGCCACTTTCTCCTTTGCATGTGCGGCAGGCGCGCCGGCGTGATCCGACCGCGCGGTTGATGATAGAGCGAAATAACCGGCGCCACAGCCGACGCTTTCGATGGAGTTTGTTTCCGGAGAATACCGATTCGTAGAATCGAATAGCGTGCGGCGATGATTAAAAACTTACCTGATAAACTTGGACTCATGCAATTTCCGGGCCGAATTCACGAGGCGGGCGCAATATCGGCATGCGATCGTCATAATGAAACGGCGCTTTCGGAGGCGCGCCGCACCATTAAACTAGAGGCCCCGCACTCTTTCGAGATGCGCGACAGCGGCGATTACCGGCGCGCCGCCCGCAGCAGTTTCGGAGCGAGTTTCCAAATCGAAGTCGCCAAAATGTCATGACATTGGTTTATATTGCAGTTCCTCGCCGCTCCATTACCGGAAGGAGTTAACCGTGAAGAATCCGCAATTGCAGGGTGCCATCGAAGGACGCGACAATCCGGCAGGCGAAACCGCCTACGAACCGATTCCGGTTCACGCTGTCCCCAAGGAGTCCGCCGACGAACCCGGCTACTCCGATTCGCTGGACATCCCGCTCAATTACGGCATTGTGATGGACGCAGTCAGGGACGCCGTACGCGCGAATCCCTGAACGTTCGAAACGTCATACGAAACGCCCCATTCGGGGCGTGTTTTTTTGGCCTTGCGAAACCCTTTGAAGCGGCGTTTCGATTGCCTGTCGGCCGTTGCCTGCGGGAGATAAATGCCCCGCAACGCGTCCGATTGCGTTTAGGCCGTTTAATCAGACAAAACAATGGCTTAGTTCACGCCGTGGCTGCGCCGTTTCGCGAAAAGTCAATCGGTGTGATTCAGGGCCAACGCTCTGATTTTGCTCATTAACGAGATGGTACACTTCCGCCGCCGTTGCGGGCGAGCCCGAATCCGACTTCGGAATAGCGCGCGTCTGTCGATATTTCGTCCATCCGCGCGAGGGCCGAACGCCCGAATTGGGTCGTCTGCTGCGTCCTGATCGCCCGATCCGACAAAAAATCCTCTGCTAGTGTTTCTACTGGCGAAAAAAACTGCATTGAAGTAAGTTCAGACGTGTCATAGCGCCTGGACAAACGTCCGGATCCATCGTCGCGGTTCGGCAGTCCCCCGCGAGAACGCAAACAAGTCTGCAGGACCGATCAACCACGCGCGGCGGCTCACGCCCTGCCGAACAAAACATGGCCGCTATTTTCGATTATCTGTTGGACAGTCAGATTTCCAGACAATGGCGCGGCCTTTTGGCAGCGCTCGCGGAGGAGTTCGAAGCGCAGATCGGGCGCAACGAACTGCGTCAACTGATGCACAACGTCGGCAGCCGCTTCGCCGAAGCCCGGCCGCTGCCGCCCTGCGATTCCACGTCGGCGCTCGCCGACGCGCTCAACGCGCTGTGGCACGACACCGACTGGGGCTTCGTCGAGCTCTCCGACGAGCGCGACTATCTGAGCATCGTGCATTTCTGCGCGCCGCTGCCCGCCTTCGGCGAAAGCGCGCTCGAATGGACGCCCGCGTTCCTCGAAGGCGCCTATCAGCGATGGCTCGCCGGGCTCGGCGCACAAGGACTCGCGATCCGTCAGGCGAGCGACTTCGGCGACGACGCGGCCATCGAATTCAGGCTCGCGCGCGTCGCGGCCTGAAGCATCTTCAGCACATTGCGACCGCCGCCTCGACGCGGCGGCATCGACCGCCCCGAACGGGCGGCTAAAAACAGGCAGCACCGGCCAGGCATCAAGAACAGGCACGACGAGGAAGCGGCATCATGAATACTTCGCGCGATATCGAGAAGCTCTTCGATCATTTCGGCGGCAATGCAGGCGACTATCAGGAAATCGGCCGGGAGAAGGAGGCCACGACGGCCCGCACCCGCTGGCCGCTGCTTGCCACGCTCGACTTCGCGCAGCCGGCGATTCCGGAGATCGCGCCGCGCCACGACGTGCAGCCGAACGCCGCGCGGGCGCGCCCGGACGAAGCCGCCGCCCCGCCCGCCGCTCACCATGCCGACAAGCCGACGCCGATCCATCGCGGCAGGCAGCCTCTCTTCACGCGGCCGCATCGCCGCACGATTCCGGCCGTCAATCCGCCGGCGGCGGAGTCGTTGAGCGCGCTGCGCTTTTCGGTGCTCGGCGAATCGGCGCCGGCGCAAACGGAAACGATTCCAGATTCGGCGACCGTGTCCAAGACGAACGCAGCGCCGGTTCATACAATGGTCCCGCCGGTCGAATCGAACGCTACTGAACTCGCGCGCCCCGCCGCCTCGTTCGGAACGGACTTCGCGGCGCGCCGCACGCCTGCGCAAGTTGCGCCGGTGACAGCCGCTGCGCCCGCCGCGCCGCAATCGATCCTCGGCAAGCTCTTCAAGCCGCAAACGCAGAGCGCGCCGAGCGCGTCCGCGAACTCGCTCGACGCCATGTTCGAGCGCCTGCGCCACGCCCGTCCGCAGGGCGACGAATCCACGAACACGCACGCTCGCGCGAGCCGCCTCTCACGCTCATGAAAGTCATCACGGTAGTTTCCGCGAAAGGCGGTGTCGGGAAGACGACGCTCGCCGCCAATCTGGCGTCGGTGCTCGCCGCGCGCAATCGTCGCGTGATCGTGCTCGATCTCGATCCGCAGAACGCGCTGCGCCTGCACTTCGGCATTCCGCTCGACAGCATCGACGGCATCTCGCGCGCGACGCTCAGCCGCGATCCCTGGCAGACGGTGATGTTCGATGGCGTCGACGGCGTGACCGTGCTGCCTTACGGCGCGGTGACCGAAGACGACCGCCGCCGCTTCGAGGCGCTCGTCGATAGCGATCCGGCGTGGCTCGCGCATGCGCTCGGTTCGCTCGCGCTCGACCCCAACGACATCGTGATCGTCGATACGCCGCCGGGCTCGTCCGTCTACACGCGCACCGCGCTCACGGCGGCGAACTTCGCGCTGAACGTCGTGCTGGCCGATGCCGCGTCCTACGCCGCGATCCCCGGCATGGAGCGCATGATCGACGCCTACGCCGCGCCGCGCGCCGATTTCGCGGGTCAGGGCTACGTCGTGAATCAGGTCGATCAGTCGCGTCAATTGAGCAAGGACGTGCTGAAGGTGCTGCGCAACATGCTCGGCACGAAGCTGTTTCCGGGCGTCATCCATCAGGACGAAGGCGTCTCCGAATCGCTCGCGTGCGACACGACGCTCATCCACTACGATCCGCTGTCGCAAGCCGCCGCCGATTTGCGCGCGTGCGGCGAGTGGCTCCTCTCGGCCGTCGATGCGATGGCCGCTTCGCCGAGGAAGCTCGCATGAGTTCCGCCAAGATCCCGTCGCCCGAGACCGAAGTGAGCGTCGCGACCTCGCGCCTCGAACGTTTCGTCGATGCAGGCATCTGGAGCAGCCGGATCGTCGTGATCCTGCTCACGCTCTTCGCCGCGTTCGCGCTTTACTTCGTCGTCACGGTGCCGCTCGCGTTCGGCCAGCAACTCGCGTTCGCGACGATCTGCTTCGTCTGCGCGCTCGGCTTTCGCCGCCTGCAAGGCCAGTACGCGACGCTCGTGATGATCATGCTGTCGATCGTCGCGTCGGGCCGCTACATGTTCTGGCGGCTCACGGAAACGACTTACTGGGAACGTCCGCTCGACGCCGCCTGGGGCATGTTGCTCGTCGCCGCCGAAGTCTACGCGACCCTCGTGCTCATGCTCGGCTACTTCCAGACCGCGTGGCCGCTGAAGAGAAAGCCCTTGCCGCTGCCGGCCGACCGCAGCCAGTGGCCGACCGTCGACGTATTCATCCCGACGTACAACGAGCCGCTTTCCGTCGTGAAGCCGACGATCTACGCGGCGCTCGCGCTCGACTATCCGTCGGACAAGCTCGCGATCCACGTACTCGACGACGGCCGTCGCCCCGAATTCAAGACGTTCTGCGAGGAAGTGGGCGTCAACTGGACGATCCGCACGCATAACCGTCACGCGAAGGCGGGCAACATCAACGAGGCGCTCAAGATCACGAAGGGCGAATTCCTCGCGATCTTCGATTGCGATCACATCCCGACGCGCTCCTTCCTGCAAATCTGCCTCGGCTGGTTCCTGCGCGACAAGCTGCTGTCGATGCTGCAGACGCCGCACCATTTCTTCTCGCCCGATCCGTTCGAACGCAATCTCGGCACGTTCCGCAAGGTGCCGAACGAAGGCGAACTGTTCTACGGTCTCGTGCAGGACGGCAACGATCTCTGGAACGCGACCTTCTTTTGCGGCTCCTGCGCCGTGCTGCGCCGTTCGATGGTCGAGGAGATCGGCGGCATCGCGGTCGAGACCGTGACCGAAGACGCGCATACGGCGCTCAAGCTGCATCGGCTCGGCTATACGACCGCGTACCTCGCGATTCCGCAGGCCGCGGGTCTTGCCACGGAAAGTCTTTCAGGGCATATCGGGCAGCGCATCCGCTGGGCGCGCGGCATGACGCAGATCTTCCGCATCGACAATCCGCTTACCGGCAAGGGCCTCAAGATCGGCCAGCGGCTGTGTTATCTCAACGGCATGCTGCACTTCTTCTACGGCGTGCCGCGTCTCGTGTTTCTTACCGCGCCGCTGTCGTATCTGTTCTTCGGCGCGCATGTGATCGAAGCGGCGGCGAGCACCATCGCGATCTTCGCGCTGCCGCACATGATGCACGCGAGCATCACCAATTCGCGCATGCAGCGCAGCTTCCGCCATTCGTTCTGGGCCGAAGTGTACGAATCGGTGCTCGCGTCGTACATCACCGCGCCGACGCTGCTCGCCGTCATCAACCCGAAGCTCGGCAAGTTCAACGTGACGGCCAAGGGCGGGCAGATCGCGAAGGATTACTTCGACTGGTCCATCTCGCGGCCGTATCTGTTCCTGCTGCTCCTCAATCTGCTCGGCTTCGTCGCGGGCATCGTGCATATCGCCATCAACTGGCATGTGCGCAGCGAAGTGAACACGACCATCCTCAACCTCTGCTGGACGGTCTACAACATGCTGATTCTCGGCGCATCGGTGGCGGCGGCGAGCGAGCGCAAGCAGGTCCGCGCGACGCATCGCGTCACGATGAAAATGCCCGTCATGCTCAAGTTCTCGACCGGCCGCACGCTCGCCTGCGAGACCATCGATTATTCGGAAGGCGGCGTCGGCGTCGCGTTGCCGAGCAAGATCGAAGTGCCGATGCACGAGCGCGTCACCGTCTCGCTCTTTCGCGGCGACGAGGAATACGCGTTTCCGGCGACGGTCGGCTATACGGAACCCGGACGCGTCGGCCTGCGCTTCTCGCAACTCACGCGCGAGCAGGAATACGACTTCGTGAAGACCACTTTCGCGCGCGCGGACGCCTGGACCGGATGGTCGGAGGGACGCCGTCCGGACACGCCGTTGCGCGGCCTGTCGCATGTGCTGCTCGTCGGCACGCGCGGCATCGCGGGACTGTTCGAGCACTTGTACAGCGACCTTCGAACCTGGATGAACAAGCGCCCGGTCGATGTGAAGAAGCTGAAAACCAAAGACCAATAAAAATGGGCATCGGTATGTCGAAGTTGCGCGTTGAAAAAGAAACGGGCGAGCGCGCGCCGCGTTTTTGCGAACGACCCTTTGCACGCGCGCTGGCCGTCTTCGTGGCCTTGCAGACGGCGTTCGCCGCGCCCTTCGCGTCCATCGCGGCGGCGGCCGAAAGCGCTGCGGCAACCGGCGGCGCGCAGCAGGCGACCGGCGTCGGCGCCGTGCCCGCGCCGAGTCCCGCCGTCGTCTACAACCCGGCGTCGATTCAGCAAGCGCCGCTCGCGATGCCCGTGCCCGCGTTTTCCGGCAAGCCCGAGAAGCCGCTCACGTCGCGCATTCCGACGACCGCCGATCCCGGCACGCTGGTTCCGGGCGGCCGCCGTCAGACGCTGACCTTCGCCGATTACGGCGCGCTCGATCCGCTGCAACTGCGCGGCACCGATGGCCAGAACGGCATCGCGTTTTCGGTGCGCGGCGACGAAGTCGTGACCGGCGCGATCCTGCATCTGATCTATAGCTATTCGCCGTCGCTGTTGCCGTCGATTTCGCAGTTGAAGGTGCTCATCAACGGCGAAGTGGCCGCGACGCTGCCGGTGCCGAAAGAACAGGCCGGCACGCTGGTCGCGCGCGACGTGGCGATCGATCCGCGCTTCATCACCGAGTTCAATCACCTCAACGTGCAGTTGATCGGCCACTACACGCAGCAGTGCGAGGATCCGTCGAACTCGACGCTCTGGGCGACCGTCAGCAACGCGAGTTCGCTCGATCTCACGTATGCGTCGATCGCGAACAAGCCCGATCTCGCCGCGCTGCCGACTCCGTTCTTCGACCGGCGCGACGTGCGCCGCCTCGAACTGCCTTTCGTGTTCGCGGGCAAGCCGAGCCTGCCGACGCTCGAAGCCGCCGGCATGGTCGCGTCGTACTTCGGCTCGCTCGCGGGCTATCGCGGCGCGATCTTTCCGGCGCAGACGGACAACGTGCCGCTGTCGGGCAATGCCGTGGTGTTCGCCATCGGCGATGCGAAGATCGCGGGCGTCGACATTCCGGCTGTCTCCGGTCCGACGATCGCGCTCGTCGAACGCGACGCGAACGCGCGCGGGCGTCTCTTGCTCGTGCTCGGCCGCGACGACAACGAGCTGAAGACCGCCGCGAAGGCGCTGGGCGTCGGACAGAACACGCTGTCCGGCACGAGCGCGACGATCACGCAGTTCAACGACCTTCAGCCGCGCCGCCCGTACGATGCCCCCAACTGGCTGCCGACCGACCGCCCGGTGCGCTTCGGCGAGCTCGCGGAAGCGCGCGACCTGACCGCCTACGGCTACGACGCCGATGCCGTGCGCGTGAATCTGCGCGTGCCGCCCGATCTCTTCATGTGGCAGACGAAGGGCGTGCCCGTCGATCTCGGCTATCGCTATACGGTGCGGCCCGCGCCGGATCGCTCGTCGCTCAATATCAGCGTCAACAATGGCTTCGTGCAGTCGCTGCGCATTCCGGCCGTATCGACATCGACGTTCGATCTCGGTCACTACTTCAGCCGCGTGATGCCGGACAAGACGGTCGCCGCGCGCCGCGAGATTTATCTGCCGCCGCTGCTCATCACGCCGCGCGCGCAACTGCGTCTGCATTTCTATTACGACATCCCCAAGACGGGCGAATGCCAGGGCCGCGTGCTCGATAACGTCGTCGGCGCGGTCGATCCGAATTCGACCATCGATCTCTCCGGTTTCCCGCACTACATGGCGCTGCCGGATCTGGCCGCGTTCGCCAACGGCGGCTTCCCGTTCACGCGCATGGCCGATCTTTCGCAGACGGCGGTCGTGCTGCCGAACGAGCCGAACTCGGCCGACTACAGCCTGTATCTGCTCGAAATGGGCCGCATGGGCGCATCGACGGGTTATCCGGTGACGGGCGTGACGGTCACGAGCGCGAACGACGTCGACCGCTTCGCCGACAAGGATCTGCTGATCCTCGGTTCGCCCGGACGCCAGCCGCTGCTGCAACGCTGGGCGAAGCAGATGCCCTTTTCCGGCGACGGCGACGCGCGCACGTTCCAGCTTTCCGATGTCGCGTTCAAGCTCGTCGACTGGTGGCATGGCGAGCAAGGCCCGGAACGCTCGCCCGCGCGCGCGGATTTGTCGCTCGTCAGCTCGAACGGCGATGCGCTTCTGACCGGCTTCGAATCGCCGCTCAAGAACGGGCGCAGCGCGGTGGCGCTCATCAGCGCGGCGGGCCAGTCCGACGCCGATCTTTCCGCGGCGCTGCTCGACAACGACCTGCTGCCGTCGATTCAAGGCGCGATGGCCGTGATCCACGGCCGCACGGTGACGGTCACGTCGAACGGCGAGGCGTACTACGTCGGCCATCTTTCGCCGATGCACTACATGCGCTGGGCGCTGTCGTCGCATCCGATTCTGCTGGTGCTCGCCGGCGTGCTCGCCGCGCTCATCATCGCGGCCCTGTTCTACCGTACGCTGCGCTCGATCGCCGCGCGGCGCCTGAGGGACTGATATGCGGGTATCGACCGCCAAGATTTTCGCTGGTGCAACGATTGCCGCGTCCGTGACGGGCGCAAACGCGGCGCAGCAATGCGACTGGTCCGCGTATCGGCTGTTCGTGGAGCGCGTCGTTCAGGCCGATGGCCGCGTGATCGACCGCTCGACCGAAGCGCAGCAGACGACCTCCGAAGGCCAGTCCTACGCGCTGTTCTTCGCGCTCGTCGCCAACGACCGCGCGACCTTCGACCGGGTGCTCGGCTGGACGCGCACGAACTTGTCGGCCAATCAGTTCGATTCGAATAACGTGCGTCTGCCCGCATGGCAATGGGGCAAGAAACCGGACGGCTCGTTCGGCGTGATGGACCCGAATTCGGCGTCGGACTCGGATGTGTGGATCGCGTACGACCTCTTCCAGGCCGGTCGCCTGTGGAAGGAACCGGCGTACACGAAGCTCGCCTACGCGCTCGCGACGCAGATCGTGAAGCAGGAAACCGTCGACCTGCCCGGCCTCGGACCGATGCTTCTGCCCGGTCCGCAAGGCTTTCGCATCGGCGACGTGACGCGGCTGAATCCGAGCTATCTGCCGCTGCCGGTTTTGCGCGGGCTCGCGCACGACATGCCCGACGGCCCGTGGACGAAGCTCGCGCAGAGCGCCGCGAAAACGATCAAGGTGACGTCGCCGCGCGGCTACGCGCCGGACTGGGCCGCGTATCAGAACGGCCGGTTCGTCGTCGATCCGAAGAACGGCGATGTCGGCAGCTACGACGCGATCCGCGTCTATCTGTGGGCCGGCATGACGTCACCGGGCGATCCGCTCGCGCGTCCGTGGCTCGATGCGCTCGGCGGCATGCGCCAGAGCGTCGCGCAGGCGGGCTTTCCGCCGGAAAAGGTCAACGTGACGACCGGCGCGGCGACGGGCGAAGGTCCGCTGTCTTACTGGGCCGCGCTCGCGCCGTACTTCAAGGCGCTCAACGACGAACGCGGCCTGGGCCTCGCGCGCGCGCATCTCGAAGCGCTGACCGCGCCGCCGGGCGCGGGACGCGAGCCGGTCTATTACGATCGCGTGCTCGGTCTCTTTGGCGGCGGTTTCATCGACGGTCGATATCGCTTCGATGAAAACGGCCGTCTCGTGCCGAACTGGAGAAGCGCATGCTGATCCAGACCAGAAAACGCGTGATCGCGGCGCTGATCTGCGCCGCACCGGCGATGGCCTTCGCGCAGGCCGCCGCCGATCCGCTGAACGTGCTCATCGATCAAGGCAAATACTGGCAGGCGCACAAGCGCGGCGATCTCGCGGAACAGGCGTGGCAGAAGGTGCTGCGCATCAATCCGAAGCAGCCCGATGCGCTTTTCGGCATGGGCATGGTGCTCGCCGATCGCAAGGACGGCAGCGGCGCGCAGCAGTATCTCGCGCAGTTGCGCCAGGTCGCGCCGAGTTATCCGAACATCGACGAACTCGGCCGGCGGCTTGGCGAAACCAGTTCGCGCGATCAGACCGTGAACGACGCGCGGCGTCTCGCGCAAAGCGGACAAAGCGCATCGGCGGTGCAGGAATACAAGCGCGCGATCGACGGCAAGCCCGCGACGCCCGGACTTCAGCTGGAGTATTACCAGGCGCTCGCCGCCACGCCGCAAGGCTGGGACGAAGCGCGGCGCGGCCTCGAACAACTGGCGCGCGAGAATCCCGACGAGCCGCGCTATCAGCTCGCCTATGCGCAGCATCTGACGTATCGGGATACGACGCGGCGCGACGGCATCGCGCGGCTCGCGAAGTTGTCGGGCGACAGCGCTGTCGGCGCCGACGCGAAAAAAAGCTGGCGGCAGGCGCTCTTGTGGCTCGGCGCGCGCGCATCGGATGCGCCGCTTTATCAGGCGTATCTGCAAGTCGCGCCCGATGACGCCGCCGTCAAAGCGCGCTTCGATTCGATGGTGCAGCAGGACAAGTCGGCACGCGAGCGCTCGCAGGCCGACGCCGCCGTCGATGCGCGCGGACGGACCGTCGCGGAAGGTTTCACCGCGCTCGATCGCGGCGACCTCGTGACGGCGCGCGCGCGTTTTTCGTCGGTGCTGGCGAGCAATCCGAACGACGCCGATGCGCTCGGCGGCATGGGCGTCGCGTCGTTGAAGCAGGAGCGTTTTTCCGAAGCGCGCACGTATCTCGAACGCGCGTCGCGGGCCGGCAATGCGGCGCGCTGGAAAGACGCGCTCACGAGCGCGACCTACTGGACCTATACGAGCGATGCCATCGGCGCGCGCAGCAACGGCCAGATCGCGCAAGCGAAGGCGCTGTTCGAACGCGCGATCGCAACCGATCCGTCCGAAGTCACCGCGCAAGTGCTGCTCGGCGAAATGCTGCTCGCGAACGGCGACCCGCGCGGCGCGGAAGCGGCGTATCGCATGGCGCTGCGCCGCCAGGCCGACAATCCCGATGCGATTCGCGGACTCGTCGGCGCACTGGCCGCGCAAGGGCGCGGCGACGAAGCGCTCGAGTTCGCCAATCGGCTGAACACGGAACAGCAGGCGAAGGCCGGCGGCATCAACAAGCTGCGCGGCGAAGCGCAGGCGGCACAGGCGCGCGCGGCGGAAGCACGCGGCGATCTCGGTGCGGCGCGCAGTCTCTTCGAAGACGCGCTGCTCAACAATCCCGACGATCCGTGGCTGCGGCTCGATCTCGCGCGCATCTACGTGCGTCAGGGCGCGGTCGGCAATGCGCGCAGCATGATGGACGGCCTGCTCGCCACGCATCCCGACATGACCGACGCGCTCTACGCGAGCGCGCTGCTTTCCGCCGAAACGCAGGACTGGCCGGCCGGGCTCGCGCAACTCGACCGCATTCCGGCCGCGCAACGCACGCCGGCGATGACCGCGTTGCAACATCGCCTGTGGGTGCATCAGCAGGCCGATCTCGCGACGCGCGCCGCTGCGTCCGGTCAGCGTCAGCAGGCGTTCGCGATTCTGCGCCGCGCGGAACCCGTTGCGGCGGGCAATGCGGAATTGATGGGCGCGGTGGCATCGGCCTACGTCAAGGCGGGCGATCCGGCGCGGGCGTTGTCGCTCGTGCGCGGCGCCATCGCCAATGCGCCGAACGACACCGGTCTTCTGCTGCAATACGCGGGCATTCTGTCGGCGACGCAGCAGGAAGCCGAGCTCGGCTCGGTGATGCGCCGCCTGCAATCGATGCCGCTCACGACGCAGCAGCGCGCGGACTTCAACAATCTGAACGTGGGCATCGTCATCGCGCGTGCGGATGTCGTGCGCCGGCAAGGCGATCTCGCCGCCGCCTACGACGTGATCGCGCCGTGGCTCGCCGCGATGCCCGACAACGCCGACCTGCAGGCGGCGCTCGGCCGCATGTACACATCGGCGGGCGATGACCGCAACGCGCTCTCGTGCTATCAAAAAGCGCTGTCGCGCCGTCCGGACGATATCGGCTTGCAGACGGCGGCGATGTCGGCGGCGAGCGGCGTGCGCGATTTCAAGCTCGCTCAGACCTACGCGAATCAGGCGTACGAAGCCGCGCCGAACGATCCGGGCGTGCTCGCCGCGATCGGCCGGATGTATCGCGCGCAAGGCAAGCTCGATCTCGCCGCGCAGTTCCTGCAACGCTCGCTCGTCGCCGCGAATACGCCCGCGCCGGCGGCGTCGGCGCAGGGACGCGGCAATGTCCCGCCCGGCTGGGAAACCGCGATGAGCCGTGTCGGCTCGAATCCGCTGCCCGGCACCAATCCGTTCGAAGGCAAGACGGCCGTCGATACGGCGTCGAACCCGGCGCTCGCATCGGACGCGTCTTATCGTCAGGCCCTTCCTCAAGGTTATTCGCAGCCCGTGCCGAACTATCTGCCGCCTCCTCAGCCCGCGCCGTATTCCGTGCCTTACGTCGCGCCGTCCTCCGCTCCGATGACGATGCCCAACGCCGCGCCGCGCCCGGTGCCGAGCGGCGGCTACGGACCCGACGCGTATGGCTCGGGTCAATCGGGCGCGCCGTTGCAGCCGTATCCGGGACAGGATGGCGGGTATCAGCCGGCTTATCCGCAGCCGCAGCAGTATCAACCGCAGCCGTATCAGCAGCAGCCTTACGCCGCGCAGGATCCGTATGCCGAGCCCTGGCCGATGTCGCCCGGCGCGCGCGAGGCGCAAGCCAATGCGTACAACGCGCCGCTGCCCGCCAGCTCGAAGAGGAAGCCGGCGTCATCGCCCAAGACCGCGACGACGCGTCCCGCCGATCCGTACGCCTACGGCGCGCCGCCGCCGCAGCAGCAGCCTTATTACCAGCAGCCGCAACAGTACGCGCCGCAGCCATACGCGCCGCCGCAGTACGCGCAGCAGCAGTACATCCCGCAGCCGCCCGCGGGCTACGCGCAGCCTTATTACCCGTCGCAGGCGCAACCCGCGCAGCGCGCCGCCGCAGCCGCGACGATGAGCACGGGCGGCGTTCCGGCGCCGGTCGCGAATTCGCAGACGGCGGGCGTCGCGGAGGAACTCGCGCAGATCAATCGCGAGCAGGCGAGCACGATTTCCGGCGGCCTCATCTTCCGCAGCCGCGACGGCGAGGACGGCCTCTCGAACCTGACCGATATCGAAGCGCCCATCGAAGGCCGCATCAAGGCCGGCAACGGCCACGTCATCGTGCGCGCGACGCCCGTCACGCTCGACGCCGGCACCGCGAGCAGCGAGCCGAACACGCTCGCGCGCTTCGGCTCCGGCCTCGGCGCGACCGCCACGCCGCCGACCAACAACTACGGCTCGCAGACGGCGACGGGCGTCGGGCTCTCGCTCGGCTACGAGAACCGCAACTTCAAGGGCGATGTCGGCACGACGCCGCTCGGCTTTCGCGAGACCAATGTCGTCGGCGGATTGCAGTATCAGAACGCGATCACCGACAAGGTGTCGTATTCGCTCGCCGTCGCCCGCCGCGCCGTCACCGACAGCCTGCTTTCGTACGCCGGCGCGCGCGATCAGGGCGCGAACCTCGAATGGGGCGGCGTGACATCGACGGGCGCGCGCGCCGACCTCGGCTGGGACGACGGCACGAGCGGCGTCTACGTGAACGCGGCGTATCAGTTCCTCGACGGCAATCAGGTCGCGACCAACAACGCGGTGAAGGGCGGCGGCGGCATCTACACGCGTCTCATCAAGGATGCCGACCAGACGCTGACCGTCGGCGCCAACACCACGCTGATGCACTACGACAAGAACCTGTCGTACTTCACGTATGGCCAAGGCGGCTACTTCAGCCCGCAGCAGTACGTGATCCTGAACTTCCCGGTCGAATACATGGGACGCACGGGGCTTTTCACGTACGACCTGAAGGGTTCGATCGGCGTGCAGCATTATCGGCAGGACGCGTCGGACTATTTCCCGACGAACGGCACGTATCAGGCGCGAGCCGCGAGTTCCGGCGCGACGCCGGATGCGGGCGCGGTCTATCCCGGCCAGAGCAAGACGGGCGTGTCGTATTCGCTCAGCGCGACGGGCGAATACCAGCTCGCGCCGCAACTCGCGTTCGGCGCGACGGCATCGTTCGGCAACGCGTATCAGTATCGCGAGTGGCTCGCCGCCGTTTATGTGCGCTACAGCTTCACGCGTCAAGGCGGCGCGCAGCCGGTGTTTCCGCCGCAGGCGTTCAGCTCGCCGTATCTGTCGCTGTCGAACTGATGTTCTTGCGCGTGCGCCGCGCTTGCGGCTAGGCTTGATCCACTGCCGCAAGCGGGCCAACATCGTTCGAATGAAAACGCAAAGCGCGCTCGTCGCGAACAACGACCAATTCCTGCGCGACTTGCAGTTGTTCTGCATCGTCGCGCGGCGTTCGAGCTTCATCGCCGCCGCGACCGAGACCGGCATCTCGCCGGCGCACGTCAGCAAGCGCATTGCGATGCTGGAGACGAGTCTCGGCGTCAGGCTCTTGACGCGCACGACGCGCCGCGTGTCCATCACGAGCGACGGCGAAGCGGCGTTCCAATGGGCGCAAAAGATTCTCGACGACGTCCAGGGCATGGCCGACGCCTTCGCCGGCCTCGACGATCCGCGCGGCGTCTTGCGGATCGGCACGAGTCTGCGGCTCGGGCGCGAGCATGTTTCGCCCGCGCTCACCTTGCTACGGCGTCGCCATCCGGGGCTGGAAATCTGGCTCGAACTGCTCGACCGGCGCGTCGATCTCGTCGGCGAGAACTTCGATATCGACATTCGCGTCGGCGAAGTGCTGGCGCCGCATCTGATCGCGCACAAGATCGTCGACAGTTTTCGCGTGCTCGCCGCCGCGCCCGCGTATCTCGAACGGCGCGGCACGCCTAGAACGCTGGCCGAACTGGCGCATCACGATTGCCTGCTGTTTCGCGGGCGCGATCAGCGTTTCGGCGTCTGGCGGCTCGCCGGGCCGAACGGCGAGGAAAGCGTCAAAGTGACCGGGCCGATTGCTTCGAACCACAGCGACATCGTGCGGCAGTGGGCCGAGGAAGGTTTCGGCATCGTGATGTGCTCGATCTGGGACGCCGCCGGCAGTCTTCAAAACGGCCGTCTCGTGCCCGTTCTGCCGGCTTATCGGCAGCGCGCGGACGTGTGGGCGGTGACGTCGGCGCGCTCGTCGCATTCGGCGAAGATTCGCGTGTGCATCGAGTTTCTCAGACAGCAATTGACGAGCGGACCTTACTCGCTCGTTACATCGGGCGTCGCGGGGTTCTGAAGCGCTTCGTCGTAGCGTCGTTCTTCATCGCCTGCTGCTCGCCCGCTCGATCCCGTCCAGCAAGCCTTCAGCGGCGCCGCCCAAGCGCCAAAGCCAACCTTACAGAATCTTACGTTGCGCCGCCGTCACAAAAAGGGGCAAAAAGACCCGTCGCGAAACTAGGATATTTCCAAATGTTTCTAAGAAATGTAATGATACTGATTCGCATTTAACACCATCGCGTCGATAGGTTGACTCAATGACGCCCGTCGAGCGCGACGTGCGCTCTCAGGGCGCCGCCGCCGGTTCTTTCTCGACGACGTCGCCCGCCTTCGCCTCGATCTCGGATCGGTCAACGTCGGCAGTCGAAAACCCGCTTCGCTGCCGATTTGAATTTCACTAACAAGCATCGGGAAAACGACATGTTGAGAAAGACGCCGCTTGCTGCGGCATTGGTGACTATTGCCGCCGTGCCCATGGCCGCGCCGCTTTACGCCCAGACCGCCCCGCAATCCGCACAAGCCGGACCGCAAGACACGCCCTCCGCCGCCGCACCCGAAACCGCGACCCTGCCCGCCGTCAAGGTGACGGGTCAGGCCAACGCGCCCGACTTCCAGCCGGAGATGTCGAGCGTCGGCGCAAAGGTGCCGACCGCGCTGCGCGACATTCCGCAAGCCGTCGTCGTGGTGCCGAAGGCGGTGCTGCAATCGCAGGCCGTGAGCTCTTTCTCCGATGCGCTGCGCAACGTGCCCGGCGTCACGCTCGGCGCGGCCGAAGGCGGCCAGATCGGCAATAACATCAACCTGCGCGGCTTCTCGGCGCGCACCGACATCTATCTCGACGGCTTCCGCGATCGCGGCCAGTACTATCGCGATACGTTCAATCTGGAATCGATCGACGTGCTGTACGGGCCGTCGTCGCTGTACTTCGGGCGCGGTTCGACGGGCGGCGTCATCAATCAGGTCAGCAAGCAGCCGACGCTGAATCCGCGCGCCGATGTCTCGCTGCAAGCCGGCACGCACGACCGCTATCGCACGACGGTCGATATCAATCAGCCGATGACGGATACCTCCGCGTTCCGCATCAACGCGTTCGGCCAGTCGATGGGCTCGACGCGCGACGAGATGATCAACAAGGACTACGGCATCGCGCCCGAAGTGAAATTCGGCATCGGCACGCCGACGCAGGTGACGTTGTCGGCGCTGATCCAGCACAACCGCGATCAGCCCGACTACGGCATTCCGCCGTTGAACGGCCATCCCGCGCCCGTCGATACGAAGACCTTCTACGGCTTCACCGACGACCGCACGATTCAGGATGTGCAGACGGTGAACGCGCGCATCGAACATCGCTTCGACGACATGTTCACGCTGCGCAACCAGACGCAGTTCAGCCACTACAGCACCGAAGCGCGCGCGACCAACGCGGCGGCCGTGCTGACGGGCCCGCTCGGCACGTCGCCCGCGCTCTCGAACGGCAATTACACGACGCTGCCGCTCTCGTCGCTCTTCGTGCGTCTGCAAGGCAAGGACCGCACCATCAACGATCACTCGGTCTACAACACGACCGACGTTCAAGGCAAGTTCGCGACCGGCCCCTTGAAGCACGACATGCTCGCGGGCGTCGATCTGAGTCACGAAACGTATAGCAACCAGACCTTCACGGCGACCACGCCGGGTCTGCCGTCGAACACGCTCGCCATCGTGCCGCTCGTGGATCCGGCGTATGTGCCGCGTCCGGCGAACTATCGCGAAGTGGCGACCAATCTCGCGGAGTCGAGCGCGAACGGCATCGGCGTCTATTTGAACGACACCATCTCGATCGGCGAGCACTGGAAGTGGATCGGCGGCGTGCGCTGGGACCGCTATGAAGCGGCGATCAACAACTCGATCAATCAGCCCGGTTACGCGACGCAGACGAACTATTTCACGAGCGTGCGCACAGGCGTCGTATGGCAGCCGACGGACTGGCAGTCGTACTACGTCTCGTACGGCACGTCGTTCGATCCGTCGCTCGAAGCGCTCACGCTCACCAACGGCCAGCAAAACCTGCCGCCCGAGCACAACAAGTCCTATGAAATCGGCTCGAAGTGGGATCTGCTGAACGGCGGCCTGTCGATCACGCAATCGCTCTTCAACATCGAGAAGACCAATGCGCGCACGCTCGCTTCGGACGGCAGCTATTCACTCGATGGCGACGTGCGCGTGCGCGGCTATCAGCTCGGCATCGCCGGCCACATCACGCGGCAATGGCAGATGTTCGGCGGCTACACGTACATGGATGGCACCATCCTGAAGGCATTCGACGGCACGCAAGGCAACACGCCCGCCAACACGCCGAAGCACATGTTGACGCTGTGGACGACGTACGACTTCACGCCCGTATGGCAGATCGGCGGCGGGCCTTCGTATGTATCGTCGCGCTACGCGGCGAACAACAATCTCGTTCAAGCGGGCGGCTACGTGCGCTGGGACGCGATGGCCGCATATCATCAGAAGCGCTACGATATCCAGTTCAACGTGCAGAACCTGTTCGACAAGAAGTACTACGACGCCCTGATTCCGTCCGATGGCGGACGCGCGGTGCCGGGTCTCGGCCGCACGTTCATCGCGACGTTGAATTACCGCTTCCGTTGATGTGATGTGATGCGAATGCGCGCGCCATGCGACTCATGGCGCGCGCTCGCGAAGGCAATAACAATGATCCTCTCGATACCGAACGTGCTCTCCCCCGAGGACGCCGCCGCAATGCGCGCGCGTCTCGAAGCAAGCGACTCCTGGGTCGATGGCCGCGCGACCGCGGGCTATCAGGGCGCGCCGGTCAAGCGCAACATGCAGATCGCGGAAGGCTCGCCGATCGCGCTCGAACTCGGCGACGCGCTCGTCGGCGTGCTGGAGCGTCATCCGCTTTTCATCAGCGCGGTGCTGCCCAATCGCGTGTATCCGCCGCTTTTCAATCGCTATGAAGGCGGCATGCATTTCGGCAGTCATGTCGATGGCGCGATCCGCATCGTGCCGGGGCATGGCGCGCGCGTGCGTACCGATGTATCGATCACGCTCTTTCTCACGCCGCCCGACGAATACGACGGCGGCGAGCTCATCATCGAAGACACGTACGGCGTGCAGGAAGTGAAGCTGCCCGCGGGACATGCGATCGTCTATCCCGCGACGAGCCTGCATCAGGTGCGGCCCGTCACGCGCGGCGCACGCGTGTCGAGTTTCTTCTGGGCGCAAAGCCTCGTGCGCGACGATGCGCAACGCGCGCTGCTCTTCGATCTCGACAACTCCATTCAACGCCTGAATGCGACCAACGGCGACGAAAGCGCGAAACGCACGCTCGTCGGCTGCTATCACAACCTGTTGCGCATGTGGAGCGATACGTGATTCACGCGGCGCGCAGAACCTTCGATGGCGTTCGGCCCACTTCCGCGAGCAACGCTTCATCGCGCGCGATCACGTCGGGAAGATGCGCGCGCAGGAATTCGACCCACGTACGCGTCTTCGCATCGACGAACTTGCGCGACGCATAGAGCGCATAGAGATTCGTGCGCTGCAGCGTGTGCTGCGGCAGCACGCGCACGAGCGAGCCATTGCGCAAGCCTTCGATCGCAGCATAGAGCGGCAACATGCCGATGCCCATGCCTTCGCGAATCGCGACGACGAGCGATTCCGCGATGTTCACCTGCACCGTTCCGCTGATCTGCATCGTCTCGCGGCCTTCCGGCCCTTCGAGCGTCCACTCGCGCGCGGGAAACGCGGGCGTCTGCAGCGTGAGGCAATCGTGTTGCGCGAGATCGGCGGGCACGTCGGGCGCGCCGCGCGAACGTATGTATTCCGGCGACGCGCACAGAATGCTGAAGGTCTCGCCCAGCTTGTGCGAAATCACTTCGGAATCCGACAGCGCGCCCGCCGACACCACCGCTACGTCGCTGCTGCCTTCGAAGAGATCGGGCATGCGCTGCGATAGCGTGAGTTCGACTTTCACATCGGGATAGAGCGCGCGATATCGCGCGATCGCAGGCAATATGTAATGTTGTCCGACGCTCGCGAAACTGGACATGCGCAACGTGCCCGTCGGATGCTCATACGCGCAGCTTGCTTCTTCTTCGGCGCCGTCGATATCGGCGAGAATCTGCCGCACGCGCTTCAGATAACGCTCGCCCGCCGATGTCAGCGCGAGACGCCGCGTGGAGCGGTTCATCAGGCGCGTGCGCAAATGGGCTTCGAGTTCGGATACGGCGCGCGACATCGCGCCGGTCGTCGAGTTCATCGACTGAGCCGCAGCCGTGAAGCTGCCGGCTTCGATCACGCGAGTGAAAACCCGCATGTTCTGTAGGGTGTCCATCAAACCGTCACATTCACTTCGGAAGCGCTATTGTCCGCCTTGGCGCGCGATCGATTGTTGTTGAATCAGGAAAGAATGTTCCCTGATTTGCACATTAATCCGCCCGGTCCGCTTGCCTACAATCGGCGCCTTCATGACGAGAGGACTATCGGCGGTCAGCATGTCGCTCCAGCAAGCACGCCTGTCGATGCGCGACTGGCTCGTCACCGATGGCCACGTCTGGCTGCATCTCGCAAAGACCTTGCTGGCCGCGTTCATCGCGATGAGCATCGCGATGCGGCTGGAATTGCCGCAGCCGCGCGTCGCGATGACGACCACCTTCGTCCTGATGCAGCCGTTCTCCGGCATGGTGCTCGCGAAGAGCGTCTATCGTTTCGCGGGCACGGCGCTCGGCATGATCGCCGCGCTCGCGCTCGGCGCCGTGTTCGTGCAACAGCCCGAGCTCCATGCGCTCGCGCTGACGATATGGGTCGCGGCGTGCACCGCGCTCGCCGTGCGTTACCGGCACTTTCGCTGGTATGGCTTCGTGCTCGCGGGCTATACGGCTGCGCTGATCGGCATTCCCGCCGTCACCGATCCGAACAGCCTGCTCATCGCAACGCTCACGCGCGGTGCGGAAGTGATGCTCGGCATCGTGTGTTCGAGCGTGGTGAGCGCGCTCGTGTTTCCGCGTCATGCGAGCGCGACGCTCACGCAGTCGCTCGATGCGCGCCGGATGCGTTTCGCCGCATTCGCCGCCGACGTATTGCGCGGACGTCTTTCGCGTATCGCGCGCGAACGCCGCTTCGCCGATTTCGTCGATGAGATCGTCGGCTTCGAAGCGACGCGTGGTTTCGCCACGTATGAGTCGCCCGCGATGCGTCAGGGCAACGGCAAGCTGGCGCAACTGAACAGCGCCTTCATGGACGCATGCGCGCGCCTGCATGCGCTCGATCAATCGATGAAGCGCCTGCGCGCGAGCGATGCACTCGCGCCCTTCTTCGAAGAGCTTGCGCAGATCTTCGAACGCGAAGCGCTGAAGGAACATCTGGAGCGCTACAAAGCGACGCTGCCGAAACGCCTGCGCGATGCACAACGCGCGCTCCCTCACACCGATCACGCGACGCAACTCGATTTCACGACATCGGCGGAGCTGCTGTATCGCTTCATCGCCGATACGATTCGCTATCTGTCGATTCCGAACCATCGCGCGGCGCCGCGATACGACGCGCGGACCAGCCGCTTCGTCGTCGTCGCGACCTTCATGCGTACAGGCATCGTGATCGCGGCGACGGCCTGGTTCTGGATCGTGACGGCGTGGCCGAGCGGAGGCTACGCCGTCATCGGCGCGACGCTCGCGTGCGCGTTGTCGTCGGCATTGGCGCGGCCTTCGAAATTCATCGCGCAGATGGCCGCGGGTGCGGCGCTCGCGATCGTCATCGGATATGCATATCTGTGTCGCGTGTATCCGGCGATCGACGGCCTGGCGCTCCTGTGCGCGATGCTCGCGCCGCCGCTCGCGGCAGGCGCTTTTCTCGCGATGCGTTCGTCGAGCGCGGGCTATGGCATCGGCTTCTGCGTGTTCTTCTGCCTGCTCGCCGCGCCCGACAATCGCATCGTCTACGATCCGGGCCTGTTGCTGAACAACGGCGTTGCCGTTCTCGTCGCGATGCTCGGCGCGGCCATCGCGTGCGCGGTCATCGTGCCGCCACGCACGCGTTGGCTCGTCGGCAAGACGCTCGCGCAATTGCGCGCGCAAGCGGCGCTCGCATGCGAAGGCAAGCTCGCGGGACTCGGCGAGCGCTTCCATTCGGGCACGCACGATCTGATGTCGCAATTGCGCGCCTTGCTCACGCGACGCTCGCGTGAACATCGGCATGCGCTTTTGTGGATGCTCGTCACGCTCGAAGTCGGACAAGCGATGATCGATCTTCGGCGCGACTCCCGCGCGCTGCATACGGCGTGCTTTCCCGATGCATTGCGCATCGCGTGGAGCATGTCGCTCGCGCGTGTGTTGCGCGATATCGCCGTGCTGTTCCGCACGCCGGATAGCCGGACGCTGCGTCGCGCGATAGCTTCGGTCGTCGCATCGATCGTGATCGCAGAAGACATGCTCGAACGCACGCGCGACGAACGCAACGCGCGGCGCGAGGTGCAGCGCGTGCTCGCGTGCCTGCACTTCGTCCGCACGGCGCTGGTGGATCCGGATGCGCCCTTCGACGCGCATCGCTGAACGCATCCTTCCTCGCCATGCAAAGCTGACTTCCTGGTCCGGCGATTAATCCACGGCGTCGCGCGTCTTATAGTCGAATCGATTTTTCGCCAGCGCGCTCTTTTGCCGCACTTTCATGGCGCGTGCGAACGCGCTCGCGTGCATCGATTTGGACAAAGCGCAATGTCGCACGGCATTGGAACAATGTCTTTCAACGTTGCGATTTCGACGGCAAACCGCGCTACCTATAATCGCCTTCGGTTAAACGAAGCTCTTGAAGATAGACGTCGATGTACGAAGATCGTATTCGCTGTGCCGCGTTGCGCGGAAAAATCACCACGGCCGCCGAAGCGGCTCAACTCGTTCGCGACGGCATGATCGTCGGCGCAAGCGGCTTTACGCGCGCGGGTGACGCGAAAGCCGTGCCGCTCGAAATCGCGCGCCGCGCCCGCGAGGAAGACGAACCGTTGCGTATCACGCTCATGACGGGCGCATCGCTCGGTCATGACACGGACCGCATCCTGACCGAAGCCGGTGCGATTGCGCGACGCCTACCGTTTCAGGTCGACACGACCTTGCGCCGCGCGATCAACCGCGGCGACGTAATGTTCGTCGATCAACACCTGTCGGAGACGGTCGAACTGCTGCGCGCGAATCGCCTCGGCAAGCTCGACCTCGCGATCGTCGAAGCAGCCGCGATCACCGAGAGCGGCGGCATCGTGCCGACGACCTCGGTCGGCAATACCGCGAGCTTCGCGATCCTCGCCGAACGCGTGATCGTCGAGATCAATCTGGCGCAGCCGCTCTCGCTCGAAGGCCTGCACGACATCTGGATTCCCGAGCGCCGTCCCGCGCGCGAAGCGCTGCCGATCGTGCGCCCGCATGACCGGATCGGCGCGGCCGCCATCGAGATTCCGATCGAGAAGATCGCCGCGATCGTCATCACCGACAAGCCGGACAGCGCATCCACCGTGTTGCCCGCCGACCAGGACACGGCGTTGATCGCCGGTCATCTCATCGAGTTCTTTCAGCATGAAGTCTCGCGCGGGCGTCTGCCGAAACAGTTGCCGCCGTTGCAGGCCGGCATCGGCACCATTGCGAACGCTGTGCTGTCGGGGTTCGCGGCGTCGCCGTTCGAAGCGCTGACGATCTATTCCGAAGTGCTGCAAGACTCGACCTTCGATCTGCTCGACTCAGGCAAGGCGACGTTCGCATCGGGCGCGTCGATCACGCTGTCCGCGCAACGGCAGGAGAAAGTGTTCAACGAGATCGAACGCTATCGCGACCGGCTCGTGCTGCGGCCGCAGGAAGTGAGCAATCATCCTGAAGTGATTCGGCGCCTCGGTCTCATCGCGATCAACACGGCGCTCGAAGCCGACATCTACGGCAACGTGAATTCGACGCACGTCGGCGGCACGCACATGATGAACGGCATCGGCGGCTCGGGCGACTTCGCGCGCAATGCGGCGTATGCGGTGTTCGCGACGAAATCGGTCGCGAAGGACGGCCGTATCTCGAGCATCGTGCCGATGGTGCCCCATTGCGACCACAACGAACACGATGTCGATATTGTCGTGACCGAACGCGGGCTCGCCAACCTCACCGGCCTCGCGCCACGCGAACGCGCGATGAGCGTGATCGAGCACTGCGCGCATCCGCTCTATCGCGATCTTTTGCGCGACTATTACCGCGATGCAGCAGCGCTCGGCGGACATACGCCGCATCGTCTCGATCAGGCGTTTTCGTTCCACACGCGCTTCGCAGCGAGCGGTTCGATGCTGCCTTGATGCACATTCGCGCGCGCGTTGCTGCGCCGCGAAAACGAATGCGGGGCGCCAACGAAGCCGCTACACGAAGATTAGGCGCACAATGGCGGGAGCCCGCTTGGGCTGGCGAACAGGAGGAGCATCATGACCGCCATCACCTGGGTTCTCGCCGCCGACGGCAGCCGTGCCCGGATCTTCGAAACGCAGGGATTGAAGCTGGATTTGCGGCAAGTCGAGGACCTCAGGAACCCCGCGCCGCGCGCGACCGAAACGGCAGAAATGGATCGTGAGAAGTTCGCGCGGGCCGTCGCGGATTATCTCGAACGGAGCCGCTTGCATCAACGATTCGACCGGCTGCGTCTCGCGGTCGAGCCAAAATTTTTGGGCCTCTTGCGTCAATATCTGAGCGTCGAAACGCTCAAGCTCGTCTATGAAGAAGCCGATAACGACGGGTCGAAGTTCGGCACGCGCGATATCGGCCGTCAACTGAACCGGCCCTGAACGACGCTTGCGGTGGGGGGGGGGGGGGGGGGGGGGGGGGGGGGGGGGGGGGGGGGGGGGGGGGGGGGGGGGGGGGGGGGGGGGGGGGGGG